>CAIQRN010000053.1 GCA_903874255.1 uncultured Actinomycetes bacterium
AAAAGCATTAATCCATCGCGTTGATGATAAATCTGACCGTATGGCACTGCGTACATTCTTACGCACAACCATGGGCACTGCAGTAGGTGGTGATCCTGCCCCAGATTTGCGTCAAGTATTTCGCAAAGGGGTAACACATTGGCGTGCCGGCAGATTGGCTGAAGCAGGAGAAACATTTATTGCAGCCGGTCAATCGATTATTGAAAATCACGGTTTCTTGCTCAGCCCACAATTTAGCGAACCCCTGATTATTGAAGAGATTGAAAAGTGGTTAGAAAAATATCTCATCGGTGGCGAAGTGTTGATTGGGCTTGGAAAGATTCTGCAAGGTTGCTGCTTCAACAGCTTTAAAGGCTGCATAAGTGGGACGAGTGAAGATATTGAAGCTCTTGGCGCTTTGCGTGAGCGTTTAGAGGCTCACCGAAAGAATCTTTTTGGTGATCAAATTGAGGGTCCAATGAATGAACTTATGGCTGAATTGCAGAGTTAAGGAAGATCTATGTCAGCAATTAATGTATTTATAGGAGACAGCGTTACAGATTGTGGCCGTGATATCGAACCGCCATATGGTGATGGTTACGTTCGAGAGATTGCTCGCTCCCAAAAATTAGCAGGGCAGATCATTAATGTTGGAACTAGCGGGCATCGTTTAGTTGATCTTGAAAACCGTTGGCAGGTAGATGTATTGGATCACAAGCCAACTTTGGTTTCAGTTGCTATTGGAATCAATGACACGTGGCGACGCTACGATGACAATGACCCAACAAGTACCGAGGATTTTCGTGCGAGTTATCACCGCGTACTTAGCGCAACCAAATCTGCATGTAACCCACAATTTGTATTATGCGAGCCCTTTTTGTTGGCCGTGCGCGATGAAATGAATACTTGGCGTGAGGACTTAGATCCAAAAATAGAAGTTGTACATGAAATGGCTAAAGAGTTTGGTGCAGTTCTTGTTCCATTTGATCAACACTTCAATCGCTTGGCTATATCCATGTCGATGTCGGATTTAGCCGAAGATGGAATTCATCCAACAGTTTTTGGTCATTCAGAGATGGCCAAACTCTGGCTTTCTAGCGTAGGTGAGCTTGCTCGTTAAGTGTGCGCAGTGCACGTAAACCATCGCTAGGCCACACTGAAATTGTAGTGATTGAACACGGCGATACATCAATATGAAAAATTGATTCAGCAGGTGCGCCTACGACAACCTTTGCTGCAGATTTAATAGTTCCATTGTGAGTTACAACTGCAACTCTTTGACCTGGAAACTCTGCGGCAATCTGCGCCATGGCGGCATCGACTCTTAATGCAACGCTGTCGTATGACTCTCCCTCAGGAGGTGCAAATGAAGTAGAACAAACCCATGAGTTGTAATCAGCTGGATATCGCTCTTTAACTTCATCAATTGATAGACCGTCCCAAATTCCAAATGAGCATTCAATCCATGAATCTTCGAAGTTGATTGGTAAACCTGTAATGCGCGATATGGCTTCGGCTGTTTGTGTTGTCCGACGTAATGGTGAGGCCAGTAGAACTTCAGGATTAAGAGCTGCGATAGCTTGCGCTACTTTTTCCGCCTGTGCCAAGCCAGTTTCAGTTAATTCAGGATTTAGTGGGCCATCTCCAGAGAATTTCTTCATTGGCGTTAAAACAGTTTCTCCATGGCGGATCAGATAAATCGTTGTTGATTCTTCTTTAGTAAGCAAGCGCTCAGTCAAGTAATTTTGACGAACAGAAATTATTTCGCCACCGCCAGATCGTTCATCTAAAGCCTTATTTGCTAATCGATCTGCATGTGAGTTTTGGTCTCTTGGAATCCAGTTGTAGGTAATGAGCGAGGCGGTGTGTGCATTACGAGCATCCGCGGCGAGTTTGCGCATATCTGAGTGTTTAATCTGCCAGCGACCTGACATCTGCTCTACAACTAACTTGCTATCCATCTTTACATCAACGGTTGCTGCAGGATCTAAAGCATTAATTGCCGTAAGGCCTGCAATGAGACCGCAATACTCTGCGACGTTATTTGTAGCAGTGCCGATGAAGTCATAAAGCTCAGCAATTATCTTTCCGTTTTCAGTAATGACTGAACCGTAACCTGCAGGGCCAGGATTACCACGAGAACCACCATCGGCAGTTAGCAGGAAATGGCGTGCCACTAATTATGCTCCGCGCACCAAAATGCAGCGACACTCTTCGCAACGAACAACTTCATCTTGTGCTAAATCTGAAATTCGCTTTAGTTCGACTGCATTTATGGAGAGATTACAACCTGTGCATGCACCAGCCACAAGGAGGGCTGCACCATTTCCATTATTCGAGGTACGAATTTTTTCGTACAAAGCTACAAACTCTGGAGATACCGATGCCAAAGTCTCACTGCGCTCTTTTGCAAGTGACTCGAGTTCACCGTTGATTCGGGCGAGCGCATTTTCTTTTCGAATATTAAGGTCGTCAATTTGTGCAGTGTATGAAGCTTCTTGGCTAGTTAATTCATCGATGCGTGACTTAATTTCATCGACCCGCATCATGATTTCAAGTTCAACTTCTTCTAATTCTGAACGTCGTGAATTAAGTGTGCCGACTTCATGTTGCAACTGTTCAAGCTCTTTTGGAGAGGCCGAACCACTTGAAAGACGTGTTTCATCACGAGTTATACGTAGAACTACTTGTTCAACATCGGCCTCTGCTCGCAATAATTCGCGCTTGACATCATTGAGTTCGGTTTCGGCAGCGATGCGCAGATCGCGGGCATTGTGAGATTTAGTTGTGACTGAAACAAGTTCTGCAATCTCTGGAAGCGTTGAAGCGCTGTGATTGAGTGCAGTGGTTTTCTGGTCAAAAGTTGCCACATCTAAAATCTGGCGCTGATCGCTTGAACTGGCTTTCATTGTCAGCGATCAACTCCTTCTTATAACAACTGGTGGGCGCTGAGGGTTTCGAACCCCCGACATTCTCGGTGTAAACGAGACGCTCTACCACTGAGCTAAGCACCCGCGCGCTTGAAGTTCTCAAGCACTGGTGAATCTTACTTCACCATTGTGAAATCGTTAAATCCCCCGCTTAAAGCGCAGCAATTGCCGCCTTGTAATCAACAAGATTACGAGCATCTCCTAGGCCGTTCACAACCTGCCAACGAAGGATGCCTTCTTTATCAATGACGAAGGTTCCACGTGTTGCACATCCCCGTGATTCCTCGAAAACTCCATAAGCCTTTGCTACTTCACCATGCGGCCAGAAATCTGCAAGTACGGGAAATTTGTAACCCTCTTGTTCTGCAAATGCACGCTGGGCATACATGGGGTCACAAGAGATCGCAAGAAGTTGAACATCATCATTTTGAAATGCTGCTAAGTCATCACGCAATGCGCAGAGCTCACCAGTACAGATTCCTGAAAATGCAAATGGATAAAAAAGAAGTACAACGTTTTTCTCACCTTTAAATGATGAGAGTGAAATTTTTTCACCATGTTGATTCATTACTTCAAAATCTGGAGCCGCTTGGCCAATAGTTAGTGTCATAGAACAAAACCTATCGTTTAGCGCTCTTGCGTGCCACTAATCGTGTGGCGCTCCAATCTGGCGCAATTGAAAAAGATGAAGTTTGAGTCAAGCCAGCTGTTGGTGCGGCATCTTGAATATCACTTGGCTCAACATGTCCATTGCGTCCAACTTTTGGAGTTAACACCCACAGTGATCCGGCTTCACTTAAATAGGTCAGACCATCCATCAATTCATCAACGAGATCTCCATCCCCATCTCGCCACCAGATAATTACTGCGTCAACGACTTCTTGGGCATGGCTGTCCACGAATTGAGATTTGGTAATGGATTGCAATTGGGCCCGAAGATTTTCATCACAACCACTGGTACGGCCGACCTCCAGAATCAGGTCGCCCTCCTTGAACCCCATACGTGCCGGCACGGGCTAATTCCACACAATAAATGCGCCTGGCACAAGAGGTAATGGAAGTTTTAGAGGTCGGACTTTCATTTCGACTTACTGGTCAGTTCACGCAAGAATACGTCCCATGAGCGAAAACTTTGAGGCGCCCGATCAGATCATCGACCAGTTGGTTGATACCGACCCTTCCGAAACCGCAGAGTGGCAGGCATCTTTTGATGCAGCTCTAGCTAATGCCGGACCAGTTCGCGCTCGCTATTTAATGCTCAGCCTCTTGAAACGGGCACATGAAAAAAATGTCGGCCTCTCAGCATTGCGCACAACCGATTACATCAACACTATTTCTCCAGAGAATGAACCAGCTTTCCCTGGTGATGAAGCCATTGAGCGCCGAATCCGTGCGATGAATAGATGGAATGCAGCGATGTTGGTGCACCGTGCCCAACGCCCAGGTGTTGGAGTTGGCGGACATATTTCAACATATGCATCTTCTGCTGCCCTTTATGAAGTTGGCTTCAACCACTTCTTTCGTGGACAGGACCATCCAGGTGGCGGAGACCAGATCTTTTTCCAGGGACATGCCAGCCCGGGAATGTATGCACGTGCTTATTTAGAAGGACGTTTAACCGAAGATCAGCTCGATGGTTTTCGCCAAGAACTTTCACATCCCGCTGGTGGACTTTCCTCATATCCTCACCCACGTTTAATGCCAGATTTTTGGCAGTTCCCAACCGTGTCAATGGGTATCGGACCAATCAATGCGATTTATCAAGCACGTTTTAATCGCTATTTACATAACCGTGGAATTAAAGATACGAGCGATCAGCGGGTATGGGCGTTTCTTGGTGATGGTGAAGTTGATGAAGTAGATACTTTAGGTGCAATTGGTTTAGCAACTCGTGAAAAGTTAGATAACTTAACTTTTGTAGTTAACTGTAACTTGCAACGCCTTGATGGTCCGGTTCGTGGAAATGGCAAAATTATTCAGGAACTTGAATCCATATTTGGTGGCGCGGGCTGGAATGTAATTAAAGTTGTTTGGAGCCGTGACTGGGATCCTCTTCTTGCGCAAGATCGCGAAGGCGCGCTTGTTAATTTAATGAACAAGACACTTGACGGTGATTACCAAACATTTAAAGCTGAGTCCGGGGCATATGTCCGTGAGAATTTCTTCGGTCGTGATCCTCGCACTGCAGCAATGGTCGCTGACTGGAGCGATGAAAAGATTTGGAGTCTTAAGCGCGGTGGGCATGATTATCACAAGCTTTTTGCTGCCTACACGGCTGCTACACAAAATAATGGTCGCCCAACGGTTATCTTGGCGAAAACAATTAAGGGCTGGACACTCGGCTCAAGTTTTGAAGGTCGTAACTCAACGCACCAGATGAAAAAGATGTCACTCGAAGACATCATGCAGTTCCGCGATACCTTGCATTTGGATATTCCCGATGAGAAGTTAGATAAATATCTACCTCCTTATTTCAAGCCATCACCAGATTCCGATGAGGCTAAATATTTAATCGAGCGTCGTGCAGCGCTAGGCGGATCAATTCCACGACGACGTGCAATTTCAAGACCGCTTACCCAACCTAATGATTCTGTATATGAATCAGTTAAACGTGGATCAGGTCAACAGGAAATTGCTACGACAATGGCATTTGTTCGCATGCTAAAAGATTTAGTTAAGGATCCAGGTTTGGGTTCGCGCATTGTTCCAATCATTCCTGATGAAGCACGTACCTTTGGAATGGATTCATTATTCCCGACATTAAAAATCTATTCTCCAAATGGCCAGCAATATGCCGCGGTCGATCGCGAATTAATGTTGTCTTATAAAGAATCAACTTCAGGAGTGATTCTTCATGAAGGTATCAATGAAGCAGGATCCGTAGCTTCATTTACTGCAGTTGGATCTTCATATTCAACTCATGACGAACCTATGATTCCGATGTACATCTTCTACTCAATGTTTGGTTTCCAACGTACTGGAGATGCATTCTGGGCTGCGGCAGATCAAATGGTGCGCGGCTTTGTTGTAGGCGCAACAGCTGGACGCACAACACTTAATGGTGAAGGTTTGCAACACGAAGATGGACACTCACTTCTTCTCGCATCAACTAACCCAGCAGTTGTTGCATACGATCCAGCATTCGCCTTTGAACTTGGTCATATTGTTAAAGATGGCTTGCGTCGTATGTATGGTGAAAACAGTGAGAATATTTTCTACTACTTAACTGTTTATAACGAGCCATACATGCACCCGGCAGAACCAGAGAAACTAGATGTTGCTGGTTTGCTCAAAGGAATCTATCTGTATTCACCGGCGGCAAATTCTCGGAAGAAATCAGCACAGATTTTGGCTTCTGGAGTTGGCGTTAATTGGGCGCTTAAAGCGCAGCAATTGTTGGCCGAGGACTGGGATGTCAATGCATCAGTCTGGTCTGTCACCTCATGGAATGAACTCCGCCGCGATGGTCTTGAAACCGATCGCCATAACCTGCTCAATCCAACTGATAAACGACGTGCATATATCTCTAAGAAGTTAGATGGTCACTCAGGTCCTGTAATCGCAGTGAGTGATTACATGCGGGCCGTTCAGGATCAAATCGCCCCTTGGGTCGAAGCACCGTTTTATTCACTTGGAACCGATGGTTTTGGTCTCTCAGACACTCGTGGTGCATTGAGACGCCACTTCAAAGTTGATGCTGAATCGATTGCCGTGGCTGTTTTACAGCAACTATGCAATCAAGGTGATATCAAGCAAAGCATTGTCACAAAGGCAATGGAAAAGTATCGTATCCACGATGTCTCAGCTGCAGATGCTGGCAATACCGAAGGCTCAGGTTGATCTCTCGAATTCCAATTAGCGATGTCTCCCCCGCGGTTTACTTCGGGGGAGAATTTCTACCTGTCAAAGCAATCGCGGGTGAGAAGATTCAAGTAAGTGCAACTGCAATTATTGAGGGTCATGAAAAACTTACGGCCCAAGTTGTACTCCATGATTTAAAAGGAAAAGTAGTTTCGCGTGGTGACATGCTAGAAATTTGGCCTGGCACAAATCGTTATGAGGGCTCTGTCACTGTGCCAAGTGAGGGTGATTTCTTTTTTGTAATCGAGGCTGATAGCACTTCGCAATATAGAACGGTATATGGATCAACTGAAAAATATCCAGTTCGGGCTGATAGAGAAAAATCCCTTGTTGGTTCTTGGTATGAGTTTTTTCCACGTAGTGAAGGTGCGATTAAGAAAACTGATGGCAGTATTGTCAGCGGAACTTTTGTAACAGCAACTAAGAGACTTGCTGCCGTGGCTGCAATGGGCTTTGATGTTTTGTATCTGCCACCTATTCATCCCATTGGTATTTCGCATCGAAAAGGTCCCAACAACACTTTAACTGCATCCCCTACCGATCCTGGAGTCCCGTGGGCAATAGGAAACTCTGATGGTGGACATGATGCAATTAATCCTGAGTTAGGAACGATGAAAGATTTTGAAAACTTTGTTTCGGCGGCGAAAAAGAATGGTTTAGAAATTGCACTTGATTTAGCTTTACAAACTTCACCGGATCACCCATGGGTAAAAACAAACCCCCAATGGTTTAATAAGCGCGCAGACGGAACTATTGCATACGCAGAGAACCCACCCAAGAAATACCAAGATATTTATCCGATTAACTTTGATGATGACTACGAAGGGATCCGTGATGAAGTCTTGCGGGTTATCCGTCTGTGGGCCTCAAAAGGTGTCAAAATATTTCGCGTAGATAATCCGCACACAAAGCCAGTGCATTTTTGGCAGGATTTGCTCGATATTGTGCACAAAGAATCCCCGGAAATTATTTTTCTGGCAGAAGCGTTCACTGCGCCAGCCATGATGCATGCGTTAGGTAAAGCAGGTTTTCATCAGTCCTATACATATTTTACGTGGCGCACCAGTAAGCACGAACTTACTCAATATGGCCGCGAAGTTGCACAGCAAACGAGTGCCTTCTTTCGACCTAACTTTTGGGTTAATACCCCTGATATAAATCCTTTCCATTTGCAAAGTGGCAACCCAGCAATGTTTGCATTGCGAGCAGTACTGGCATCTACTCTGTCGCCTTCATGGGGAATGTATGCAGGGTATGAAATTTACGAACATCGCCCTTTCAAAGAAGGCGGCGAAGAGTACTTAGATTCAGAAAAGTACGAAATTAAAATTCGTGATTGGGATGGAGCTGCTAAAAAGGGTTTAACACTTGCGCCATTTATTTCGCAATTAAACTCAATTCGTAAAGCAAACCCGGCACTGCAACGTTTACGTAATTTGGTTTTCCATAACACCGAATCTGAGGCAATCATCGCCTACTCAAAACGCGATGAAGATAATTTAATATTAGTTGTAGTCAATTTAGATCCATCATTTACACAAGGCACAATAGTTCACTGGGATTTAAATGCGCTCGGTCTTGATTCTTCTTCTTTTGAAGTCAAGGATCTACTGGATGGTAAGAAGTTTCATTGGAATGAACATCAATTTGTTCAACTCGACCCCACTCGCCCTGTTGGCAAAGTCGCTCATATCTGTCAAGTGAAGTTGAAGTAGATGGGAATATTTTCTCGCTTTACAAAAAATCAGTCAGAGGCAACAACTGCACCAGCTTCTTTTCTTAACCCTCATTCAACTCTAGGTGAACTTGATCTTTACTTAATTGCCGAAGGTCGACATGAGCAGCTCTGGAAGGCCCTCGGCGCACATGTACGTAGAGATTCTGCAGGAGAACTTCTCGGTACGGCTTTTTCAGTCTGGGCACCTAACGCCCACGCGGTTTCACTTATTGGCGACAACAATTTCTGGGATAAAAACACACATCAGATGCTCCGCATCGGTTCTTCTGGAATCTGGGAGATTTTTATTGCAGATGTCGGTGCCGGCACAAAGTATAAATTTGCTGTGTGCACAATAGATGGTCGGTGGGTTGATCATGCAGATCCAATGGCTCGGGCAACGCAAATCCCTCCACTTACAGCATCTGTTGTTGAAGAATCTACTTACTCATGGAATGACAATAGTTGGCTAGAAAATCGTGCGACATTTCAACCGTGGCGATCCCCGATTTCTGTCTACGAAGTTCATTTGGGGTCGTGGCGTTTAGGTCTTGATTATCGCCAACTCGCAATTGAGTTAGTTGATTACGTGCGTTCTCAAGGTTTTACGCACGTAGAGTTTTTGCCAGTTACCGAGCATCCTTACGGACCTTCTTGGGGCTATCAAGTAACTTCCTTTTTTGCACCAACATCGCGCTTTGGAACTCCCGATGATTTCAAATTCCTGGTTGATGCTTTGCATACCGCTGGTATCGGCGTAATCCTTGACTGGGTTCCCGCCCACTTCCCTAAAGATGAATGGGCTCTGGCCAAATTTGATGGCACCGCTTTATACGAGCATGCCGATCCTCGTTTAGGTGAACACCCTGACTGGGGAACACTTATCTTTAACTTTGGTCGTAATGAAGTGCGGAATTTTCTCGTAGCAAGTGCCCTGTACTGGCTTACCGAATTTCACATCGATGGATTGCGAGTTGATGCAGTTGCTTCCATGCTTTATCTAGATTACTCACGCAAAGCCGGTGAATGGCTACCAAATAAAAATGGTGGTCGTGAAAATTTAGAGGCAGTACAACTCTTGCAGGAAGCAACATCCACGGCCTATAAAACACATCCTGGAATCATGATGATTGCCGAAGAATCCACTGCTTGGTCGGGAGTGACTCGCGAAACATCTTCTGGTGGACTTGGTTTTGGTTTCAAGTGGAACATGGGTTGGATGCATGACACGTTGGAATACTTACAACACGATCCAATCCACCGCGTGTATCACCATAATGAAGTGACATTTTCTATTCTTTATGCCTGGAGTGAAAACTTCATGTTGCCCCTGTCTCATGATGAAGTTGTTCATGGGAAAGGACAGCTAGTAAATAAATTCCCTGGCGATCGTTGGCAAAAAACTGCAACATTGCGGGCTTTATATGGATTTATGTGGGCGCATCCGGGGAAGAAACTTCTCTTCATGGGAAGTGAGTTTGCCCAAAATGATGAGTGGAGTGAAAGCGCCGGACTCCAGTGGTATTTAACTGAATATGGAGAACATCAGGGCGTACAAAAGTGTGTTGCAGAAATTAACGGTCTATATAAAGCCATTCCATCACTTTGGGAAAAAGATACTTCTTCTGAAGGATTTACTTGGCTAGTTGGAAATGATGGCGCAGCAAATGTTGTCGCCTTTGCCCGATGGGATGACCACGCAACTCCTTTTGTTAGTGTCACGAATTTTTCACCGATGCCACACATCCAGTATCAACTTCCATTTCCAACAGCTGGTACCTGGACAGAAGTTTTAAACACCGATGACTTAGCCTATGGTGGAAGTGGAATCTCCAATTCTCCGATTCAGATTATTGATGAAGCTCACCTTGTAAGTGAAGTGCGTGTTCCACCATTATCTACGGTTTGGTTTAAACGCTCTTAAGTGTTTTAACAAAAAATGGCACTGTAAGCAATAAAATCCCGGGAATTATTAATCCCACGGTTAGCGAAGTTAATTGCGAAGTCCAAGCAAGGATCCATTTAAGAATAAAGGCTAAAACAATGTTAGAAACTCCTATATGCCCAATTACAACACTTGCTGGATGCTCAGATCGTTTGTTGGCCGCAGTCATAAAAGTTGGTCCAAGGAAAGAACTTCCAAGACCAGCTAAAGCAAAGCCGATACATATCACGGTGAAAGCCAAATGTTCATTGTCACTGAAAACGCTTCTGGCTAAGAAAATGCTAGTTAAAAATGAAGATCCTGCGAGCACGGAAGCGAAAACGGCTAATCGTTCAAGAGTAAAACGAGGAAGTAAATAGTGGACCGTAAATCGACCAAAAATCATTAGTGAAGTAAAAAGTACAAACGGCAAAGTGTTGAACCCGCCATGAACTCCAATCTCCTCCTTGGTGTAAATAGTTGCCCAGTCGCTCACCGCAAATTCCAAGAAAATTGCGCAAATTAATCCAAACGAGATGAGACGATCAAAGGAAAAACCACGAAGCAAATCGCGCAAACGATACTCAACGTTTGTATCTTCATTGGCAGTAATTAACTTCGGAGCAAGCGAGTTAATGATTAAGGTTTGAAGTAGAAAAATAGATCCGACAAGTACGGGGACGTGCACGTAGAGCGGCACGCGACTAATTAGGAATCCGGCGATAAAGGCCGTGAATAATGCACCTGCACTCCAAAGGCCACTGAGCTGTGTAATTACGAATCTACCGGTGCGATCTTGAAAATTGAAGCCTTGGGCGTTTATAGAAATATGAAAAGCTGAAATCGCTGCACCAAAAATAATATTCACAAAGAAGAAAATGATTGGGGAATGGGTATTAGAAAGTATCGAAAGCGTTGCCATGAGAAAAAAGGATGCTGTATGTAAAACTTTTCGTACGCCGATTCGGTGCACTACTTGCCCGATGGTTAAAAGTGAAATGAGCGAACCAATTGCACCAGAACTTATCAAAGAACCAAATCCGCCGTTAGTTAAATGCAATGCGGCCTTGACCTCTGGAAAACGCGGAACCCACGACATAATTCCTAAACCGAAAAGGAAGAAAAGCACCCTTAGAAGATTTAACTCCTTTTTAGCGTTTAAAGTTTTCATAACTAAAAGAGTGCATTTGCTAAAGCGCTTCTTGCGGCAGCAAGTCGAGGATCAGCAGGATCAACAAGGGCAAAAAGGGAGAGTAAATGATTCTTTACTCTAGTTCGATCATCCCCAGAACTCTCTTTAATTACCACTAGTAAACGCTCAAATGCTCGTTCTACACCACCAGTTACAATCTCCATATCAGCTGCTCGAAGTTGGATTTCAATATCAGCAGAGTTTTTGGATGCTTCTTCCAAGACTACTTCTGCGTCTAGTCCATTTGTACGAATCAACAACTGGGTCTGTGCAAGACCTAACTTGGCAAAGTTATCTGATGGTTTGCGAGCCAATAATTTCTTATAAGCGGCCTCAGCTATTTCAAAATTTCCCGACTCTAAAGCCGCAAGCGCTTCCTCTTCTTCTGGTTCAATAATTTCTTGCGGGGCTTCACCAATGCCTTGCTCTGAAGCCAACGTTAAAACTTTATCCAACACCAGTCGAATTTGTTCTTCCGGGTATGGCTGTTCAAAAAGAGGAATGATTTGCTCGGCGATGAGTGCGACTGCATAAGGAATTTTCTGTGTTTGAAGCGCTTGTGCAACTTGTGGCTGAGCATCAATATCTACATGCCCCAAAATCCAAGCGGCCTGATATTTCTTTTCTAGATCAGCCATAAGAGTTAAAACTGCGACCGACTGTGGGTCACGGGCAGACCAGCACAACAAAATAACTGGTTTCGTTTTTGATAAAGGCAGAATTTCACTCGTTAAATTTGATGCATTTACTTCAATGCCAGGCGTTGGCCCGGTCGGGATGCTCTTAGGTTTTCCCAATGAACTTAAATCTACGGCCTGGGCGAAATTAGGAGGGTTGCTCACGCCTTAATCCTACTGTGCTGGTACATCAACTCCAGAATCACGTCGGAAGGGCAAAATCTCAGAAACATAATTGTCGGCGGCAAATTCAAGTCCTACATCACTTCCCTTTTGCTCACTGAGGTACCAACGGTTTTCAAGAATTTCATGGAACATCTGGGCGCGTTCCACACGGCCGCGCATTTGTTCTGGAACTCGATTAATAGTTGGCTCAAAAACATCTAGATACCAAGTCTTTGCCATCTCAGTGACAGATATTTCCGATTGTTCATTGCGTGCACGATAGCGATCAAAAGATGCAAGCAATCTCTTCGCCTGCAACTCTTCAGTTTCAATTCCCATCAAATCTCGTAAACGTTGGGTGTGATAACCGGCAGCAACAAGTCTTGGTTGAAAAGAAAGCATCTGTGAATCACCATCGATAGTTATAGAAACTTCTTCAACCGCAAAACCTAAATCATGGAGCTGGCGCATCGCACGCTCTACTGCATGTCTATCTTTAGGATCGAGTAACTGACGCTCTTTCAGCGCTGTCCAAATACGTCGATAGCGTCGAATAACTGCTTCAGCTGCGCGCACCGGATCCATTCCTGGATAAAGAACTCCAGATAGTCGTAAGTCTTCAAGTTCTGCGGCAACGTTAAACATTGCAATCTCTAAATCATGTTCACGTTGCCCATCGCTGAGAGTTTTTTGAAACTCTCCCGTTTCGGCATCCACTAAATAAGCTGCAAAACCTTCAGCGTCTCGACGAAATAAAGTGTTTGATAGCGAGCAATCTCCCCACCAAAATCCCAAAAGGTGAACTCGAACAATGAGCAATGCCAAAGCATTTGCCATGGTATTTACATCGTGTGCGGTTACAGATCCTGAAAGTAAAACTCGATAGGGCAATGAATATGGCAGGAAGCGTGTAACTATTGCGCAAGGGAGTTCTTCACCATGTGAATCGGTGCGGCCCTCAACCACTGCAATCTGTTCCACGCAAGGTGCCTTGAGCGAAGTTAGTTCACGCAGAATTTTGTATTCACGGTTTGCAAATTCAGCAACTGTTTCTTTTACTGCATAAACTGGCGCATCTGCATCAGATGTAGCTCGTACCAAGCGAACGATGTGTCTTGATATGCCTCGTTTTTCAGCCAACGCCGGATCCTCTGGCCACTCTTCCAAACTTTGGTGCCATGGCAGGCCAGTGACAGCGGCGATTTCTTCGCCTAACCCAGTAATTCTCAACGCCATGGGGGTCATTGTTCCCTAAAAATATGACAGGAAGATGAACACCACGTCTCATACAAGTGAGATAACTATCTTTACAATGGATACATGGCAATCTCAAATCGAATAAAGCAGGTCACCAAGCGAGCACCTAAAAAAGCCCCCGCTGCTCCTGATTACGGAGTTATGGGTGAGCCAATTAATCGTTCTCACCCCTTCTATTTTGGTTTCATAGCAACACTCGGTGCTTTGAGCGCGATTTTATTGATGCGTGCACTTGCAAGCGTTTCGCAGATATTTATTTTGATTTTGATTGCGCTTTTCTTAGCAACGGGTTTAAATCCAGCGGTTGAGGCATTGCGTCGACGTAATATTTCCAGAACTAATGCTGTCACCATAATTTTCGCAGCGGTTATTTTCTTCGTAATTTTTTTCGCACTTGTTGTAGTTCCTCCTGTTGTTACACAAGGTACGCAACTAATTAATAAGGCGCCAACTCTTTTGGCTGATTTAACCAATAATGCAACCATTAGCAAACTCAATGATCAATATGGAATTGTGGATACTCTGCAAGCAAAATTAAAATCTGTAACCTCTAATGGCTCCCTTCTTATTTCAACCTTTGGCGGCGTAGTTGGTGTCGGTAAATCAGTACTTTCCGGTTTCTTCTCTTTCATGACCGTTTTAGTTTTAACACTTTATTTCATAACTTCTCTTCCCCAAGCGATTGACCTTGGCCTATCAATGGTTCCGGCAAGTCGCCGTGAGCGAGTTGGCCATTTGACACATGCAATCATTGGACGAGTCGGATCTTTTGTTGGCAGTCAGATTATTATTGCTGCGATGGCATCGGTTTTTGTCTTTCTACTAGCGTTAATTCTTGGACTACCTTCTCCAATTGCAGTTGGAATGATTGTTTTAGTGTGTGGTCTTATTCCGTTAATTGGACACTTCCTTGGTTGCGGAATTGTCACGATTATCGCTTTAACTCAATCGATGTGGATAGGTTTAATTGCATTTCTGGCATACGTGCTCTATGTGCAGATTGAAAACTATGTTGTAACACCGCGCATCATGAAAAAAACAATGTCAGTGCCTGGTGCAGTGACAATTATTTCAGCACTCATCGGATCTTCGTTGTTAGGTTTAATTGGTGGCCTACTTGCCGTACCAGTTGCCGCTTCGATTATTTTAATTCTCGATGAAGTAGTAATTCCTCGAGCTAATAACTCTTAGAATTCAAGCGGCAAATCCGCTGAATCACCGGTCACAATCCGATTAATTTCAGATAAAACTCGATGTACGGCGGGCTCTCCTACCCATAAATGCTTTGCATCTGAAACCGGAATTATCCTCACCGTCTCTACAATCCCAAAGCGCTCTTGTGCCTCTTGCGGTCTCAAATAATCATCAAACTCAGGGACTAAGGCGGTGATAGGTCGAGGATCAGAGTTCCAATACAACAACTCTTGATTAGTTGTCGTGCGAAGCGGTGGACTCAACAGAATTAATCCTTTGTGGCGTGGATCCTTGGCATGGCGAAGTGCTAAATCTGTTCCGAAAGACCAACCCACGACCCATAGATTTTCTAACTTTAAAACATCAAAGCAATAGTTCAACATTGCTTGCACATCCAGGCCTTCACTGTCGCCATTATCAAATTGACCGCTGCTTGCACCAGCTTCACTTGTTGTTCCTCGAGTATTAAAACGAACTACAGTAATTCCAGCCATAGCCGGCAAACGGTTGGCCGCTTTTTTGTATACGTGACTATCCATCATTCCACCTGCAGTTGGCAGTGGATGCAAAGTTAGAATTGCACCTCGTGATTCACCAATTGGCCTCGATACTTCGCCGACAAGATTGATTCCATCCGAAGTTATGACATGAAATGGCGTGCGCGTTGCAGGCATTACCGTGCTGGGTCTAATTATCTGCGACATACTATAAATCCTATCTATAGCCCACTACGATTTATGCCATGGCTACTAAGCGAACCCCATCTTTTGATTCTCATAATCCTGCTACTGGTGAAGTAGTCGGAACTTATCCAATAGTCAGTGGCAAGCAAGTTGTTGAAATTGTTTCACATGCTCGCGAAGCTAGTCATCAGTGGGAAAAATTAGGATTTAATGGCCGCAAAAAAGTATTGCTCGCTTGGTCATCACTGATTATTCGGCGCATTGATCAAATCGCAGCACTTATATCTCTTGAAACCGGAAAGCCACTCAGTGATGCAAAATTAGAAGTGAGTATCGCGGTGAGTCATCTAGGTTGGGCCGCGCGGCATGCCGAAGAAATTATGCGCACTTCTTACCGTGCGCCAGGTTTGTTGATGGCCAATATGTCGGCAACGGTTCAGAGATCACCTTTAGGGGTAGTTGGTGTAATTGGGCCATGGAACTATCCGATTTTTACGCCGGTCGGATCAATTTCTTATGCATTAGCCGCTGGTAACACTGTTGTATTTAAACCTAGTGAATTCACAGCTGGTGTTGGAGTGTGGCTTGAAGAAACTTTTAATGAAGTTGCGCCCTTTGCAGATATCTTTACGACGATAACTGGTCTAGGCGAAACCGGTGGAGCGCTTTGCACTAGCGGTGTAGATAAACTTTCATTTACTGGATCCACGCGAACCGCGAAATTGGTTGCGGCGCAATGTGCAGCGACTATGACTCCGGTTGTACTTGAGTGCGGCGGAAAAGATCCCGTCATCGTGGCCGCAGATGCCAATCTCGCTCGCGCCGTAGATGCCACGATGTGGTCTGCCATGGCCAATGCAGGTCAGTCATGCATTGGCGCCGAACGTGTGTATGCCGATGAAAAAGTTGCAGATAAATTCATTGAGCTGGCTGTCGAACTTGCACAAACAATTCATGCAGGTGCACCTGGAGATGGAAATTATGGTCCCGCCACAATGCCATCACAAATAAAAGTTATTCAGTCGCACATAAAATCTGCAATCAAAGATGGTGGAACATGCGCCTACGGAGGATCTGCGTCAGTGCAGCCACCATTTGTGCAACCAGTTATTTTGCTTGATGTGCCCGAAAATTCTGCGGCTATGCGCGAGGAAACTTTTGGGCCAATAATCATTATTAATCGCGTCAAGAATATGCAAGAAGCGATTGAACTCGCCAATGCTTCAACTTATGGCCTTGGAGCAAATGTTTGGTCTAAGCATCAAGGAAAACGAATAGCTGGCAAACTTGCATGTGGAATGGTTGCTATTAACTCAACCTTTTCATTTGCTGCTATTGCTTCAGTTCCATTCGGTGGCGTGAAAGATAGCGGGTACGGACGTGTTCATGGGCCTGAAGGTTTGTTGGAATATACATACGCACGTACGGTAGTTCGTACACGTTTTAATCTTCCCATTAAATTCTTAAGCTTTAAGCGACGCCCGAAAGATGACACTCTGGTAATCACTCTTACTAAATGGCTAAAGGGGCGTTTGGGTTAATTTAATATCTAGGAGCATTTCTAGTTCGCTCTGTATTGGGTCGGCGCTTATCTTTCTTAGCCCAGCAAACGTTATGCCAATGTCGACGGCTTTCTTCATCATCTTCTAACCAAGCAACTGTATGAGGAGTCGCAAGCGGAATCATTTGATCGCACCCAGGGCATCGATAGGGCTTGGTAGAACTTGACCCAGTTAATTTGCGAACAATATACAAGCCCTCGTGGTGCTCTTCGAAGCTTTGATTTGATGTTGAAACTTCACGATCATCAGATTTTGGCCGCTTATTTTTTGGGTAGTTTCTGCGCGGGCTCATGGATGTATTTTCTCATACGTGTCTCGGTAGTAGTATCAATACATGAACGTAATCGAGGTTAAAGGACTCAAAAAGAGTTACGGCCTCGTGCATGCAGTTCGTGGTGTCGACCTCTCGATTCCTCAAGGTGAAATCTTTGCTCTGCTCGGACCCAATGGTGCTGGAAAAACCACAACCGTTGAAATCCTGGAGGGTTTTAGATCTCGTGATGCCGGAGAAGTATCGGTCCTTGGTTTTGATCCTCAAACAAAAGGGCATGCGGCACGTGAATGGCGAAATCGAATTGGCATCGTCCTTCAATCAGCAGCCGATGCTGGTGATTTAACTGTTCTAGAAACAATTGACCATTTCAGTGGCTACTACTCAAAGCCACGAAACGTTGAGGAAGTTCTTAACGCCGTTGGTCTAGAAGAAAAATCTGGAGCTCTGATTCGCAATCTCTCAGGCGGCCAACGCCGCCGACTCGACGTGGCACTGGGGATAATCGGAAGCCCTGACCTTCTTTTTCTCGATGAACCAACAACGGGTTTTGATCCAGAGGCTCGCCGTTCATTTTGGGCATTGATTGAAAAATTAAGAGGTACTGGAACGACGATACTTCTAACAACACATTACTTAGATGAGGCCGAGGCGTTAGCTGATCGAGTTGCTGTCATAAATGATGGTCTCATTATTGAAGTTTCAACGCCTGCAGAACTTGGTGGCCGAGCAACGTCCAAGGCGATTGTTTCTTGGCGTGATGGCGACACCATCAAAACGGAATCTACAGATAATCCAACAAGCGTTGTCACTAAGTTAACAACGCATTTTGGCGGGGAAATTCCTGAACTAACTGTCTCTCGTCCATCATTAGAAGATATTTATTTAACAATGATTGGGGGAACTCATGAATAAGATTCCGAGTGCCCTGAATCTTGGTATCCGCCGCGGTGCGTTAGAAATCAGGCAGTTTGCACGACAACGCGAATCAGTTGTTTTTACACTTCTCTTTCCAGTAATTTTGCTGGCAATTTTCGGTTCAGTCTTTAAGGACACCATAGCCCCGGGCGTGACTTTCTCTCAGTATTTTGTCGCTGGAATGATTGCATCTGGCTTGGTAAACACTGGTTTTCAATCACTTGCAATCACGATTCCAATGGAACGAGATGTAGGCGGACTAAAGAGACTTCGTGGAACTCCAATGCCTGTTTCAAGTTACTTCATTGGAAAAGCGATCTTGATAGCAGTAAGTATGGTTATCCAAATTGCGCTCCTATTTGGTTTCGGCCTAATTTTCTTTGGCGTGCAAATGCCAACAGCCCCTGCTAAGTGGTTCACTTTTATTTGGTTAGTACTACTTGGAAGTGCCTGTTCAACAGCACTTGGTATTGCTTTCTCAATTGTCCCAAAGAGTGGACGCGGTGCTTCAGCAGTGGTCTCTCCTATTGTCATCGTGCTGCAATTCTTTAGTGGGGTCTTCTTTATTTTTACGCAATTGCCAAGTTGGATGCAGCAATTGGCCGCCATATTCCCACTTAAGTGGTTAACTCAGGGCATGAGATCAGTGTTCTTACCCGATACTTTTGCCAGCCAAGAGGTAGCAAAATCTTGGGAAAATGGGCGAACATTTTTAATCTTGGTTCTCTGGCTAGTAATCGGAGTTTTCTTCTCAGTACGAAAATTTAAGTGGGACCGTGATTAAACGCCTAATAACCCTGTGTGTCGCTTTGGCATTGGTTGCCTCACCTTCATATGCCGCGACAAAAAAACCAACTGCTAAACCTACGACGTCGGCTTGGCCACCAAAGGGATTTAAAGCTAACGGCGAGATTTACGCAAAAATCCCTTCAGCTGTTGAAATGATTTCAATTGTTTCAGCTAATAAGAGTTTGGCATCTCAACTTGCCCAAAAAGTTGATGGCGTCCGAATCTGTGAAAAATTCTCATGTGGCGTAGTGCAATTTGCTTCGCTCAATGGATGTTTGTGGTGGGAAGTAAATGCCAAACTTATTGGCCCTACTTCTGCAACTGATAAGACCACAAAGACCTTTGGAACTATTAGAACCACGGTGGGGCAAAGTAAACCCAAATCAACCATAACTGTGTTGCTAGTTAGTCAGGAATTATTAGGCCTTAAGCACTCGATTTCGAATATCGCTGCTTCCTGTCATCATGATGCAGCGACTGAGAAAATTCCAAGCACGCAGTACCAAAGTTTAACTAATTAGCGATTTGCCCCTGGCACCCATAGTTGATCGCCAATATTCTTGTTTGAATGCCGGGCCAAAACAAATAGTAAATCCGAACAGCGATTTAAATATTTTGCAGTTAATGGATTAACTCCACCACCGAAAGCATGGATAGCGGCCCAAGTGCACCGTTCAGCTCGTCGAACTACGGTTCGAGCGACATGCAAGTGTGCAGCCGCTGGAGTTCCCGACGGTAGAACGAATGAACGTAGCGATTCAAGATCGGCGTTGAAAAGATCTATCTGCTCTTCTAAGTAAACTATTTGTGACTCCAACACTCTTAAAGGCTCGAAAGCTGGCGAATCAACTACGGGCGTGCATAAATCTGCGCCCACATCAAAGAGATCGTTTTGTATGCGCACCAATAAAGCACGAACTGGTTCTGAAAGTTCATCGGTAGAAAGCACGACACCAATGGATGAGTTTGCTTCATCGACCGTTGCATAAGCCTCTAACCGGGGATCGTTTTTTGATGTGCGGCTCATGTCGCCCAATGAAGTCGTGCCGTCGTCGCCGGTCTTGGTATAAATGCGCGTTAAATTAACCATGGCCGTAGCCTATAAGTAGACTGCTCCCATGGCATCTCACGAGCGTTTCCGCGTTGTTGGCGGGGCTCAACTTCGTGGCGAAGTAACGGTGAGCGGTGCTAAGAACTCTGTTCTTAAACTCATGGCCGCATCGCTTTTAGCCGCTGGAAAAACAACCATAACAAATGTTCCAGATATTGCCGATGTAGACATCATGGCCGATTTATTGACTCGGCTTGGTTGTACGGTCGAAAGAAGTTCATCCCAATTAACGATCGATGTTCCGCAAACTCCGGGCCATCGCGCAGATTATGATTTAGTCAGAAAGATGAGAGCCTCGATTAACGTATTGGGCCCACTTGTTGCCAGAGTTGGCGAAGCTGAAGTTGCATTGCCTGGCGGTGATGCGATCGGATCCAGAGGTTTAGATTTTCATATAAAAGGTTTAGAAGCACTTGGTGCTAATGCACATATCGAACATGGCTATGTCATCGCTAAAGCCCCAACAGGGTTGATTGGTGCTGTTATCGATCTTGATTTTCCAAGTGTTGGTGCAACTGAAAATATTATGACGGCAGCAGTCTTAGCTCAAGGTGTCACTACAATTGAAAATGCCGCACGTGAACCTGACCTCGTTGATCTTGGTGAATTTCTCATTGGCATGGGTGCGCAAATTTCAGGTCTTGGAACTCCAACAATCACAATTACAGGTGTTTCAGTTTTAAAACCGACAACACATGCAACCATTACTGACCGAATTATTACTGGTACCTGGGCTTTTGCCGCAGTGATGACTCGAGGGGATGTCACTATCCATGGTGCACGCGCGGAACATCTTGAACTTCCGTTAGAAAAATTAGCATCCGCAGGTGCGGTAATTACGTCAACGCCCGATGGAATTAGAGTCCGGATGGAATCAAGACCCAAAGCAATTGATGTTGCAACACTTCCCTATCCTGGATTTCCTACTGACTTACTACCAATGGTGATTGCCCTCAACGCAATTGCTGATGGGCATTCTTTGGTTACCGAAAATGTCTTTGAATCGCGTTTTATGTTTGTGAATGAACTCAGTCGCTTAGGCGCACAAATATCGGTAGATGGGCATCATGCTTCAATAGAAGGGGTTGCTGAACTTTCTGGAGCACCGGTAGAAGCACATGATATTCGAGCTGGGGCTGGATTAATTTTGGCTGCTTTAGTCAGTGAAGGTGAGACCACGATTGATGAAGCTTTCCATGTTGACCGTGGATACCCCAATTTTGCAGAGCAACTTCAAAGTTTGGGTGCGAAAGTTACTCGCGAATAATTAAATTACTTAGAAACAGTTTCTGTAAGAATTGAAACACGATTATTTGAAACAGATAAGAAACCACCACTTACCGTAAATTCCGTGGTGGTTCCATCTGTTCCTTTAATACTTACTGCACCATCGACAAGTACTCCAAAGAGCGGTGCGTGATCACTCAAAATACCGAGGTCACCTTCGACTGTTCGTGCAGAAACAAAAGATGCTTCGCCAGACCAGACACGCTCTGATGGAGATACGAGTTCGACTTTAAGTGTCATGTGTTAATTACTTTCCGACGCTTGCTGCTAGTTCTGCAGCACGACGCTCTACATCGTCAAGACCACCGCACATGAAGAATGCTTGCTCTGGAATGTGATCGTACTTTCCATCAGCAAGTGCTTCAAATGCTGCAATCGTGTCAACTAGTGGTACGAATGAACCATCGATACCAGTAAAGACCTTTGCAACGAAAGTATTTTGTGACAAGAAGCGCTGAATACGACGAGCACGTCCTACCAAAATACGGTCTTCTTCAGAGAGTTCATCAATACCGAGAATGGCGATGATGTCTTGAAGATCCTTGTAGCGCTGAAGAATCTGCTTGATGCGGTTAGCAACACGGAAGTGGTGTTCACCGATATAGCGTGGATCCAAGATGCGTGATGTTGAGTCAAGTGGATCCACAGCTGGATAAATACCGAGCTCTGAAATCGGACGAGACAACACTGTTGTTGCATCTAAGTGCGCGAAAGTTGTGTGTGGAGCCGGGTCAGTAATGTCATCTGCAGGAACATAAATCGCCTGCATTGATGTAATTGAGTGACCACGTGTTGAAGTGATGCGCTCTTGAAGTTGACCCATTTCATCGGCCAACGTTGGCTGGTAACCCACTGCAGATGGCATACGGCCAAGCAGCGTTGATACTTCAGAACCTGCCTGTGTAAAGCGGAAAATGTTATCGATGAAGAGCAACACATCCTGCTTTTGAACATCGCGGAAATATTCAGCCATTGTTAGTGCTGACAAGGCAACGCGCAAACGCGTTCCAGGTGGTTCATCCATCTGACCGAAAACTAAAGCAGTCTTATTGATAACGCCGGTCTCAGTCATTTCTAAGAACAAGTCGTTACCTTCACGAGTACGCTCACCAACACCGGCGAATACAGAAACTCCACCGAAGTTTTCAGCTACGCGATAAATCATTTCTTGAATCAATACAGTTTTACCAACACCAGCACCACCGAATAGGCCGATTTTTCCGCCCTTTACATATGGTGTTAGCAAGTCGATAACTTTAATTCCTGTTTCAAACATCTCAGTCTTTGATTCCAACTGATCGAAAGCTGGTGCATTGCGGTGGATTGGCCAACGCTCTTTGATGTCGAGTGAAGAGGTAGGAACATCCATTGACTCACCAAGTGTGTTGAATACGTGACCCTTAGTTACATCGCCAACAGGTACTGAAATCGCTGAACCTGTGTCTGTAACTTCAGTTCCACGAATCATTCCATCTGTTGGTTGCATAGAGATCGCGCGCACAAGGTTGTCACCAATGTGCTGGGCAACTTCCATCGTCAAGGTACGTGTAGTACCTGACATGGTTACCTCTGCGTGTAGCGCGTTGAAAATCGCTGGCATCGAATCGGCGGGAAATTCAATATCCACGACCGGTCCAATAACGCGAGCTACGCGACCTTTACCTGTTGATGCCGACATCATTCACTCCCTGCACTAGCTGAGGCCAACGCGTCTGCGCCGCCAACAATTTCACTGATCTCTTGGGTAATTT
>CAIQRN010000054.1 GCA_903874255.1 uncultured Actinomycetes bacterium
AACATTCCAACAAATGCAACGTTGAAGCCAATTTGGACTAACCAGAAACTGATCCAGCTGAGAGTCTTATCAAACATACGCCCAGTCATTTTTGGGAACCAGTAAACAAGTGATGCAAGGGCTCCAGTTAATCCGGCACCCATCAATGTGTAGTGGAAGTGTGCCGTTACATACATTGAGCCGTGCAAGAAAGCATCAGCTGGAACATCTGAAAGATAAATTCCAGTAACTCCACCAATCATAAAGTTCCACAAAAGAGCGAAAATCGACATGAGCGGCATCGTCATCCACAGTCGACCACGCCATAATGTGCCAACTAACACCAAGAACAACATTCCTGTTGGAATAGAAATTAATTCGGTTGTTAACATAAATGGTGCATTAAGCAATGGGGCCCAACCAGATATGTACATGTGGTGCGCCCATACGAGAACAGATAAGCCAGTAATTCCGGCGATACCCATAACTGCAATATTGAAACCAAATAACGGACGGCGAGTAAATACCGGTGCCATTTCCATCAATGCTGCAATAGATGGAATCAAAATGACATAAACCTCAGGATGTCCCATGAGCCAGAAGAGATTTTCATAAAGCCAACCACTTCCACCAGCTGCGGTGTTATAAAAGGAAGTTCCGAGTGCGCGATCGAATGCTGACAGAACTTGAGATAAGAAGAACACAGGAAATGCTGGAAGTGCTAACGCGACTGAAGCGACAGTTCCATAAATGAAAATCGGTGTCCGATTCCACGTCATGCCTTTTGCGCGCATCTTTACAACAGTTGTTGTGATGTTTGCGCCAGCAACCATTGTGGAAACCGCAAAGATACAGATGTACATGATGTAGCCATCCATACCCAACGGTGCTTGGCTAGCTAATGGGTTGTAGGCAGACCAACCTGTTGTGATTCCGCCAAGGAACTGTCCCCACATCAAAGGAATCGCTGCAGCAACAATTAGCCAGAAGCTCAAAGCATTTAATCGAGGGAATGCCATATCTCGTGCGCCAATCATGATTGGCATAATGAAGTTTCCAAATGGTCCGGTAACCATGATGATTGTTCCAACGATCATCAAAATTCCATGCGTTCCAACGATGTCGTTGTAAGCCTGCGGATGTAACCAACCGCCTTCGGGAGTGCCCAGATTGGTACGGATTAGCATTGCAAGTCCGCCACCAAGGAAAAAAATCAAAATCGTTATGAACAGATACTGGATGCCAACTACTTTGTGATCAGTTGTGTATCTGAAATAACGCTTTGGGCCCATTTCTTTTCCGGCCAAGAACATATTTTCATCGTGTGATAAATCTTTACCCATTAGCCATCGGAATGGTCCAACTAGGGCACCGATACCGGTCATAAATCCGACAAACCATGCGCACATTGATAAGAGAGTTATTTTGTCTTCGCGAGTAAACAGTGTCGCGGTCTCGGGATCTTCTGGCAAGAATGCGAGTGAAAGTCGCCAAACAACAACTGCGCTAACGATGCCAAGTACAAGAGCCGTTACTACATTGAGTTTTTCTATTACCGATGTACCTGGGGCTTTAGTTTTTTCATGTGTAAGTGTTGTCATTATGCGCCTGCCTCCATTGCTGCATGGGACTTAAGCCATGCGTCATAATCGATCTGACTTACTACGTGAACTTTCGTTTGCATGTATGCATGTAACAAACCACAGAGCTCGGCACATCGAATATCAAATACGCCAATCTTGTCTGGAGTCACTGCAGCTTCAGTTGTGTAGCCAGGATTTGCATCCATCTTTACACCCATCTGAACAATCCAAAATGAATGTTTTACATCTTTACTTGTAATGTGAAAAACAACTGGCTTGTTCACCGGTAGATAAAGATCGTCGCTGCGAGCGCCATTTGGATAATCAAAGTTCCATACCCATTGCTGACCAACAACATTGACTTGAATTGCCTCAGTATCCAAAACCGCTTCATTGTCATGCTGCAAAACAATTAATCCGCTTACGAGTGCGAACAAACAAAGCATTCCAGAAACTACTATCCAAACCGCCGCAGTTTTAGGGGAGTTGCGGATTTCTTGATCAGCTTCAGCTGGTGGATTATCACCGTAGTGTCGGCTTGAGGTTAGGACCGTGATGCACATTGCCGTCACTAATCCTGCAACTGGTGCAGCTGCCCAAGTAAAAATACGGATTAAAGAAATAATGCTGCTCATATTTTCTGAGGCTGGCGCAACAATATTGCGTACGTGGAATTCAACGCCAACATATCCAATTACTGCTGTCGAGATAATCCAAAGAATAAGAGTTTTCTTTACATCTGCTTTTTTCCACCATTGAGGCGTTTGCGGAGTCATTAAATCAGTCATGGTGGCTTATCCCTTCACCGTAAAGTGGCCGGACATGTAGCCCATAGTTGACATTGCATGACCAAACTTTGCAATTGATCCGTCACCACATGGGTACTCGCAGTTCCAGACATATTCGCCAGGACCACCAGTTACAAATGTAAATACCGTGACATTTGGATTTGATGTGTAACCCTCTTCAGGCATATCTTCTTCGGCAACTGCCTTCATAGGGACACTGACGAAAAATTCATCTTGATTAACTGCAAGTCCATGAATCGTAAATGTGTGTCCGACGGCATTGGTTGAAATCTGAGTAATACGCTCGCCATTAAGAGTGGCCGATCCATCGAGGGTGCCGCGCACATGAGCAAAATAATCATTGTTTAAAGATTCGCCACCATCGTAATTTGTGACTGTCATTGTGATCACTGAATGCGCAGGCACTTCATAATTTGTCACCGGGCCATATGAGACATAGCCGGGATGGGCGCCTTTACCATTGTCTTTCCAAAGACTGTCGGGATATACCGATACCGCCAGAGTTGCATGTGGCAACGTCCCTTGTGGAGTTTCCATGGTTCCTGCCGGTGTCGCCGCAAGGACTCCTGAATCATTTTTTGCCGCGGCTACATATGTACCGATTCCAGCAATGACGCCAGCTCCTAGAATTACAGTTCCAAGCGCGCCAAGAAGACGTTTATTCATTAATGTCCCTCCCGATAGGGAATACGTCAGCTCACTTATAATTTCTCTGCAAGTGTGAGCCCGACCACAGAATAGTAAAGGGTCTCCCCTCATTATGAAAGGGCATGACGCGGTTTTCTCTTCTACTAATTCATGGTGAGGGCTAGCCTTCATCGCCTATGGATATGCATCACCACAACATCGGAATCTGGGGTTCATGGCAAGTCGCGCCTGAGATCTTGCTCCCGCTTTTGCTCATCACCTATCTATATGCGCGTCAGCCCAAAGCTGCAGTTTCGCTGCGTCAACGCATCTTTTTCTATTCGGGGATTGTGAGTGCTCTGGCCGTAATAGTTACTCCCATCGGTGCACGAGCAATGGACTACTTCTCTTTGCACATGGTTCAGCACATCACTTTGATGATGATTAGTGGGCCACTGCTAGTTCTGGGGACATCTAATACTTTTCACCCTAAGAATAAATTCTTTAGCGCAGCGACTAATCCATTTATTAGTTGGTTTGCATATGCCGCGCTGATGATTGGTGTGCATTTGCCCGTGCCACACAAATTTATTATGGATAACCCATGGGCGCATACATATTGTGAAGTAGGGCTTTATTTAGTGCTTCCATATTTCTTCTACTTCAACTTGCTGGATCGCAATTTATTAAATCGCCGAGTCAGCCCGGCAATTGCTGTCATCGCATTATTTTTGATGATGGTCCCTGAAACGCTGACCGGCTTCTTTATTTACACTGCACCTGGTTCGTTATACGACAACATGTATACATTAAATGATCAACGCCAGGGCGGGTCCTTCATGTGGGCCGGTTCAATGATCATTGATGCGATTTGGATGTCCTTTGCGGTGTATCACTGGATTAAATCTGAGGAAAAGAAGTCCCAAGACATTGATGCCGAGATTGCTGCGGGCAATGTCTAAGGGCGAGGAGTTCGAGGCACCCGATTGGGTTCGCAATGATTCAGAAACTCCACCGATAACTAATAAGCAAAAACGTATTCTCACAATTTCTTTATGTGCAGTTGTCCCATTTTGTTTATGGGCAGGTTGGTTTGAATTTGGACGTGCGCAGCATGGCAATTGGCGGGCTTGGGTCTATACATTTGAATGGCCCTTTTTTGCGGGCCTTTCTATATATATGTGGAGGCGAATTTCACGGGGCGATATACCTAAAATCCCTCGCCCTGATCTAGATGCACTTGCTCAAGAAGCCGATGGTAAAAATCAGTAATAATTCACGGTAGAATTTTCCTGTTGATGCACCCGCATCAAAGAACTTCCCCCCAAGCGCCGCACCTGCAGCGCTACTTGCGAGTCTTATCACCACCCTGATGGCCCATTCGTGGTCAATCACACCCGAGACGCGCTTGTCGTCTCGATTGGTATCTATTTCTATGTCACTTACACCTCGTATTGCAGCGCCCGGAAAAGCACGCCGTGCTGCCTCAGTTGGAAAACCTAAGCGAGCGAAGAAAGCTGCATTTAAAGCAGCTGATCCAAAAGCCCGCCACACAACTGCACAAAAGAATGCACGCAAGAGCGCCGATGCGCAGCCAAAATCAGGCAAGCCTGCATCGACTCGACGTTACTCAGATGTTGATACATCAACGCTTTCAAAGAAAGATGCTCGTTTAACAGATCGCTCGAAACTTCGCGCAAAGCGATTCCAAGAAAAGACAGCATCAAAGCCACGTCCTATTGAGGCTCCTGAAGAGCGCGCTGCACGTATCGAACAATCACAACGTCCTGAAAGCCGTGCAAAGAAGTTTGTAGCTCAACGCGATGATCGCACGAAGCGTGCATTTGATAAGAAAAAAGATTTCGTGAAGCCAGAAAACAAAAAGCCTGAGTACAAGAAGAATGACAATGCTAAACCTGCATTTAAAACTTCAGATACTCGACCAACTAATCGCCGTGATGCAGCTAAATCAAGAGCTACTGGTACAGGCGATGGTCGTCCAAATTTTGTTCCACGTAAAGTTGAAAAATTTGATCCAACACGTCCGAAGAAGCGCAGTGAAGCACCTGATACTCGCGCAGCTAATTTCCGCGCAGAACGTCCAGTACGTGATCGTCGTAATGATTCACCAGCATATGCCCGTGATGATTTCAAACGCTCTGCAAAAACCCACACAAATGCAGCAGTAGATTTTGGTGCAGATGATAATTACATCTCAACAAATTTAGCCGATGCCAATTTGGTTGATGCAACACCGTTGACAGAAATCACAACAACTTTTAGTGACTTAGGAATTGCTGCTCCGCTTGTAAATGCTCTTGCAAAACAAGGAATCATGCATCCATTCCCTATTCAAATTGCTACATTGCCAGATGCTTTAGCTGGCCACGACATCTTGGGCCGCGGACAAACCGGATCAGGAAAAACTCTGGCTTTCGGTCTTGCTTTGCTGAATAACTTAAATGGCAAGGTTGCAAAGCCACACAAGCCACTTGCATTGGTTTTGACTCCAACTCGCGAACTTGCCCAGCAGATTGATGAAGTTTTAATGCCGCTTGCACGCTCAATTGGTCACGAATCAGTTGTAGTTGCCGGTGGAATGTCATACGCAAAGCAGATAACTGCCATGCGCCGCGGAACCGCAATCTTGGTTGCAACTCCGGGTCGTTTGATTGACTTACTTAATAAGGGTGAAGTGCAACTAGACAACTTGCTCATCACTGTTCTTGATGAAGCAGACCAAATGGCTGACATGGGCTTCTTACCTGTAGTTAAAGAGATTTTGGATCAAGCAAAACTTGATGGACAGCGTCTATTATTCTCAGCAACTCTTGACCGTGGCGTTGATTCACTAGTACGTCAATACTTAAAGAATCCTAAAACTCACTCATTGCAAAATGACCGTGCCTCCGTTTCAACAATGGAGCACTACGTACTTGTCATGAACCCTGGCGACAAAGATGACATCACAAATCAAATCGCTGCAAGAAATGGCAAAACGATTTTGTTTGTTAAGACTCAACGTGGCGCAGATCGTTTAGCTGACAAACTTGCACATGCAGGTGTTGCCGTCGGTGCATTGCACGGCGGAAAGTCACAAGCAGTTCGTACTCGCACTCTTGCACTTTTCAAGGATTCAGCAAATGCCGCCCTTGTTGCAACAGATGTTGCAGCTCGTGGAATTCACGTTGATGGCATCTCCTTAGTGGTGCACGTTGATGCACCAACTGATCACAAAGATTATTTACACCGTGCCGGTCGTACTGCCCGTGCCGGAGAAGCTGGAACTGTTGTAACTATTGCAACAACCAGACAACAAAAATCAATCGGTGGATTAACATCGCGTGCAGGAGTAACGCCAAAGTTTGTTGGTGTGACTCCATTGAGTACAGAGCTTATGAAGATTACTGGTGCTCAAGAGCCATCAGGCATCCCATACATTGTGCCAATCGTTGAAAAGTCAGTTCGAAGTGGTGGCAACAAGCGCCCTCGTCCTAACTCAAGTCAACGTCGCCGCCGCCCTCATTAATTAGATCTTCTCGATAAGATTTGCGTTATGACTAACGCGAATCCATTTGCCCAACGCAGCTCTCTCGAGTTTGAGCTGCCTCCATTTGCTGACATCCGAGACGAACATTACCTGCCTGCTTTCTATGCAGGGTGCCAAGCTCAGTTGGCAGAAGTTGCAGAAATACTTGCAACACCTGGAGCTGCAACTTTTGAAAACACAATTGTTGCTTTAGAAAAAAGCGGACAGATGTTGATGCGAACCTTGTTGGTATTTTTCAACAAGTCCTCGAGTGATACTAGTGATGCACTTGATGCGATTGAAGAGGAAATGGCCCCTAAATTGGCTGCGCACCAGGATGCGATTAATTTAAACCCAGCGCTGTTCACACGTATCAAATCACTCTATGACAACCGTGAATCTATCGGCCTGAATAGCGAAGATGCATGGCTACTTGAGCGATATTACAAAGATTTAATTCATGCGGGTGCGCATTTATCAGACTCTGAACGGGCTCGCTTAAAGGAACTCAATGAGGAGCTTTCAAAGTTAGAGACACAATTTTCAAAAAATGTTCTTGCCGACACAAACGACTTAGCGGTTTTGGTTGAAAACATTGACGAGCTCGAAGGGCTTAGTGACAATGAAATCGCTTCTGCTGCTGCAGCAGCAAAAGATCGCGGGCATGAAGGTAAATGGCTGATTGGAATGGTGAATTTCTCGGGCAATCCTGTTTTGAACTCTTTAAAAAACCGCGAACTTCGCAAGAAGATTATGCAGCAGTCACTTCTTAAAGCTAACCGTAATAACGACAATGACAATAAGCCTGTCCTACTAAAGGTGGTCAAGTTGCGTGCTGAGCGTGCGAAACTTTTTGGCAAGGACACACATGCCGAACATGTCATTGCAGTGCAGACGGCAGAACACCCAGACAACGTTCATGCGATGCTTCGTAAAATTGCGCCGGCAGCGGTTCGAAACGCTCAAGCGGAGGCCGAGGATTTAAAGAAATCTGCTGGAGCAGAGATTGAAAGTTGGGACTGGGGTTTCTACACCGAACAAGTTCGCCTAGAAAAATACAATATCGATACCAGCAAGATGCGTCCATATTTTGAACTGGAATCTGTATTAATAAATGGAATCTTTTTTGCTGCGAACAAACTATTTGGAATAACTTTCAAAGAGCGCCCGGATTTAGTCACCTACCATCCTGAAGCCAGAGCTTTTGAAGTAAACAATGAAGATGGCTCAAAACTCGGTTTATTTATTGGTGATTTCTATACACGTGATTCAAAACGTGGCGGAGCTTGGATGAATAACTTGGTGGATCAGAACTTCTTATTCAATCAACTGCCAATTGTTGTGAATAATCTCAATATTCCGAAGCCACCAACTGGTAAACCAACACTTTTGACTTTTGATGAAACCACGACGCTATTTCATGAATTTGGCCATGCCTTGCATGGATTGTTGTCACAAGTTAAATATCCACGGGTTTCAGGAACAAGTGTTCAACGTGACTTTGTTGAATTTCCTTCGCAAGTAAATGAAATGTGGATCTTATGGCCCGAAGTTGTAAATAATTACGCACTTCACCATGAGACTGGTGAGCAGTTGCCACAAGAATGGATTGATAACCTAAACGCGGCTTCTACTTTTAATGAAGGCCATGCAACAACGAGTTATTTAGCTGCAGCGATTCTAGATTTGGCGTGGCACTCAATGACCGTCGAAGAAGCAAACAAAGTCACTGACGTTGAAGCTTTCGAAGCTCAAGCTATTAAGGATTACGGCCTAGATTTTGCTCCAGTTCCTACTCGCTATCGTTCAACGTATTTTTCTCACATCTTTGCGGGTGGTTACTCATCAGGCTATTACGGCTATATCTGGTCTGAAGTTCTAGATGCCGACACCGTTGATTGGTTTAAAGAAAATGGTGGATTGAAACGCGAAAACGGTGAGCACTTTAGAAACACACTTCTAGGTCGTGGTGGATCTATTGATTCAATGCAGATGTTCCGTAATTTCCGTGGACGCGATTCAAAGATCGAGCCTTTGTTGAAGCGTCGCGGTTTGCTGTAGTTCTAGATATCTCTTTTCTAGAATTTCAATATCGCCGCTAACTAAGAGCCGTTTGTCTCTACCGAGTTCGCCGTAAACAATTGTGAAATCGCGAGCGCGACAATCGAAGGCATTAGCGAGTTCTTTAATTACGGCTTGATTAGCTTTTCCGTCAACGGCTGGGGCTTGCACAGCAACAATTAAACGTGGTGGTTCACCAGCGGTTCCACCGACTTTATTGCGTGAAGAGTTTGGGCGAACCCGAATTTCAATTAAGAGTTGGTCTGACACTTAGCCAGCAGAACCAGAACCTGACGGACCGGCCTTGCGCTGAACTTGTGGGGCTCCGCCACTGCGTTGTCCTCCGCGAATCTTTGATCCAGATTCAGAATGATTCTGAGTACCCGGTGCTCCTGGCTTGTTCTTTTTAGCTTCAAGGGCAGCAAGCATTCTTGCTTTCATGTCATCATTCTTATCGGCCATGAGAGAACCTTACCGCTTAACTTGCGCTCTCTTTGTACTCACGCAAACGTTCAAGCACTTCTGATTCGCGATAGCGGCGATGTCCACCCAAGGTGCGAATAGGGGTCAACTTCCCCGCTAATGCCCAGCGAGTTACTGTTTTAGGATTAACGTGAAAACGTTGTGCTACTTCTTTAGGAGTTAAAAGGACTTCGGCATCAGGTAGTCGTGCCATTTGCATCCCTTCTAAAAAGATTATGCTGAATTATTCCTATTTATCGCCGAGTGCGCAATAAGGATATTAGTTAGCTGATTCCAACGCTTGCACTCGGCGCCAGCGAGACATTAAGCGTTCATATCCCTGCCCTGCAGTCAATCCATCGGCAGCAGCTAGCCCTGAAATCGAAAGTAAGACATCTTCAATTGATGTATCTGCGAGTAATCCATCTTCGCCATTATCGCGCAAAGCTTTATCTAGATAATTTGCTAACCCGCCATAATCAAGTTCAACGAGTGATTGTGGATGGAACATATCTAGCCAGGCAAGTAGGTTTTCAAGATCTTCTTCTACTGGGCCTTCGCCAAAAGCTGCTAAAACTGTTTCATGTGCAACTTGTCCGCGGGCTTTGGCATTTGCGATTGTTGTTTGTGCGCGAGTAAATAATCCATCGCTATTTTCACCACGCTCTCTTTCCTCGGCCAAGAAAAGCAAGAACCATCGTGGTGGAATTACCCAAGTTTCGTTAAGAATGTGTGGAACTTTTTCTTCTAATAAATCAACGCCGGATGTAATCACTTCCTCCATTGAGGGTGAAATAAAATATGGAACGACGGTACTTGGTAGCGAATCTTTGAAATTATCGAACGCTGCCCAACAACGTGTTGCAGTTGACCATGGTGCGACATATCGCTGGCCATCTTTTTCAAGAATATGAACACCATCTGGACGGCCCGCTGGAGGTTCTGGAACCACAGTTCGCTGCATCGCAAATTTTTCTTCTGCTATAAAACTTTGTGCATCTATATCTATTGATTGCCATCGCAATCGATCGACAGGATTAAATGCAGAAAGTGGTTCGTAAACGCGAAGTGAAGCTACGTACGGTGTAGGTCTCACGCACGTGGAATGTAATTGCCCTCAGCAAAGGGATCGTCATCATCACGATTCTTTGAAGGCTCTACTTCGCCATGAAGTTCTTTGGCTAGACGATCTAAATCCATGTCCTGTGAGTTATATTTCAAATCACGAGCAACTTTGGTCTGTTTTGCTTTGGCTCGGCCGCGACCCATAGTGCGAGCTCCTTCACTGTTGCGTATTCGTCAGAGGCGTAGATTAGCGCGCTCTATAGGTCCCAACCAAAGTTGAGCGTGAATCGGAGGGTTTCCTACCCTCAATAACGCCGGCGACCCAGGCTTTCATTCCCCGGGCAGCCAAAGATCTAAGGGCTAAATCGGCAGAATCAGCCGAAACGATTGCTGCCATTCCGATGCCACAGTTCCAGGTTCGCTCCATATCTAACTGTGGGACACCGCCCATGGCAGACATGAACTCCATCTCAACTGGCAAAGACCACGTGGAGCGATCATAGATTGCGCAAAGGTGTTCTGGAATAACTCGTGAAGTATTTTCTGCTATTCCGCCACCCGTGATGTGCGAAAAGCCGCGGAGTTTTCCTTGCATTGATTTAATCAGAGCCAAGCAATCAAGAGCATAAATCTCTGTTGGTGTTAAGAAAACTTCGCCAGAAGTTTTCCCGTATTCGCTCACATGAGCATCTAAGGATAATTTTGCAGTTTTTATAATGTGTCGAACAAGTGAAAAACCATTTGCGTGAAAACCACTTGAAGGCATCGCAATTAATACATCACCTTCTTGAACAAGATGTGCGCCGAGTTGATGTTCGGCATCAACAACTCCGGTCGCAGCTCCGGCAACATCAAACTCATCATCATCGAGCAGCCCAGGATGCTCTGCAGTTTCTCCACCAATTAATGCCGTCCCGGCCTTTTCGCAACCACGAGCAATTCCTGAAACAATTTCGGCGATACGTTCTGGTATTACTTTTCCAACGGCAATGTAATCAGTCATAAACAATGGTTCGGCTCCACAAACAACTAAATCATCTACAACCATCGCCACCAGATCTTCGCCGATTGTGTCGTACTTTCCAATTGCACGGGCAATTTCGGTTTTTGTTCCAACACCATCAGTTGAAGTAGCAAGTAAAGGTTGTTTCATATTCTTGAGTGCGCTTGCATCAAACAGTCCTGCAAAGCCACCGATGCCACCCATAACTTCAGGACGAGAGGCTTTTGCAATCGAGGCTTTCATTAATTCAACGGCGCGATCTCCTGCGTCGATATCAACACCTGCATCTTTATATGTACTCATTTAGTGACCGTGTACTTCCGTGATTTCAAGTCGCATTTTTCCTTCAGACATATCTGCTGGAATACGAATCGGATATTTGCCCGTAAAACATGCGGTACATAGCTTATTTTCATCAATGCGAGTTGATTCAATAAGACCTTCTAAGGAAACGTAACCCAAAGAATCAGCACCAATGGATCGACGAATTTCTTCGATCTCTAAACCACTGGCAACGAGTTCGGCTCTAGTTGCAAAATCGATTCCGTAAAAACATGGCCATTTTACTGGCGGTGATGAAATACGTACATGAATTTCTCGGGCACCGGCCTCGCGAAGCATACGCACAATGGCACGCTGAGTGTTTCCGCGAACAATTGAATCATCCACGACCACAATGCGCTTTCCTTCAATAATTTCACGCAAAGGATTTAGCTTTAAACGAATTCCTAGTTGACGGATAGTTTGTGAAGGCTGAATAAATGTTCGACCTACATATGAATTCTTAACAAGGCCCATTCCAAATGGAATCCCTGAACCTTTAGCAAAACCAATTGCGGCAGGAGTACCAGACTCTGGCACCGGAATAACAAGATCAGCTTCGACTGGCGATTCTTTTGCTAAGCGCTCTCCAATTGCCACGCGCGTCGCATGAATTCCTTGTCCGGCAATCGTTGTGTCGGGGCGAGCTAGATAAACATATTCAAATAGACATCCCTTTGGCTCGGCAGTTGCCCAACGAACTGAGCGAACTCCGTTTTCATCTATTGAAATAAACTCTCCAGGTTCAACTTCACGGACAAAAGCTGCGCCGACGATATCGAGTGCCGCACTCTCTGATGCGACTACCCAACCATTTTCAAGTTTTCCAAGAACTAATGGGCGAACTCCATGGCGATCACGGGCTGCATACAATGTGTGTTCGTCCATAAAAACAAGTGAGAATGCACCTTCAAGTTGTGGCAATACAGAAATAGCACTTGCCTCAACGTTTTTCTCGTTTTGCAAAGAGATTAAAGCTGTCATGATTTCGGTATCTGTAGTTGCTCCACCATCTCGACCATGTGAAGGTTCTAATTTTTGAACTAATTCAGCAAGATCTCCGGTATTAGTAAGGTTGCCGTTATGGGCTAAAGCCAGTGTTCCGTACTTAGTTGGACGCAATGTTGGTTGGGCATTTACCCATGTGCTTGAACCGGTTGTGCTGTACCGACAATGACCAATTGCCAAACTTCCTGGCAGTGTTGCTAAATCACTTTCAGTAAAAACTTGTGACACCAAACCCATGTCTTTGTAAACAAGAATTCTGCTGCCGTCACTTGTTGCAATTCCTGCAGATTCAGTCCCGCGATGTTGCAGCGCATACAAACCGTAAAAAGTTAATTTTGCTACTTCTTCACCGGGCGCCCACACGCCGAAAACACCACATGCATCTTGAGGACCTTTGTCTTCGCCTAAAACGTTGTGATTAAGCAATCCATCTGGGCGTCTCATGATTGAATCCTAAGTGGTAAGTATTGTGAAAGATCTGCGCGAACTCCTGAAGCGATGATGTCACCATTATTCATTGCATCACTCCAAGCCAGAGAGCCATCGGCTAGGGCTAACCAAGTCTGAGCATTCATCTCTATGACGTTGGCCGGCGTACCTCGAGTGTGCGTTGGACCATCGCCACATTGGATCGCTGCATATGGTGGAACACGTACTTCAATTGCGCGCCCAGGAGCTATCGAAGTCAGCAAGGCCAACGTGGTCTTAACTTCTGATAGCAACTCTTGATCGCGCATTCCTTTTACCCAAACAATCGCGGGAAAGTAGAAGTGTGAGCCGTACTTAATTCGGTGAGGGAGATACGGACGTTGTTAATAGTCAGTGAGTCTCCGCCTGTTACACCAAGCTTTGCTAACGCGATTTCAAACTTGGTTGCAAGCTCTTGCAATTTCACTGAATCGGCAGAATTCACTGCAACAATTACACGTCCAGGGGTTTCACTTAATAAATCAATCGCTGGATTAACTAATGAAATCGAGGCTCCAACCTTGTGACGCAAAACCATTTCAGTTAATCCGGCTGATAATCCACCTTGACTCAAATCATGTGCTGCTGCAAAGAATGAATTTCCTTCAAGAAGTAGTTCAATAAGCCGCATTTCTTGTGCTAAATCAGCTGTAGGAGATTGTCCAACGCGTTGGCCATGCAGAAAAGCCCACTCGCTTCCAGCAAGATCTTCCTTTGTTTCCCCCAATAGATACAGCTCTAAACCAGATTCAGTAAAACTCATTGGAGTCCGAGTTCTGACATCTTGAATTACGCCGAGAACGCCGATAACCGGAGTTGGCAATATTGCTACGGCACCAGTTTGGTTATAGAAAGAAACATTTCCGCCCGTAACAGGAAGCCCCATCTCTAAACATCCATCTGCCAAACCGCGCACTGATTCAGCAAACTGCCACATGACACCTGGATCTTCAGGTGAACCAAAGTTCAAACAGTTTGTAACGGCTAATGGTCGGGCTCCTGCAGTTGCAATATTTCTCGCTGCTTCAGCCAAAGCAAGTTTGGCACCTTGGTACGGATTCAAATATGACCAGTTTGCATTTGCATCCGTTGAGATAGCAACACCTAAGTGAGTTGATTCATCGAGTCGCACCATTCCGGAATCATCGGGTTGAGATTGAATGGTATTTCCTTGTACATATTTGTCGTATTGAGACGTTACCCAAGATTTATCTGCCAGATTTGGCGCCGCAGCAAGTGTGAGTACCGCGGCTTTAATCTCTGAATCACTGGTTGGCATCGGTACATCAACGGTTTTGGAATTAACTTCATCAATGTACGCCGGTTGTGCAAGTGGGCGGTTATATACGGGTCCTTCATGTGCAACTGTCCTTGGTGGCACATTAACAATCACTTCACCATTCCAAGTTATTTCTAAACGATCTCCATCGGTGACCTCGCCGATTACGGTGACAGTTACATCCCACTTCTTGCAAATCTCTAAGAAGCGTTCAATCTTGTTTGGCTCAACAATCGCGCACATGCGCTCTTGAGATTCTGACATCAGAATTTCTTCTGGAGAAAGTGAAGGGTCACGCAAAGGCACTTTATCTAATGCCACTTTCATGCCTCCGCTTCCACCAGAAGCCAGTTCGCTTGTGGCGCACGATAAGCCTGCCCCGCCAAGGTCTTGGATGCCGACAACTAAATCTTCAGCAAAGATTTCAAGCGAGCATTCGATAAGTACTTTTTCTACAAATGGATCTCCAACTTGAACGCTTGGTCGTTTAGTTGATCCACCAGCGCCAAAAGTTTCAGATGCTAGAACAGATACTCCACCTATTCCGTCGCCACCGGTTTTTGCGCCATAGAGCACAACTAGATTTCCAGCACCGGCAGCTTTTGCCAATTTAATATCGCTGTGTTTCATGACTCCAACGCACAATGCGTTGACCAATGGATTTCCGATATAGGTCTCGTCAAAAACTACTTCGCCACCAATATTTGGAAGTCCTAAGCAATTTCCATATCCGCCTACACCTGCGACGATTCCTGGAAGTACTCGGCGTGTATCTGCCGCATCAGCTGGACCAAAGCGCAACGGATCCATAACTGCAATTGGTCGTGCACCCATGGTCAAGATGTCGCGAACAATTCCACCTACACCTGTTGCCGCGCCTTGATATGGCTCGACGAAAGATGGATGGTTATGTGATTCGATTTTAAAAGTTACGGCATAACCTTGGCCGACATCAACAACGCCAGCGTTCTCGCCTATTCCGACAAGGAGTGCATCCGACTTCGGAGCTTTATCACCAAATTGTTTTAAGTGAACTTTTGAAGATTTATAAGAGCAGTGCTCTGACCACATCACTGAATACATTGCTAATTCAGAAGAAGTTGGACGGCGACCAAGAATCTCTTTAATGCGCGCGTATTCATCTGGTTTCAAACCTAATTCGGAAAATGGTTGCTGCGTATCTGGTGTCGTTTGTGCAAGTGCAACGGTATCTAAAGCCATTACTTCACCATCGCATTCAAAATCGAAGTAAAGAAACCTAAACCTTGCGCCGTTGGCCCCGTTAATTCATCTATTGCATGCTCAGGGTGTGGCATCAAACCAACGACATTTCCACGCTCGTTTGTAATGCCCGCAATCAAATTACGAGATCCATTTGGATTTTCTCCAACATATCGAGCAATTACCCTGCCTTCGCCTTCCAGCATCGCAAGTGTGTTGTCGTCGCATTGAAATGAACCTTCACCATTTTTCAATGGAATAACAATCTTTTCGCCTTTTTTGTAAGAAGATGTCCAAGCGGTTTCACTATTAATGATTTCAATTTCTTGATCGCGACACAGGAAATGTAGATCAGAGTTACGAGTCAAAGCTCCTGGCAATAAATGAGATTCGCACAAAACTTGAAAACCATTGCAGATTCCAAGTACTGGCATCCCTTTTCCCGCTGCTTCGATTACTAATTTCATGACTGGGGCAAAACGTGAAATTGCCCCGCAACGTAAGTAATCCCCATAGGAAAAACCACCTGGCAAAATAACCGCATCCACAGCCTTTAAATCTGCATCAGCATGCCAGAGCGAAACTGCTTCAGCACCTCCAAGATTTACTGCACGAGCAGCATCGCGATCATCAAGAGTTCCTGGAAAGGTTATGACTCCTACGCGCATTACTTTTCAACTCTCACGACGAAATTTTCAATCACGGGATTTGAGAGCAAAGTTTCTGCCGCTTTTTCAATTTCTGCGAGCTGCGCAGTCGTTGGTTCGCCTTCAATTTCAATTTCAAAGCGTTTTCCCTGTCGCACAGATTTGGCAAAGTTGAAACCGAGGCGCGGCAGGGCCGATGCCACTGCATTACCTTGCGGATCAAGAATCTCTGGCTTTAACATCACATCAACCACGATCTTTGCCATTGTCTTATTCTCCCTTTATTAGAATTTGCTGCCAGTTAAACGGTAAAAAGCTTCCTCGTAACGCTGTGCGGTTTTTTCTACGATTTCACTAGGAAGTTCAGGGGGCGGGCTATTTCTATCCCAACCACTGCTAACTAGGTAATCTCGCAAAAACTGTTTATCAAATGAGGGTTGCACGCCTCCAGGGACCCATGTTGATTGATCCCAAAAGCGTGAGGAATCAGGTGTAAGTGCCTCATCACCCAAAACGATTTCTTCTTTCTTGTTTCGGCCAAACTCAAATTTCGTGTCAGCCAAAATAATTCCGCGGCTCTTTGCAAATTCTTGTGCAGTGTCGTACAACTTTATTGTGAGTTCTTTTAATTCATGTGCGCTATCAGCGCCAATAATTTTTGATGCCTGTTCAAAATCTATATTGATGTCATGGTCACCAATTTCAGCTTTTGTTGCTGGAGTAAAAATACTGGTCGCAAGTGCAGAACCATCTAGCAGCCCGGAAGGTAGAGAATTTCCACAAACCTCGTTATTTATTTGATATTCACTCCAGCCACTACCGGTTAAATATCCACGAGCAACACATTCGATAGCAAACATTTCTAAGGGTGCAACAATTACTGCTCGATCTTCTACAATTTCGGGAACATCGGTTGAAACGATGTGATTAGGAACAATGTCTGCGAGTAAATCAAACCAAAAGAGAGACAGCTGAGTCAGAACTGCACCTTTTCCTGGAATTTCAGTCGGCATAACCCAGTCATAAGCTGAAATTCGATCTGAGGCAACAAGCAAAATATTTCCTAAATCATTTTTATAGAGATCGCGAACTTTTCCGGTGCGCAGATGTGTCCACCCAGGTATCGAAGGCGCTGGCGGTGGACCAGCTAAGCCGAAGCCGCTCACCTAATAGAGCCGGGCTTGTACTGCACTGCGGCAGGGTGCGCGGAAGTTATCGCCTCAATGCGACTAACAACTCGAGCAACTTGTTGGCGAGCCTCGCCAGTAAATTCCAATGGTGCGCTGATCAATGTGTCGAGTGCGCTTCGATCAAGTGGCAATCTTTCATCTGCTGCTAAATCATTGAGCAAAGTGTTGGTTTTACCTTCACGCATACCTAACGCCGCTTTTACTGCGTGTTCCTTAATAACTTCATGTGCAATCTCGCGACCTACGCCGGCTTTTACTGCGGCCATCAAAATCTTCGTGGTCGCCAAGAAAGGTAAATAGCGTTCTAATTCAGCGGCAATAACTGCAGGAAATGCACCAAACTCCTCGAGCACCGTTAGTGCAGTTTCAAGTAGGCCATCAATTGCATAAAATGCATCTGGAAGTGCAACGCGGCGCACAACACTGCATGAAACATCACCTTCGTTCCACTGATCTCCAGAAAGTTCACTAACCATTGATGCATATCCACGAAGGACAACAGCTAAACCATTGATTCGTTCACATGAACGGGTGTTCATTTTATGTGGCATTGCGCTACTGCCAACTTGTCCGGCTTTGAATCCCTCAGTTACTAACTCTGCACCTGCCATTAAACGAATCGAAGTCGCAAGCGAAGAAGGAGCAGATGCCAATTGCACAAGTGTTGTGACAACATCATAATCAAATGAGCGCGGATAAATCTGACCCGTTGAATCAAGAACTCTGCTAAATCCAAGTTCTTGTGCAATTGCAATTTCTAACTGTGCGTGCGAAGCAGCTGAACCCAATAAATCAATTGAATCTTGCGCCGTTCCAACCGGTCCTTTAATTCCACGCATTGGATATCGATCCTGTAATCCAGCTAAACGCTCATAAGCAAAGAGAAGTTCTTCGGCGGTGGAAGCAAATCTTTTTCCCAGGGTAGTTATCTGTGCCGGAACATTGTGCGAACGGCCAGCAATAGGTTGCTCAGAATATTGTGTTGCACGTTCTGCCAAGCGCGCCAACAGAGTTATAACTTTGTCATGTACAACTTTTAAACCATTTTGGATTTGTAAGGCTTCAATATTTTCAGTTAAATCTCGGCTAGTCATACCTGCATGAATCGCTTCATGCCCAGCCAATGCGTTGAACTCTTCAATTCGAGCTTTAACATCGTGACGAGTTTGCTTTTCGCGCGCATCAATAGATGCAAGATCCACGCGTGTAATTACGCGCTCGTAATCTGTAATTACATCGCTAGGTATTGCATGACCAAGGGTTGATTGAGCTCGCATTACAGCGATCCATAACTTGCGTTCAGCAATTATTTTGGCCTCTGGCGCGAAAATTTCTCGCATCGCAGCTGATGCATAACGATTAGCTAGAAGGCTCACATTGGAATTATCCTTCATTTAATTACCTTTCTCTGCCACCGACGCATTAAGCGCGATATCACTACGGTAAAAAGATCCTGCAAGTGAGATTTGGCTAATTGCACGGTAGGCCCGGTCACGTGCTTCCGTTAAATCAATTCCCGTTCCCGTAACGGTCAATACTCGGCCGCCTGCAGAAACAAGTTCATTGTCTTTCTGCTCAGTTCCGGCATGGAAAATGGAAACACTTTCTATTGCTGGAATTCCATTTATCGTGCCGCCGGTTTTGGGTGAAGCTGGGTAACCATCAGCAGCTAATACAACTGTGACCGCAGATTCATCGCGCCATTGCAATGTCACGCCTTCAAGGTTTCGAGTTGCCGCTTTATATAGCAAAGAAGCCAGTGGTGTTTTCAGAAGTGGAATAAGAACTTGTGTTTCAGGATCTCCGAAACGGGCATTGAATTCGATTACGCGTGTTCCATGATTTGTAAGAGCTAGGCCCGCATACAACAAACCGACGAATGGAGTTCCACGTGCCGCCATTTCTGCAATCATCGGTGCGAGCACCTTGGTGTACGTATCTTCAATGATGTCTGACGGTGCCCAAGGAAGTGGTGAGTAAGCGCCCATACCGCCCGTGTTTGGTCCGGAGTCATTATCAAAAGCACGTTTGAAATCTTGTGCCGGTTGCATTGGAATAATTGTTTTTCCATCGCTGATTCCAAAAAGGGAAACTTCTGGACCATCTAAATATTCTTCAATCACTACTCGCTTGCAGTTGAGCGCGTGCGCAAGGGCTTCATCACGATTTCGAGTAACTACAACACCTTTACCTGCAGCTAAGCCATCATCTTTAACCACGTAAGGTGCGTTAAAAGCATCTAGAGCTTTTTCAATTTCCTCTTGAGTTGTACATGTAAAACTGCGCGCAGTTGGAACTCCGGCATCGGCCATCACTTCTTTTGCGAAATTCTTCGAACCCTCTAACTGCGCTGCCGCTTTAGATGGACCAAAGACTGATATTCCAGCGGCCCGCAAGAGATCTGCAACGCCATTTACTAAAGGGATTTCAGGGCCAATAACAACTAAATCGACATCAAGTTTCTGCGCAAGATTAACTATGGATTCATTGTCGGTTATGTCGAGCGGATGACATTGTGCGAACGCTGCGATTCCTGGATTGCCCGGCGCAACATGCAATTCTGTACATTCTGGATCTGCGTGTAGTCCTAGTCCTAAGGCGTGTTCACGACCGCCGCTTCCGACTAAGAGGATTTTCATTACTTAAATGAAATCCTTTACAACAATTGTTTCGTCACGCCCGGGGCCAACGCCAATCGCGCTCATTGGTGCGCCAGAGATTTTCTCCAAGAATGCGATGTAATCCTGCGCTGCTTTTGGAAGATCACTTAGCTTGCGCGCGCCAGAGATATCTTCTTTCCAACCTGGCAAATATTCGTAAATTGGTTTTGCATGGTGAAAATCTGATTGCGATGATGGGAGTTCTTCGACTCGCTTGCCATCGATTTCATAAGCAACGCATACCGGAATTTTTTCCCAACCAGTTAATACATCAAGCTTAGTTAAAAAGAAATCGGTTAATCCATTAACGCGAACTGCATAACGCGCGATAGGTGCATCAAACCAACCACAACGACGTGCACGTCCGGTTGTTACGCCGATTTCACCACCAATGCGACGAAGGGCTTCACCATCTTCATCGAATAGCTCTGTTGGAAAAGGACCACTTCCAACACGTGTTGTGTATGCCTTAATAATTCCTATTACGCGATCGATCTTGGTTGGTCCAATGCCCGAACCTGTACAAGCGCCGCCCGCAGTTGGATTACTTGATGTAACAAAGGGATACGTTCCATGATCTACATCAAGCAAAGTTCCCTGAGATCCTTCGAGCAGTACGCGCTTTCCGGCTTTCAACGCTTCATTTAAAATCAAAACAGTATCGGCAACATATGGACGCAGAATCTCGGCATATTCCAAATACTCTGTAAGAACGTCATCAACTTCAATATTCTTGCGGTTGAAAACTTTAATAAGGACTTGGTTTTTATCGCGTAGTGCGCTTTCAATCTTTTGACGCAAGATAGATGGGTCAAATAAATCTTGAACTCGAATACCGATTCGATTTATTTTATCGGCGTACGCAGGTCCGATTCCGCGTCCTGTAGTACCAATCTTTGACTTACCGAGGAATCGCTCTGAAACCTTGTCGATTGTGCGGTGATACGGAGTAATTAAATGAGCATTTGTTGAGATCAACAACTTGCTGCAATCAATTCCGCGTTCCGTTAAACCCTTGATTTCCTCAAGTAATACGCCTGGATCAATGACTACACCGTTGCCAATTACTGGAATTACGTTAGGAGAAAGAATTCCTGAAGGTAATAAGTGAAGTGCATACTTTTGATCACCAATGACAACTGTGTGACCGGCATTGTTTCCGCCTTGATAACGCACTACATAATCAACTCGATCGCCGAGTAAATCAGTAGCTTTACCTTTGCCTTCGTCGCCCCACTGAGCTCCAAGCAAAACTAATGCAGGCATAGGTAAAGCCTCTCCGATTACGTAGGGTTATTACTTAAGTGATGAAGTTCCGGTTGAGCGAAGATCTTCGCATGCATGCACAACGCGAGCTGCCATACCTGCTTCAGCAGCTTTACCCCACGCACGTGGGTCATATGCTTTTTTGTTTCCAACTTCACCATCAATTTTTAATACTCCGTCATAGTTCTTGAGCATGTGATCAACAACTGGACGAGTAAACGCGTACTGAGTATCTGTATCGATATTCATCTTGATTACACCGTAATCAAGTGATTCACGGATTTCAGAAAGTAGTGAACCTGAGCCGCCATGGAAAACTAAATCCATTGGCTTGCTACCGGCAGGAAGGCCAAGTTTGTTTGAAACTGCTTCTTGCAACGTTGCCAAAATCTTTGGTTGTAGAACAACATTTCCTGGCTTGTAAACACCGTGAACATTTCCAAATGTTGCAGCTACTAAATAACGGGCATTTGCATCTGTTCCAAGAGTTTCAATTGTTAGTAATGCATCTTCAGGAGTTGAGTAGAGTTTTGCATCATGCTTGGCTTCAACACCGTCTTCTTCGCCACCAACAACGCCGATTTCAATTTCAAGAATTGTTCGTGCAGCCACTGACATTTCGAGCATCTCTTTAGCGATACGCATATTTTCTTTCATATCAACTGCAGAGCCATCCCACATGTGTGAATTAAATAGTGGTGACTTGCCTGATTTGATGTGATCTGCACCAAATGCAAGAAGTGGGCGCATGAAGCCATCCAACTTTTCTGCTGGACAGTGATCAGTATGAATTCCAATATTTACTTTGTAATTTTTTGCAACGACATGTGCGAACTCAGCGAGGGCAACAGCGCCATCTACCATGTTCTTTACTGTTGAACCTGAGGCGTATTCAGCGCCGCCCCAAGAAAATTGAATGATTCCATCTGATTCTGCTTCGGCGAAACCACGAATAGCAGCGATGACGGTCTGAGACGATGAAACGTTGATTGCTGGATATGCAAAAGCGCCCTTCTTGGCGCGATCCAACATGTCGGCATAAATTTCAGGGGTTGCAATTGGCACTTTGACTCCTAGTAGCTTGGTGTAAATCTCTATAAGCGAGCGCTTCGTTGAGTCGTTTAGAGGCTTACGGCCAATCCTCTCACTTTGGCCCGAATCACACAAAAAAGCCACGAAAAAGCCCCTGGTTCGGGGGAACCAAGGGCCTTTCCTGTCGGATTACCTACATAAAGCTTTTAAAGACGCTACCCGCAAAACGGAAAAGCGCTGATACCAATGTGGCATTGCCGAAGAACTTGAATACCAAGAGCATGATGGATGTAAATCCCATATCTGTGACCTCCTTTCTTTGCGGCATTGTGGGGGCTACGAAAGTGTGAGAATCACCCCCTAAAAAACTCTGTTGATAAGAGGAGTTGGCGGGTAACCTCTTTGCTTATGAGCCAAGACCACGAGTCCTTAGAAAACTTATTATCTGAAGATCGTCACTTTTCACCCAGTCCAGAATTTGCCGCAGAGGCAAATGCGCAATTTGATGAGTACGCACATGCAAATATGGATCGCTTGGCATTTTGGGAGGAACAAGCTGGAACTCTCCAGTGGGAAAGAAAATGGGACACGGTTCTTGAGTGGCAAGCGCCTTATGCCAAATGGTTTATTGGTGGAAAATTAAATGCATCCGTTAATGCTCTTGATCGACATGTTGCCGAGGGCCGAGGAGATCGTGTCGCATTTCATTTTGAAGGCGAACCTGGTGACACACAAACAATCACTTATGCAGAATTATTAATACAGGTTAAGAAAGCCGCCAATGCTTTAACTGAAATTGGAATAGTTGCCGGAGATCGTGTCGCAATTTATATGCCAATGATTCCTGAAGCTGCGATTGCAATGTTGGCATGCGCGCGCATTGGTGCACCTCACTCTGTTGTGTTCGGTGGATTCTCTGCCGATGCTTTGTTGTCACGTATTCAAGATGCGGATGCAAAGTTAGTAATTACTGCAGATGGTGGATTTAGAAAAGGCGCAGCTTTTGCATTAAAGCCTGCCGTCGATGAAGCGCTTAAAGGTGCGCACAATGTTGAAAAAGTCATTGTTGTACAGCGTACGAAGCAAGAAACTGCCTGGACAGATAGAGATATCTGGTGGCACGAACTTGTCGGCAAGCAATCAACCGAACATGTTGCACAAAATTTTGATGCAGAACATCCGCTATTTATTTTGTACACCTCTGGAACGACTGCAAAACCAAAGGGAATTTTTCATACGACGGGTGGCTACTTAACTCAGGTGGCATACACGCACAAAATGGTTTTTGATATTAAACCCGAGAGCGACGTTTATTGGTGCACCGCCGATGTTGGTTGGATTACCGGTCATTCATATGTTGTTTATGGGCCACTTATCAATGGTGCAACTCAAGTTATGTATGAGGGAACACCTGATACTCCGCATAAGGGACGTATCTTTGAAATCATTGAAAAATATGGTGTGACAATTTTGTACACAGCGCCAACATTAATTCGTACATGGATGAAGTGGGGCGATGAATTTCCAAAGGCACATAACCTTCAATCACTTCGTTTGTTAGGAACTGTTGGCGAGCCAATTAATCCAGAAGCATGGATGTGGTACCGCGAAGTTATTGGTGGAGAACGTTGCCCAATTGTTGATACATGGTGGCAAACCGAAACTGGTGCAATCATGATTTCTCCATTGCCAGGAATCACTGCAACCAAGCCGGGTTCAGCGATGCGCCCTATCCCTGGAATCAGCGCGAAAGTTGTTGATGACAATGCAGTCCCTGTGGCCGATGGTCATGGCGGATATCTGATTCTTGATCAGCCTTGGCCTTCAATGCTGCGCGGAGTTTGGGGCGAAGATGAGCGTTACAAGGAAACTTACTGGTCTCGTTTTGAAGGAATCTACTTTGCTGGTGACGGCGCAAAATTAGATGACGAAGGAGCAATCTGGTTACTTGGCCGCGTTGATGATGTCATGAACGTTTCCGGTCACCGTATTTCTACTACTGAAGTTGAATCAGCGCTTGTTTCACATGAGGCTGTTGCCGAAGCTGCTGTTGTAGGTGCAGCAGATGCAATGACGGGGCAAGGAATCGTTGCCTTTGTAATTTTACGTTCAGGAATCAAACATGCCGATGGTGAAGAGTTAAATACTCAACTTCGCAACCATGTTGCCAAAGAAATTGGTGCGATTGCTAAACCTCGCCAGATTCTCATCGTAAATGAACTTCCAAAGACTCGAAGTGGAAAAATCATGCGCCGCTTATTGCGAGATGTTGCAGAAGATCGCGTGGTTGGTGATGCAACAACTTTGGCAGATCCAAATGTCATGAAATTAATCGCTGCGGGCTTACAGAGTGCCAAGGATGAGGATTAAAGCTTTACTCCAAGATATTTTGAAGTAAGCGTTATTAATTCAATCTCATTTTTTAATACTCCGACATGTTTGTAAGCGACTTTTCCATCGGCGCTAATAAACCAAGTAACCGGAACACCCATTCCGAAATATGAACGCGAGCGGCCATCAGCATCATAAAGATTTGGCCAGGTAATGCCGTTGCTCTCTACAAATGACTTTCCATCGGCGATGTTGGCTTCTTCTACATCGATACCAACGAGTTGAACCTTGCCCGCAGCTTTGGAGTAAAAGGAGCGCAAAATAGGCATCTCCTCTTTACACGGCCCACACCATGAACCCCAAACATTGACGATAAGTGGTCCCTTTAAAGAATTAATAACAGCTCCTGATGTTCCATCAAGGCAGTTGAGTTCTATGGGATTTTCGTTCTGCCCAGATTGAATCGATGTGCAAGAGACAACGTGCCCAGCAATCTTTTCAGTTGGAGACGAACAGCCGGTCAGCAGTAATAGCGCAATCACTATCACGATCTTTTTCATCGAAAGTCCTTGTCTGTCTTTACAAGTAATTGTGCTTTTGCGATATCCATTTCGCCAATGCCAACGCTAGGGCATATTTTTGCTAACGGGCACGCACCACATGCCGGTTTACGAGAGTGACAGATGCGCCGTCCATGCCAAATCATGCGCTGAGATAAATTGGTCCATTCGTGTTGAGGGATTAACTCCCCCACAATCTTTTCTACTTTCACTGGATCGGTTTCTTTTGTCCAACCAAATCTGCGTGACAAGCGACCAAAGTGTGTATCAACTGTGATTCCAGGAATATCAAAGGCATGCCCCAAAACAACATTGGCAGTTTTCCGACCAACCCCTGGCAAAGTAATCAACTCTTCAAGTGTGTTGGGAACCGTGCCATTAAATTCGGTGAGGAGCTTTATTCCAATACCTTTTATATGTCGGGCTTTTGCTCGATAAAAACCAGTCTGATACACCAACTCTTCTAACTGATGAATGTCGGCCTCTGCATATGCCTTTGCGGTTTTATATTTCTTAAATAGCGCGGGAGTAACAGTGTTAACTCTCTTATCTGTGCACTGGGCGCTCAACACTGTGGCAACTATTAGCTCTAAGGGATTGTTGAAATCTAGTTCGCAGCGAATTTCTGGATAGGTCTTGCTCAGGATTCGATAGAGCGCCCGAGCCGCTTTGCGGCTTTCATTATCGGCGGGCATGGCGCTAAAGTACTACCCGTGACCATAGATTTAGATGCCGTACATAGAGCCCCACTTTTCACTGCCCTTGACGAAGCTGCTTCAGCCTCGCTTCGAGCACAGATGGATATCGTTAAAATCTCCAAAGGCAGCGTTTTATTTGCTGAAGGCGCCGAAGGTGACCACCTTTATGTAATTGTTGAAGGTAAGTTGAAACTTGGAACGTCAAGTGGCGATGGCCGCGAAAATCTTTTATCAATTCTCGGACCGGGTGAAATGTTTGGCGAACTCAGCCTCTTCGATCCAGGTCCTCGCACATCTACTGCTACTGCAGTTACTGATGCCAAATTGTTAAGCCTTGGTCAAGAAAAACTTCTTCCATGGCTTCGCGAAAATCCTGATGTTTCACTTCATCTTTTAGCTCGTTTGGCTCAACGTCTTCGCCGAACAAATGAAGCTGTTGGCGATTTAGTTTTCTCAGATGTTCCTGGACGTGTTGCTAAAGCGTTAATCGACTTAGGCGAGCGCTTCGGAAAGAAAACCGATGAAGGTCTATACGTTCACCACGATTTAACGCAGGAAGAACTTGCACAATTAGTTGGTGCTTCCCGTGAAACAGTTAACAAGGCACTTGCCGATTTTGCAGGTCGTAACTGGTTAAAGCTTGATGGACGCGCAGTATTAATTACAGATTTTGAACGTTTATCAAAACGCGGTAAGTAAAAGTTTTTTAATCTGTAATTTCGACTGTCAGTTCAATTTCAACTGGCGAGTTCAAAGGTAACTCTGCAATTCCAACTGCGCTGCGAGCATGCTTTGCCCCATCGCCCCAGATCGCTAGAAATAATTCGCTAGCTCCATTAACAACTACAGGTGCATTGATGTAGCCCGGTACGCCATTAACGTAACCCACTACACGAACAATCTTTGTAATTTTATTAACGTCAGCAACGGTTTCAACTGCAGCTAAGGCATTGAGTGCACAAATCTGCGCGAGCTCTTTGGCGCGCTCGGGAGTTATTTCACCATCAACTTTGCCGACACCAGCCATCTCGCCATTTACAAGTGGAAGTTGGCCTGCAGTAAAAACGATATTGCCTGTACGAATTGCCGGAACATAAGCAGCAACTGGTTTAGTGGCAACTGGGAGTTCAAGACCTAAATCTTTTAACTTTGCGCGGACATCAACTGGATTCATGCGATTTCTCTTTTCATGTACGCAACTAGCTGTTCGCCAGTTCCGGGAGCTGGAACAACTTGCACGAGTTCCCAACCATCAGAACCCCAAGTATCAAGAATTTGTTTTGTTGCATGTGAGAGTAGTGGAACCGTTGCGTATTCGTATTTACTCATTTGTTTAGCGCCGCTTTCACTAGGGCAGAAACAACGCCGCCATCGGCCTTGCCTGCAATCTTTGGTTTTACTGCTCCCATTACTTTGCCCATATCGGCAGGACCTGTAGCGCCGGTAGAAGCAATAGCTTCAGCAATGATCGCTGCAATATCTGCCTCGCTTAACTGTGCAGGCAGGTACTTCGCAATAACTTCGCCCTCACTCTTTTCGAGTGCAGCTTTGTCGGTACGGCCAGCGGTTTCGAAGGCTTCTGCGGCTTCGCGGCGCTTTTTTGCTTCGCGGGAAAGCACAGTGATTACTTCATCGTCGCTTAATACACGTGCTTCTTTTCCTGCAACCTCTTCGTTGGTAATAGCAGACAGGACCATTCGAATCGTGCCAGAAGTAATTTCATCACGGCTTCGAATAGCTTCAGTTAAATTCTTTTGTAGGGTCTCTTTAATGCTCATGATGTGAACTCTACTGCCAATAATTCTGCAATCTGCGCAGTATTTAGTGCAGCACCCTTACGAAGATTGTCTCCACAAACAAAGAGATCGAGCGCCATTGAATCATCGATGCTCTTACGCACTCGACCTACCCATGTTGGGTCAGTTCCTACAACATCAGCTGGAGTTGGGAATTGATAATTCTCTGGATCATCTACCAATTTAACTCCTGCAGCATTTGCCAAAATATCTTGAGCGGCCTTGCGTGAGGGTTCCTTTGCAAATACAGCGTGCACAGTCAGCGAGTGAGTTGTTAATACGGGAACGCGAACACATGTTGCTGAAACTTTAAGTGAGGGTAATCCCAAAATCTTGCGAGATTCATTGCGCACTTTTAACTCTTCAGAAGAATAACCATCAGCTTTTAGCGAGCCAGCCCACGGGACAACGTTGAGTGCAAGAGGTGCTGGGAAAGGACCCAAGTCAGTTACAACTTTACGTAAGTCTCCAGCAACATCTCCTACATTTGTTCCGGCAACCTGTTTAATTTGTGCACGTAAAGTATCTAGACCGGCTTGTCCGGCACCAGATGCTGCTTGATAGGAAGATACAACTAATTCTTTTAATTCATATTCTTGATGGAGCGCACCCATTGCAACAATCATTGAAAGTGTTGTGCAGTTTGGATTTGAAATAATTCCGCGTGGACGATTTTTTACATCCTGCGGATTTACTTCAGGCACTACAAGTGGAACATCGACATCCATGCGAAATGCACCTGAGTTATCAACAACAACTGCGCCGCGTGATGCTGCGATTGGTGCCCACTCTGCAGAAATCTCATCTGGCACATCGAACATTGCTACATCGATTCCATCAAATGCTTCTGGCGAAAGTGCGACAACCGTCAGCTCTTCACCGCGACACATTAACTTCTTGCCAGCACTTCGTGCCGATGCAATAAGTCGGATTTCTCCCCACACATCAGGGCGTTCAGACAAAATTCCGAGCATCACGGTTCCAACAGCTCCGGTTGCACCGACTACAGCTAGAGAAGGTTTCTTACTCATCGCCCTGATCCTCCATATACAACGGCTTCTTGGCTATCGGCATCTAAACCGAATGCCGCATGTGCAGCTTTCGCTCCGCGCTCTAGATCTGATTCGCGACAAATAATTGAAATGCGAATTTCAGAGGTTGAAATCATTTCAATATTTATTCCTGCTTCAGACATTGCACCGAAAAATGTTGCCGTAATTCCTGGGTGAGAACGCATGCCTGCACCAATTAGTGAAAGTTTTCCGATTTGATCATCGTATTGAATAGATGCGAAACCAACTTCACCCTGAAGTTTTTGTAGGATTGCAGTTGCATCTGCGCCTTCGGCTTTTGGCAAAGTAAATGAAATATCAGTTAAGCCAGTTGCGGCTGCAGAAACATTTTGCACAATCATGTCGATGTTAATGTCGGCATCAGCGATTGCTTGGAAGATGCGTGCAGCTACACCCGTGCGGTCAGGCACTCCGACAATAGTGATTTTTGCTTCGCTCTTATCGTGTGCAATGCCCGCGATGATTGCTTGTTCCATGTCTCCTCCTTGAGGGTGATCTTTGACCACCCATGTTCCTTCATTGCTTGTAAAAGATGAACGTACGTGAATTGGTAAGTCATAACGGCGTGCATACTCGACACAGCGCAAGTGCAAAACTTTCGCGCCACTTGCTGCGAGTTCTAACATTTCTTCATAAGTAACAGTTTTTAACTTTCGTGCAGTTGGAACAACGCGAGGGTCTGCGCTAAAAACACCATCGACATCGGTATAAATCTCACAAACATCTGCTTCAAGGGCTGCAGCTAATGCGACTGCGGTTGTGTCACTTCCACCACGACCAAGTGTTGTTACATCTTTAGTATCTTGCGAAATTCCTTGAAAGCCCGCAACAATTGCAATCGCGCCTTCTTTCAACGCTTCCTGAATTCGACCTGGTGTTACGTCGATAATGCGAGCGCGACCATGTGCAGATGTTGTGATTACACCGGCTTGGCTTCCAGTAAATGAACGTGCTTCGTGTCCTAAATTTGTTATTGCCATCGCAAGTAGCGCCATTGAAATTCGCTCACCTGCCGTTAACAACATATCTAGTTCACGGCCTGTAGGAATAGGTGTGATTTGTTTTGCTAAATCAATGAGCTCATCAGTTGTATCGCCCATCGCGGAAACCACGACGACAACCTGATTTCCATCACGTTTTGCTGCCACGATTCGATTGGCGACGCGCTTCATGCCTTCGGCATCGGCTACTGAGGATCCGCCGTATTTCTGAACAATGAGTCCCATGGCTTAATGGTTGCGCATAGATTTAATTGGCGCTAACCGATTTCCTGACTTTCTCAAATAATGAGACGGCTTGCGTGTCAAATAATGAGATTAAACGTCACGCCGTCCTTCAAAGGCACGACCCAAGGTAACTTCGTCGGCATATTCCAAATCGCCACCAACTGGCAAGCCACTAGCCAAACGCGAAACTTTTATTTCAAGCGGCTTAATCAATCGCGATAAATAGGTAGCCGTCGCTTCGCCCTCAAGGTTTGGATCGGTCGCCAAGATAACTTCAACGATTCCAGGATCTGCAAGCCGGGCCATTAATTCGCGGATGCGTAACTGTTCCGGGCCAATGCCATCAATAGGACTGATTGCACCACCAAGCACATGATACTTACCGCGAAATTCTCGGGTTCGTTCGATTGCAATGACGTCTTTGCTTTCTTCAACAACGCAGATCAATGTGTTGTCACGACGTGGATCGCGACAGATTCGGCACTCTTCTTCTTCAGAAACATTTCCGCATTGTGTACAAAACTTTACGCGCTCTTTAACTGTACGAATTGAATCGACTAAAGCTGCAGCAACATCGGCATCAGATTGCAAAATATGAAAAGCGATTCGCTGAGCGGACTTGGGCCCGATACCAGGCAAACGGCCCAGTGCATCAATCAAATCTTGTATTGCACCTTCATACATACCTGACATAAATTATTTACTCTCGATAATCTTGGCGCCAAGTTCCTGTGCAAGCAATGCAGCGCCGGATAATAAATTCTTATCAGTAGGCGCCTCAGATGTGCGTGTTTCACGTGCAGCAGGAGTATTTGTATCAATTGATGGATCCACAACACATTCAATCTTTCGATCTATTCCAACTACATCGATGAAGGCATTTCGTAGAATTTCATCTGACTCGGAGCGAACAAATGAATCGCGCGCACCTGCATTAACAATTCCAATAGTGATTGCCTTGTCATCCACCGCAAGCACTTGTGCCGACGCACTAAGCAATGACCACGTCAATCTGCGACGCTTTTTTACATCTTCAATTACATCTGGCCAGGCCCGACGTAACGCGGCGATATCAAAATTACCCGGTACGTGCGCCGGTGCGGATTGCTTTTCTTTAACCGGAGTTTCTACTTCTTTAACTTCAGAAGGAGCGACTGCTGAATTCGAATGAGTGGAGCCTGTAGTTTCTTTTGGCTCCACGGTTCGAGATTCAGCGGAGCGACTGGATGTCATGGGAGCAATATTTTCTGCTCGTTCAAGTCTTTCAATCCTCGAAAGCATTCCAGATTCCCCATTGTCACCAATAGGCAAAAGAATGCGTCCACAAATAAGTTCAAGCATCAAACGTGGCGCAGTT
>CAIQRN010000055.1 GCA_903874255.1 uncultured Actinomycetes bacterium
TCAACGCCTGATACTTCTGGAATCATTAAATCGAGCAAAATTAAATCAGCGCCCTCTTTGGCAAATGTATTTAGTGCTGCGCGACCATCTTCGGCAACGCTTACTTCAAAACCTTCTTTGCCTAAAAGAAATGCCAGAGCTTCTGAAAATGAGGATTCATCTTCGACGATAAGTATCTTTGTCATTCAGATATCTCCTGAGGTGCTTCATAGATGGGTAGCCGAATAGAAAAAGTACTACCGACGTTTTCAACGCTCCATACTTTTACTTCTCCGCCATGTTTTGCTGCAACGTGCTTAACAATTGAAAGACCTAGACCAGTACCACCTGTTTGGCGAGAGCGTGCGGGGTCAACACGATAGAAGCGTTCGAAAATTCGAACTTGCTCAGATTCTGATATTCCAATCCCTTGATCGGTAACAGAAATATCTATGATGCCTGCAACTATGGCAGTTGTAACTGAAACTTTAGTGTTCTCGGGTGAGTAACTAATTGCATTTTCAATAAGATTATGTACAGCCATAATGAGCTGATCGCGATCGCCAAGCACCTTAGCTTCACTATTTTCAAGGTATGTAACGGTAATATTGCGACTATCTGCAGTTATTTGGCACTGATCGATAGCTTCTCTAATTACATATTCAACGCTCACCTCTTGAGCTAATTGCAACGGATCAGAATCTTGAACTCGAGAGAGATGAATAATTTCTTGCACCAAGTCCGTTAATCGCTTGGCCTCTGACTGCATTCTTGTTGCAAATTTAACAACAGACTCTGGATCATCCTTAGAGCCCAGTACTGCTTCACTTAGTAGCGATAACGCACCAATTGGCGTTTTTAACTCATGTGAAATATTGGCAACAAAGTCACGTCGAACATCATGCACGCGTTGAGCTTCGCTTTCATCACTAATTAATACAAGGACTAAATCATCTTTTGTTAGTGGCATAATTTTTACTGTGAGTTCGTGTTTGCCTTCACCAATTGGCCCTCTAGGAACTTCAATTTTGCCAACTTGCTGATTATGAGTGCGGCGAACAACGCGCACGGTGGCAAGGAGTTCAGAGCTTTGGATTCGACCATCTTTTAGGATTCCCAGGTTTTCAGCTCCCGGAGTCAGAAAAATTGGGACCTCACCTGGTGCCAAGACAAGCGAATCGCCGTCGAGCATCCCTAAAGTTTCAATAAGCATCTCAGGCAGAGCTCTAGCGTCATTTGACTCTAACTCTCTGCGTAGGAACTTCATAGGCAGCACTCTATAGGCTTAAAACACCAGTTTACCTTCTGTTCACCTAAACAAGAGTCTCTATTCATCACGCCCACATAGGTTTCGGGCATGGCCCTCATTAGATCCGTATTCCAAGATGAGCTCGACAGCATTTCACAGTCACTAGTTGATCTGACTGAAATGGTCGCGCTCTCCATGACCAATGCAACAATTGCGATCTTAAATTGCGATCTTAAATTAGCAGAAGAAGTTATTGCTTCAGATGAAAAAATCGACGCTTTTCAACATGACATCGACACGGCAATTATTGACACCATTGCACGACAACAACCAGTTGCATCTGATCTACGTGCGTTGGTTACAGCGTTACGTATGGGTGCTGACTTAGAGCGCATGGGCGATCTGTCGAATCACATTGCTAAGGTTGCGCGTCTTCGCCATCCAGAGTGTGCAATCCCTGCAGAACTCATAGAGATTATTAAGTCACTAGGTGATTACTCTGTTTCAATTACTAAAAAAGTTAGCATAGTGATTTCAAGTCGCGATACTGACTTAGCACTTGAAGTAGAGCGCGATGACGATGTCATTGATGAGATTCACAGAAAATTGATTGGTTCTCTTGTAAACCCTCAAATGAGTTACAACACTGAAAAAGCCATTGATTTAACCTTGATTGGTCGTTATTACGAACGTTATGCAGACCACGCGGTTTCAGTATCTCGACGTGTTTATTTCCTAGTAACTGGAAAGTATCCGGCTTAATCTATGTCGACTCAAGAGCTCGTTATTCCAGTAGCACGTGAAATCCATACTGAGCCACGTCGTTCAGACAAAGTTTTTCGCGGAATCGTTACTGGCGGCGGCCTGTCTTCATTAGCGATTCTTGGATTAATCGCCATATTTCTTGGATACCGCGGATTTGAAGTTTTGCGCCAAGAAGGAATTGGTTTCATTACTAACTCTGATTGGGCTATTTCAACGGATGATGCTGGAAATGTTCTTGAGAGCCACTTTGGATTAGCTGCAATGCTTGTGGGCACAATTTTGTGTTCCTTGATTGCCGTAGTGATTGCTGTCCCAATTTCAGTTTTTTCAGCGTTATTTCTTAACTTTTACGCACCCGGCTGGTTGAAGAAATTCTTAATTACCATCATCGACATGATGGCTGCCTTCCCATCAATTCTCTTTGGAATTTGGGGGTTTCTAGTCTTAATGCCAAGCGTTGAATATTGGGCAAAATTGCTGCATCGATATTTAGGATTCATCCCAGTTTTTGATATGCAGGTGCCCGTATTTACTCGCTCACCTTTTGTAGCAGGCGTTGTTCTTGCAATAATGATTATCCCTATCATCACATCCGTTTCACGCGAAATCTTTTCACAGGCTCCACTTGATCGTATTCAAGCTGCATATGCACTTGGTGCAACGCGTTGGGCAATGATTAAAGCTGTAGTAATTCCACATGGCCGCAGCGGTGTAATTGGTGGAGCGATGCTTGGCCTTGGTCGCGCAATGGGCGAAACCGTTGCTGTATTTACTGTTCTCAATATTGTCTTCCAGGTTAACTGGCAGATGTTGCTTGGAGCTGGCGGAAATGTGGCTTCTCTTATCATTCTTAAATTTGGTGATGCTAGTCCATATGAAATCAAGGCTTTAATGGCAGCCGGCCTCATTCTCTTCCTGCTGACTCTTATTGTAAATGCAATGGCTAACTTAATTGTAAAAACAACTGGAAAGTCTGGTCGCTAAAAATGACAATGACACCGGCACCTACAAAGCCTTGGGCCGCTTCTCCGAAAGATCGAGCGATTGACGGAACAATCTTTTTGGCCGCGCTTTTGAGTTCTTATGTAGTTGTCTTTATTACTCCTATGAAGGGCAAACTCGCTTATTTTGCCTGTTTCTTTATTGCCTATGCGATTTTGACGACTACGTTTAAAGGAATCCAGCGCGGTAACGCCGCAGCAAAGGATGCGCTGATTAATTCACTTGTGGCAATTGGTGCAATCGTTACGGTGATTCCGGCGGCAAGCATTTTATTTACGGTGCTTCAAAAAGGTTCACCAGGCATTAGTTTTGGCCTCTTTACCCACGATATGTCACTTGCAACTCCTACCGACCCACTTTCAAATGGTGGTTTATTGCATGCAATCACGGGCACACTTACTTTGATGCTCTTATCGCTAGTGATGAGCGTTCCAATTGGGATCCTCACTGCGTTGTATTTAACGGAAATTAAAGGCCGCTTCACTGGTCCGATTCGCTTTTTAGTTCAAGCAATGAGCGGCGTTCCTTCTATTGTCGCCGGTTTGTTTATTCTTTCAGCGATTTTGTATCCAATCACTAAAGCCTATTCAGGGTTAATGGGTGCGCTTTCTTTAACAATTTTGATGATTCCAACGATTGCGCGAACTTCTGAAGAAGTATTGAATTTGATTCCCAATGATTTGCGTGAAGCTGGTACAGCTCTAGGTGGAACCCAATGGCGAACTGTTGCAATGATTGTTCTACCGGCTGCAAAAAGTGGCTTAGTCACAGCCGTGATTTTGGGAGTTGCACGTATCGCTGGCGAAACTGCCCCAATCCTTTTGCTTACTGGTGGCGGAGACAAAGTTAATCCCAATGCATTTAACGGTCCGATGGGATCTTTGCCGTATTACATCTGGAAATCATTTAATGCAGGTTCACCCGAAGCGATCACGCGCGCATGGGCCGGCCTATTAGTTCTAGTAGGACTAGTCCTATTCCTCTTTACTTCTGCTCGCTTTTTGGGCTCACGAAAGGTTTCCAAATGACAACTCCACATGAAAGCGAGAACCAAGAAATGCAAACATCAGTGAAGCCATCCTCTTTGGCAGATGTTGCTAATGCAAAGGCTCCAAAGGTGCCAGGCACAGCAGCTCTAGGTACTGGGCTTGAGACACGTGGCGTACATGCATGGTTTGGAAAGCATCATGCACTCTCAAATGTTTCGTTAGATTTTGCTGCCGGAACCGTCACCGCACTAATCGGGCCATCAGGTTGTGGTAAATCAACTTTCATCCGCACAATCAACCGCATGCATGAGTTCATTCCAGGTGCTGCGATGGCTGGTGAAGTTTTGCTTGATGGAAAAGATGTCTATGCACCAGGCACTGATGTGACCAAGATTCGCCTGCAAATAGGAATGGTTTTCCAGAAGCCAAATCCATTTCCATCAATGACAATTGGTGAAAATGTTTTGTCAGGTTTGAAGTTAGCTCAACTTAAAGTAGATAACAAAGATGATTTGCTCGAAGAGTGTTTAGAGCGCGCAGGGCTTTGGAATGAAGTAAAAGATCGTCTTGGCGCCCATGGCGGATCACTATCAGGTGGACAGCAACAGCGTCTGTGCATCGCTCGCGCCCTTGCCGTGCGTCCACAAGTTTTACTTATGGATGAACCATGTTCAGCACTTGACCCTGGATCAACACTTCGCATCGAAGAAACAATCCGCCACCTTTCAGACACGATGACCATCATCATCGTTACTCACAATATGCAGCAGGCCGCTCGCGTATCTGACTACACAGCTTTCTTCTTATCCGATGGTGGCCCAGGTCAGATGATTGAAGTTGCGCCAACAAGTGAGATTTTTTCCCGCCCACAGGATTCGCGCACAGAGAGCTACGTCACTGGCCGCTTCGGTTAATCGACACCATTTGTTCACCTAAAGGTTGAACTGCGTTTAACAAGTAGGCCTCATCAGTTAACCCTGGCTCCATAGGTTTTGCCTTGTAGTTCATGTCAAAACCTATGAGGAGAAATAAATGAGAATTTCAAAGCTCGCGAAAGTTGCAGCACTTGCACTCGCGTTCGGCCTAGTAGCAGGCACACCAGCATATGCAGTTGATCTTCAAGGTTCAGGAGCATCTTTCCCAGCTCTACTCATCGAAGGTTGCAAAGCTGGATTCGCATCAAACACAACAAATACTTATGTTTACGCATCATCATCTTCAGGAACTGGCCAAGCTAACTCAGATAAGTCAATCGGTGACTTCTGGATGTCAGATGGCGCTTACACAGCAGCAACAAAGCGTTCAACACTTATTCACGTGCCACTAGTTGCAGCTCCTATCGCAATCTTGCACAACCTTCCATCAAAGACAACACTTTCACTTTCAGCA
>CAIQRN010000056.1 GCA_903874255.1 uncultured Actinomycetes bacterium
CGAAATCGAGTAAAGGATAAGCATGCGAGCCCAAAGGAAAAATCTAGTTATTGCTTTAGTTATTGCGATTATCGTTACATCCATTGCAGCATTTGCAAATATCGGAGGGAAAGAAAAAGTGACAGAGAGTTCAACAGGTTTGCCTGCAGTTACTGCTAATGCAGGAGAAGCACCAACAATTACTGCACCCTCAGGTGCGGCTCCAACTACACTCGAAACCAAAGACATCATCGTGGGAACTGGCGTAGAAGTAAAAGCTAGTTCTACGTTGACAGTGCATTACACATTAATGACATGGTCAAATGGTTCGATTGTTGAGTCATCATGGTCTAGCGGGCAGCCTGCGACTTTCCCGCTTTCTGGTGTAATCCAGGGTTGGCAGCAGGGTCTTCCTGGTGCAAAAGTTGGCGGACGCCGATTGCTAGTTATTCCTGCATCCCTTGGTTATGGTCCTAATGGATCAGGCCCAATTGGTCCAAATGAAACATTAATTTTCGTCGTCGACATCATCGGGGTGGCATAAATGAAACTACGTACTTTCTTAGCTGAACTTGTTGGAACTGGCTTTCTTGCAGCTTCAATAGTTGGTTCGGGTGTAATGGCTACGAATTTAACTAAAGATGTTGCTCTTCAACTTCTTATCGTTGCTGTAGCAACGGTTTTCATGCTGGCTACCATGATTCAAATGCTTGGTCCAATAAGTGGGGCACATTTCAACCCTGCAGTTACTTTTGTTGCTTTGATCAATAAATCCATTTCGGGACTCACCGCGCTTAATTATGTAGTGACCCAATTCCTCGGCGCATTCATCGGTGTAGTAATAGCAAACGTAATGTTCAAACTTCCAGCAGTAGGTTCATCAACGGCTGCAAAATCAACGTCGAATTTATTAGTCAGTGAAGTTATTGCAACTGCAGGTTTGATTCTGGTTATTCAATTAGTCTCAAAGCAGGCCGAAGGTCGTTATATTCCTCTGGCTGTAGCCGGTTGGATCGGTTCGGCATATTTCTTCACCTCTTCGACAACTTTTGCTAACCCCGCCGTAACCTTCGCACGCGCTTTCAGCGATACATTTGCTGGTATCGAGTTGAGCTCGGTTCCAGGATTTGTTATTGCGCAGTTAATTGGCGCAGTTATCGGACTTGGATTAGCCAAGGGATTGAGCAGTGAGCGCTAAACCAACGGTTTTATTTGTATGCGTTCATAACGCTGGCCGTTCACAAATGGCGGCCGGCTTTATGAAGGCATTAAGCAATGACCAAGTAGAAGTTTTATCGGCCGGGTCTGCGCCGAAAGATACGATTAATCCAATTGCAATTGAGGCGATGGCCGAAGTTGGAATCGATATTGCAAACAATGTTCCAAAAGTTTTAACACCAGAAGCAGTCCAAGCATCCGATGCGGTAATCACGATGGGTTGCGGGGATGCGTGCCCGTTTTATCCTGGCAAACGCTATGAAGATTGGGTCTTAGATGATCCAGCTGGTCAGGGAATTGAGTCGGTGCGAGTCATTAGGGATGACATAAAGTTGCGCGTAGAAAACTTATTAAAAGAGCTTTTACCTGCATAAATTGTGCATGTAGAGGGCTAACTCTCGCACTTGCCATAGGGATTTAAGTCACAAAGTCGTACCGTACCCGTAACGAAGTAAAGAGCACTTTACTTCAAACGAACGGACAAATAAATGACAGGCTGGATTTCAGATTTTATGAATCATCCTGCAACTTATCTTAAATCAGGTTGGCTGCAGATTTCAGTTTCAAATTTAATTGTGATTGTGCTGATGCTTACAGTTTTCGCATTAGCTGTCTTTGTTCCATTTCCTAAGGACAAAGAGGATCGCAAATGAGTGAGATGTGGACGGCGAAGCTTCGAAATAAGTGGCAAAAGAATTTACCAATTGAAAAACTTCTTCCAGATGACCAACCAGCATATGTTGCATCCTGGATTTATGTTTTTGGTGTTCTTACTCTTTCTGCATTGGCGATGATCATTGCCTCCGGAATAGTTTTGGCTTTTGAAGGTCCGGCCTGGTATCACGTTTCTGATGTGGGCTTATTCACCAACAGTATGCACTTCTGGTCAGTCCAGATGTTCTTTGTCTTCATGGTGATCCACCTTTGGGGCAAGTATTGGATGGCAGCTTGGCGTGGAAATCGTTTTAGAACATGGGCAACGGGCGCAATTGCATTTGTTGCTTCAATCGCTACTGCTTTCACGGGCTACCTAGTTCAAACAAATTTCGATTCACAGTGGATTTCTTTTGAAGCAAAAGATGGTTTTAACTCCATGGGAATCGGCGCATTTTTTAATGTGACCAATCTCGGTCAGATGTTGTTACTTCACGTAGCGTTCTTGCCTCTGATCTTGGGAGTCATAACTGTTATCCACGTACTTATGGTTCGCCGTCGTGGAGTTGTTCCACCGATAGATGCAGAGCCATCATTGAGTGAGGCAAAACGATGAGTATTTCAAAAGAAGCAAAGCACGACTTTGATGCCGCCCCATGGGCCGGAAAAACAAAGCGCTATGACATCGTTAAAGAAGGTTCAATTGCCGTTGCTTTCGTAGCAATTCTGGCGATTGTTCTCTCCTTACTTATGGGTTCACCTGATGAAACTCCACTTACATTTAAAGGGTGGGCAGTCAGTAACGCCGATAATTTCTATGCAACTGCAGTTCAAGAGTTAGCTGGCACAAGCGGAACTGCAACTTATGGCGGTCCTTACAACAAAGCCTCTGACGGCCTCAATGTTGGACCTTTCTGGTTGCAAAAATGGGCAGGTGTTACACATCCAATTGACACCGTAAATGAATTTGTTATCGCCCCATTGAGCACACAAGTTATGTCAACAGAAATTGCAAGTGCTCTTGCGACATGGAAAGCAGCGAGTGATTCACAGAAGCAAGCGTGGGCCACTGCTTATGACGATGCAATTACAAAGGTTGAAGGAAAACTTTCTGCTGTTCCTGCCGGTGCTTACGGTCCGGTTCCAGCACTTGCAAAGGGATTAACCGATATGGCAAAGGGCGGTGCACTTGATGCCGCGCTTTTGTCACAAGGAGGTTTCTTCCAAACCGATAACACCAAGCAAATCTTGTTCTTTGGTGACGGTTCCTATTTAGATGATGCAGGAACAACTGCAAACCTTCAGGGTGGCACTTGGGGAATGATGAATGAAACCGGTCGTTACCCAGGTCAAGCCTGGTTGTGGCTCTATTCATTCTGGTATCAGATTCCTCCATTTAACAATGAAGAATCAAAACCAATTGGTGCAAATGCCGATGCTTACATCATGTACATCATGGGCGCTTTATCACTTGGTTTGATCTTGATTCCGATTATTCCTGGCGTTAAATCTTTACCGATGCGAATTCCAATTCACCGTGGAATTTGGCGTCAGTATTACCAAGCAAATGGAATCAATCGCCGCAAGAAGTAAAATCTAGAAATAAACCCTACCGATTTTTCCGGCGGTAGGGTTTATTTTTATGCCAGAAGAAACTTGGCTCCGGCAATTAAGAGAACGCAACCAAGCGCGCGTTTAACGCCTGTTGAAGATAACCGTGAAATACCAAAACGGGTTCCAATAAAAGCACCAAGTAAAACTGCAACTAAGTAAATAGGTAGTTCGTGTGGCAAAGCTGTAGTTGATGCAAAGTTGCCAAGCAGACCAGATACTGAGTTCACAAAGATAAATGCTGCAACGGTGCCACTTGCCTGCTTAACACTTACCCACCCCAACCAAATAATTAATGGGGATAGAAAGATACCGCCACCAGTGCCGGTGATACCTGAGAGCAGGCCAATACATGCACCTATAAAGATTGCGAGCGGTTTATTTATTTCTTGGATAGTTTTTTCACTTTGAACCGCTTGAATTAAAAAGCGAATTCCCGAGAGCAAAAGCAGCACACCAATAATTGGCTTATAGATATGGCTAGGCAGATTTATATGACCACCGATAAAAGCTGCCGGAATAGATCCAGCAATAAGGTAGAAGAAAAGAGATTTATGAAAAAGTTGGCTCTTGATATATCGAATCGAGGCATAAAGAGATACGAAAATATTGAGAGTAAGTGCCGTTGGTTTTATAACGATTGGTGGCACATCAAAAATAGTCATGATGGCAATGTATGCCGAAGCTCCTGCATGGCCCACCGATGTATAAAGCATTGCGCCAAAAAAGAGGAAAGTTGCAATCAAGACCATGCTTAAAAGGATAATAGAAATCACAAGTGCCAGCCCCCATCTTTGCGAGATTTCGATGCAATGGGTTGGACCGCTGAAGTAGTTTTAAGCTATGAAAAAGCGAATCGTATTGGCTCTGATGTTGGTTTCACTATCCCTATCTGGAACTGTTGCCGTACATGCAGATACCGTGGCTCCAACTCGAGCGGAGCAAATCACGGCTATCGCCAATCAGTACAACCCAATTTTTGATTCGCAATATGCCCGCTTGATTGCCATTGCTTCAAAAGCTAAGACGCATGCCCCAACGTATGCCCAATACAAAGCAATTTTGCTCGACTTCAACGATGTGCGTCGAATTATCAATGATGGACTAACCAGCTCAGTTTCAGATCTTGATGCCGTCAAGGCATATGCCCAAGAGGAATCCGGCGAATTTGCAATTTCGATTCCCGGTCTAGAAAAAATGGCTAAATCCATCACGACAATCACTTGTACTAAAGGCAAGTTAACTAAGAAAGTAACCTCGATTAAACCTCTTTGCCCTAAGGGTTATACAAAGAAGAAAAAATAGTTAAAATCAAACCATGCATGTGAGCACGGTTTGTAAATACAACCAAGCAAGATCAATAATCGGTGCTGCTGCGATTCGAAAAATATTTCCAGAGCTTTCTGTTTTCTCGGCAGGAGTTCAAGCAACTTCCACGAATGTTCCCGAGCAAGTTCGATTCATCGCCGACAGGTGGGGGATTCCAGTACAAGAATCAACTTCTACCTCGGTAACGTCTTCAGTAGAAATCCTCAATAGCTCAGATTTAATCATCGCCGCTGATGAAGAGGTTGCACATTTACTTGGCCAGAGTGTTAATAATAAATCCATAGTTAATCTGCAGGAAATTTCTACAGCAATCGAATTCACCCCACATGATCCAACGGGTATGCAGGGTTTACAAATGGAGATTGAACTGGCAAAAGTTGTCGCACTGACTATTCAGGAAGTAGTTACATTTCTAAAACTACGTTCCAAGAATTCAATCACTGCCGTAATTCCGCGCACGCCACAAGCAGAAAGTAGAGCCATAGAACAGACATTATCTGCAAACAAAAGTAAAGGTTTCATACTTGATTTAAATCTTCGAACTCCAGATGCCAGTATTTGGAAAGACGCACATCTGCCAATAACAATAATTAAAGGTGACTACACCAGCGAACTTACAAAATTAGTAAGCGCATTGCACAAGAAAAAAGCCACCGCAGCGATTCTTGCGCCGGCATATGAATCAAGTTCCCCAGAAAATATTTGGCTCAGCCGCGAACTGATTAATTCGATCGTAAAATTGAGCGCTATTGCACCAGTCACATTACTGACTTCGCCCCTGACTATCGCCGGTAGAACAGTGCCCGATGCTTACTTCGCATCTCTTGCCGCTTCTCGTGTTGATGTGATTTCTTAAGCAATTTGCCCTAAGGTTTGTCCCCTATGGACCTCAAAGACTATTACCGCCTGCTGCTGCGAAACCTGCCCATCGTTATCGCTACAACATTAGTCGGCACGATTATCGCCGGCCTTTATTCTTTCTTAGCGACGCCGGTTTATGAAGCCAAGATCCAACTTTTCGTTTCGACACCTTCTAGCGCTCTAGACATCAGCGCACTTGCTCAAGGTTCAAGCTTTTCACAGCAGCGTGTAAAGTCTTACGCACAAGTAATTAACGGTCCTGAAACGCTTAATCCAGTTATTCAAAAACTGCACCTTGATGTCACTGCCGATAAATTGGCTAAGCAGGTAAGTGCTACCGCGCCACTTGATACTGTTTTAATTAACGTCACGGTTTCAAATACCGATCCTGCGCTTGCTGCATCCATCGCAAATGCAATTGGAACTCAATTTTCACTTACTGCCAATACTTTAGAATCCAGCGACCCTACGATGGCTGGTTCTATAAAAGTTTCAATGGTTAAGTCGGCAGTACTTCCAACTTCTCCAGCCAGTCCTAAAAAGGGAATCAACATAATTCTGGGCTTCATCTTGGGTCTTGGTTTAGGTACCGGACTTTCAATTCTGCGCCAGATCTTTGACAACACCGTAAAGAACGAAGAACAACTTGGCGATGTTCCACTATTGGCGGCAATCGCTTTTGATAACGATGCAATAGATAATCCGCTCATTACTAAAGCGGGTCGCTATGCAACGCGCACCGAGGCTTTCCGCCAACTTCGCACGAACCTGCAATTTATCCGTGCTGATAATCCACCTAAAGTAATTGCCGTTACTTCTGCGCTTCCAGGTGAAGGAAAGACAACAACAACCATCAACCTTGCAATCATGCTTGCACAAGCAGGTATGAAGACACTTCTGGTCGAAGCCGATCTACGCCGCCCGCGTATTTGTGAATACATGGGAATCGAAGACAAGCAGGATCTTGGCCTTGCACAGTTGCTCAATGGTGAATTAAATATTGATCTTGCAAAAGATGTAAAGAAAGCCTTGAACAGCAGTGAGGTAGAGAATTTAAGCGTCTTAACGACAGGAAAAATTCCTCCCAACCCAGCCGAGCTTCTTAACTCTCCACGTTTTGTTCGCCTAGTTGAACTTCTACGTAAGGATTTTGATTACGTAATTTTCGACTGCCCACCACTCTTGCCTGTTACTGATGCAGCGATTATTTCCACTCAGATGGATGGAACAATTCTGGTAGTTCGTGCAGGCTCAACACGCATTACGCAATTCCGTGGCGCCTATGATGCAATCGCAAGCATCGGATCATCAGTTCTAGGCGTGGTTCTTAACATGATTCCACTTTCTCGCGATGGCGAAGATTATGGATATCGCTATGGATATTCATATGGCTATAAGTATAAATACGGTACGTATGGTGATTACAGTCCATTGAAAAAACAACGCGGACGTTCAGGTTACGCACCGGCCGGTTACGCACCGCGCGAACAAAATCAAACTAAATCCGATAGCTAAACCCTCAACTCTTGTGAAACGGACAATCAAGTATTTCTTGGTAGTCCTTTCGGCCATTGCAACCGCCTACTTAATTGCAATCGCACTGTTGTTGCTGCAAGCCAATTTCATTAAAAACGATATTGCTTCCCTGTTTCACGCCATTGAATCTGGAGCCACAGTCGCTTCACAAGAGAAATTAACTTCGAAAATTGATCACGAGATTTCTAGAACTGCCAACGTATTAAATTCCCCCTTCTTTCACCCCATAGTTCGCCACTACATGCCTGCACCTAACGCCGAATTCTTTTTGATGCGCACCTTAATCAAACTCGCCCCAACTGTGCTGGGTTCAGAAGCCCCAAAGAAATATCTAATTGTTTTTCAAAACTCTGCCGAAGCTCGCGGCACTGGTGGAATTATTGGCGCTTTTGCCGAGATAGAAATCTCGCGGGGAAAAATTACGATTCTTCGTCAGGGTTCCAACGCCGGCCTGCAATCACTCAATGACATACCAATCACCATGCCAAGTGAATACGCCAATGTTTATGGCAGTGACCCAGCCATCTGGCAAAACTCCAACATGTCACCGCACTTTCCCTATGCCGCCAAAATCTGGTCAGCGCTTTGGCAAAAACAATTTAATGAAAAGCTCGATGGAGTAATTGCCACCGACCCAACGGCCCTGAGTTATGTATTGCGCGCTACCGGCCCAATAACTTTGGCATCTGGTGAGAAAATTAGCGCAAACAACGTGGTTGAAAAAACCTTATCAACTGCATACCAACGCTTTGCAACAGACAACGATGCACGAAAAGAATATTTAGTTGAAGTAATGAAGACTGTTATGCAACAGTTAATAAACGGCGGATATTCAAAGCTAACTTTTGCACGTGAGGTGCAGACCCCTCTTCGCGATCGCCGAATACTTTTTGCATTGTCTAATCCACGCGACCAGTCATCACTGTTGCCTACAATAATTAGCGGAAATCTAGACAATAAAGCTAATAACGAGTTCCGCGCAGTGATTCAAAATATCTCGGGCAATAAATTGGATTACTACCTTCGCAAAGAAACCCACATCCAATCTAAAGCCTGCAGCAGCCCATTACAGACAACAATCTCTGTCACCATAACAAATACGTTAAGAAATTTTTCTTCTCTGCCAGATTACGTTAAAGGCCGCCTGGATTTAAATCAGCCCCACGGCATCAATGGTCGCCATGGCTTCACGGTCATGATCTATGGCCCAACCGCAGCCGAGGCAATCTCGGTCATCCGCAGCGATGCGGGCCAAGAGGGGCCAGCCCTAGCCCAAGAGCGTGGCCGCCCGATAGCAGTTTTCAACGCCGACCTTGCGCCTATGGCTTCCGAGACTTATACCGTCACATTTGCTGGCGGAACCGGCCATATTGGCTACGTAAAACAGGCACTAGTCATACCTGAGCAAATATCGATTCAGGATGGATGCCGATAGCACCAATGTGGTCTATCGTTTTGCCATGAAGACAAACACTGCCAAGACCGCATTAATCCTTGCCGCTGCAATCGCATTTTCAACTGCAACTCCATCGATCGCAGCCACCTACCCGCCAACGATTAATAAAATTACTTTAAATACTTCTTTGGTCGTTGTTGGTTCATCAACAGTCACAGTTAAGACTGTCTTAACATTAACTAAAACGAGTACTGCTACCACCATCAAAGCCAACACACCAATTCGTGTATTAGTTAAAGGAATTAAATCTGGCGCAGTCGTTCACTCAACTTTAAAAGCTCCAAATGGAAAAGTAACGGTATTGCCTGACATCGTTGCAAATTCAAAAGGTGTTATAGATGTCAAAGCACTTGCGTTGAAGGTTCCTGGCAAGTATTCACTGTATTACTGGCTACCAAATGGAACATATAAATTGCTAACAATTACAGTTAAAAAATAATTTAAAACTATTTAACGTTAAGGCGCTTACTAAGAAATTTAGTAGGCGCCTTTTCCTGTAATCATCACACCGATTGTTCTAAAGATTAACCACAGATCACCGCTAAAGCTCCAGTTCATTGCATAGTTCAAATCAAAGGTTACTGATTTATCCCACGACAAATCGGCACGTCCACTTACTTGCCAAGGCCCAGTCACTCCTGGCTTAACGCCCAAGCGACGAGATGCGATGGGGGAGTATTGAATCGCCTCTTCTGGCAACGCAGGGCGCGGACCAACAACAGACATTTCACCACGCAAGACATTTATAAACTGTGGCAGTTCATCGAATGAGCTACGGCGTAAAAACTTGCCCATCTTTGTAATACGTGGATCGTTAGGATTCTTAAAAAGAACGTGGCCATCGCCATGGCCATTAGGCACAAGATCCTTAATTTGGTCAGCATCTCTGACCATGGTTCTAAATTTGAGGAACTTAAAAATCTTTTTATCCATTCCTACACGCTCACTTATATACAAAATAGGCGTGCCTTGGGTAATAAGCATCGCAAGCACAAGCAAAGCCCAGATAGGAAAACCGATAACTAAGACGAGCACAGAAAAAACGATGTCAAAAGAGCGTTTAATGATTCGATCTAACCGATCAATGCGGCTTGCTCTGAAGCGAAAGAATGGTGAACTTGAATCGCGAACTAAGAAGTTCACATATGACTCTTGCAGTGCAAGCGTTGGGTAAACCAATATTGAAACATGGAAAGAGCTCAAGTGATTAACAATCACATGCGGAGGCAGCCGGCCTTCATTGGGTGCAATTACTAGAAAATCTGCATACTCATTTTTCATAACTGCTTTGCTAATAAATGAATCGAGTTCATTGACAGAGTCATGAAGCACATGGGTAGCAACCACGTGATACCCCAAATTAAATTCAGTATCAACCTTGTGCGCGAACTCTTTCAAGAACGCCTCATCTGTTCCAATTAAGTAGATGCCGCGCCCGGTACGTTTCTTATGATGAAGTAAGTGACTAAGCACAAAACGAACAACGTGGCGCAGAGTGAACATAAAAGTAACGCTGATCAAAGCGTAAAGACCATAAGCGATTCGAGAGAAGGCTGTATGCGAAAGAAAGAAAGCAAAGCCTAAGCCAAAAAGAAAGTAGCAAGCTCGGTTAAATAGATGACCGTCTTTTAAGTTTGCGTCAAATTGCATGTACGGCTTGTAGGCACCAACTGCGATGAAGTACAAAATCCAGACGAATGAAATCAGCAAAACTAAAGCGGTGTAGCGAAAATTAACATCAAAAACTTGAACAATTGTTTCTTCACTGTGATCCAAAATCTCGTAACCCAAAACCGTGCCCGAAGCTACGAGTAATGAAAAAACATCTGCGAAGAAAATTGAGATCGCGTAAAAATTTAGCCAGGCTTTCTTATGGTTATGCATTATTGCCCCCGCCTGTATGGCCACTGACTGCATTAACAATGCTGGCCCCCGTAAGAATCATGTGCCGAATAGTAATATCGCAGCACCTCTGGGTAAAGAATCTAATGAAGAATATTCGAACAATGTCCGTACAAGTGGCTTAAGACCAGTCACGCTTGCCTATTTATGAGCCAGCACTCATGACTGATGCAATTCTGAATTGTCAAAATAGTTTCGGGGGGCCACCCCAGCCATAGGCGATTTATGAAGCGTTAAGAGACTCTAAATACCAGTTATAAGTAGACAGGATTCCATCTCTTAACTCAATCTCAGGTTTCCAACCAAGTTCATTTATTCTCGTGGTGTCCAATAGCTTCCTTGGTGTTCCATTGGGTTTGCTTTCATCCCATTCGATTGTTCCCTTGAATCCAACAATTTCAGCAATCAATATTGCAAGATCTTTTATTGAAATATCACGGCCCCAACCAACGTTTATCGGCATCCCGTCTTCGTAATTTTCAAGTAGATACAGGCAAGCCCGGGCTAAGTCATCAGTATGCAGGAACTCTCGAAGAGGTGATCCGGTTCCCCATAAAATTACTGTCTGAGTTTGAGTAATTTTCGCTTCGTGAAATCTGCGAATTAATGCCGGCAAAACATGACTACTTGTTAAATCGAAATTATCTCCAGGCCCATATAGGTTTGTTGGCATAGCGGAGATCCAACTTCTTCCGTACTCACGTCTGTATGACTGAACCTGCGTCACGCCTGCAATTTTTGCAATCGCGTAGGCATCATTAGTCTCTTCGAGCTTGCCGGTTAAGAAGGATTCTTCGCGTATGGGTTGGTCAGCAAACTTTGGGTAAATGCATGATGAGCCAAGGAATAGAACTTTGCCCACATCATTCTTGTGCGCGGCTTCAAATAAGTTGGTCTGAATTCGGATGTTGTCATTCAAAAATTCCACCGGATAAGTTGCATTCGCCACTATTCCGCCCACTTTTGCCGCTGCAATTATGAGTACTTCGGGCCTAGCCTGGGTAATTGCCCTGAGGGTTGACTCTTGCTCGCGCAAATCGAGTTCGATTGAAGTATGACCAGTTAAATGAGTGAAACCTGAAGACTCTAAGAATCTCCAAATGGCAGAGCCCACCAAACCACGATGACCCGCAATATATATGCGTGAATTTCTATCGAGTTTCGTCTTCATATTCATTTGTTCTTATTCAATCATGAATTACAGTAAGCACACAGGTTCAACACATTGACCAAGAGGGAATAATGAAAAAAGCACTCATTACTGGCATTACTGGTCAAGACGGCTCTTACCTGACAGAACTGCTGCTGGAAAAAGGCTACGAGGTCCATGGAATTATTCGACGGGCCTCAAACTTTAATACTCAACGCATCGATCACCTGATTGAAAATCCTGAAATCTATAATCAGAAACTATTTCTCCATTACGGCGATATGACAGATGGTTCACGTCTTGTCACATTGATCGCAAAGCTTGCACCCGATGAGGTTTATAACTTAGCCGCCCAGTCACATGTTCGCGTTTCATTTGATGAGCCTGAATACACAGGCGATACCGTCGGACTTGGTACAACGCGACTATTGGAAGCAATTCGCATTACGGGTGTGAACTCAAAGTTTTATCAAGCTTCATCGTCAGAGATGTTTGGTGCGACGCCTCCGCCGCAGAATGAGGAGACTCCTTTTTATCCGCGCTCGCCGTACGGGGCAGCCAAGCTATATTCCTACTGGATGACTAAGAATTACCGAGAGGCTTATGGGCTATTTGCCTGCAACGGTATTCTTTTTAATCACGAATCAGAACGCCGCGGCGAAACCTTTGTGACTCAGAAGATTGCCTTGGGGGCGGCTCGAATTGCACAAGGCAAGCAAAAAGAGCTCATATTGGGAAACCTGGATGCAATCCGTGACTGGGGATATGCACCAGAGTACGGGGAGGGGATGTGGCGAATGCTCCAACACAGCACTCCCGATGACTATGTGCTCGCTACAAATACAGGTTATTCAGTTCGAGAATTTCTAAAGTTTGCATTTGATACCGTCAATCTCGACTGGGAAAAATATGTGAAATTTGACCAACGGTATGAGCGACCTACGGAAGTTGATGCACTAATTGGCGACTATAGTAAAGCCGAAAAAATTCTAAAGTGGAAGCCTTCCATACTTACACCTCAGCTTGCCTCCATAATGGTAAAGAACAACCTAAATTTAGCCCAATGATTCCACTAATATTCTTCCCTTGGGACTGCGGTATCAATTCACCATTAAGCTCTTGTGATTGCTAATCTATGAAACTCTCTTCACAAACTAATGAACCTAGTAAAAATGACGATACTCTTCATTTTCCTTTAAAGATTCTAATAGTTGGAACTGTTAGGAATGTAGCGAAAACCTTGGGGAAAAATTTTTCAACAGTTTCGAATGCCTTTGGCGAATTTAGCGAAGTAAAGTTCCTGTTTGTAGAATCTGATTCAACTGATAAAACTGTTGATAAATTGGAATTACTTAAACACCAGTACGCAAATGTTGAATACATTACCTTGGGAAAGTTGAGCGATACACTGAAGACCCGCGTAGAAAGGATAAGACACTGTCGGAACGTATACGTGAATTATATCCAAAGACACTTCCCCGAGAAAGCATGGGACTTGATCGTCGTTATCGACTTTGATGATCGTTTTTTCCGACTTCAAAAAGATGATTTACTGTCTGCTTTGGAACGACGAGCTGAATGGGATGTTTGTTGTTCAAATCAAAAAAATGGCTACTACGATATTTATGCTTTGAGACATCAAGAGTGGAATCCTACGGATAGTTATAGAACCTTAAACTGGTTCATTTCGATTAAGAAAATCTCATTAGAAGATTCTTCGCTTCTTTCGTTTTTCAAAAATTTACTATTAATTGATCAGCTATTTGATATCACAATTGCAAAAAAAATGATCAAGTTGAAAACCCAAGAACTTGTTTACGTTGACTCTGCATTTGGTGGACTCGCTATTTATAACGCCATTGCATTCCTTGAGTCAGATTACAGTTGTGAAGACAGTATTTATCCAGAATGTGAACATGTAACATTTCACAGGAAATTGCGCGCCCGTGAGATGAAAATCTGCATTGATCCTAGTTTAGTGACTGCAAACTGGAATTTTCATAACTTAAATCGCCTACGTATTTGGAGATTAACAAAATTGCTGATTAGAATTGGAACCAAAAGATACCCTTTCTCTTGGTTGGAATCTACTAATTGATCCTTCTTCGGTGAATTCTTTCTTTGGAGAAAGTTGGCAACATCGCTTTAGAACATAACTTTTGTAAGTCTCAAAGCATTAAGTATTTTTCTCAAGAATGTGTTTATTGGCTTCTTTTGAAGTAAACTTTTGCAATGAATTACTTGGTCACGGGTGGAGCAGGCTTTATTGGATCGGAACTAATCAAGCTACTTGTTAAGAATGGTTGCTCCGTTTTTAGTATCGATCGTCACCCAAATAAGAACTTAGATACCCTCGGAAATTCGGTGAGACAAGTTATATGCGATATCTCTGATTACTCCCAGTTGCTGGCGTCTTGTAGTGATTTGCCAAAAATCGATGGAATCTTTCATTTAGCGGCTTTAAAATCAGTAACTGGTTCCGAATCAGAACGTGACCTGTATCAGAGAGTGAATGTTTTGGGAACTGAGAACGTTTTGAAATTCATGGAAGACATGAAGATTACAAAACTCTTATTTGCTTCGAGTGCAGCTGTATATGGAAATGGGAATGGTTCCAAATTATTGAGTGAAACCAATGCAGTTTCACCTATCAATTGGTATGGGACAACAAAAGTTCTAGGCGAGAATTTAATAAATAAATTCATTGAAGACCATCCTGATTCTTATTCTTGTGCCCTCAGATTGTTTAATGTTATCGGTATCGGGGAAGGGGAAAACCCTGATATCAAGGGTGAAAATGCTATAAGTATCATTCTCAATGCAATTAGCCGAGGAACGAGATTCAAAGTCTTTGGAAACACTCATGACACACCCGATGGCTCTTGCATGCGTGATTACATTTCTATTAAGGACACCGCAGAAGGATTTTACAGAGCAATGCTTTACCTTGAGAAGCACCCAAAGGTTCGAAATGAGACAATTAATTTGTGTAGTGGAATAGGAACCTCGGTTTTGCAACTTGTGGCCGAATTTAGAGCTAAGTCAGTCAGAGAATTTGACTTCGAAATTTGTCCTTCAAGACCAGGGGAACCAGGAAAGTCGGTAGGCGATCCTGCCAAGACTTCAATGATTCTTGACTGGATGCCATCTACCGAAGTGAGTGAATCTATTCATGACATTATGTCTGTATTTAACCCAATTTCCGTTTCTCAAAATTACTCAGATCAATAAAATCATGGAGAGTTTTACTTGTTAAAAATTGTTGGATTAGAACCTATCAGATTCCAAAGTAATCGACTGTCTTTATGTTGCCTGCGTCATCAGTGGTCTTAGTGAGAATCAACCAATCTTCCTGATAAAGGTTCGACTCATGACGGCCCGGGGACTTCAGCCACGGATACGGAGCGATAACCTTCTGACTTCGTTTCATGTCTCGGGAAAATTGGGTAGCCCACCAGGAGAAAGTGCTGTTACTAATTACAATATAGTTGTAGTGGCTCATCAAAAAGATGTCTTCTAAGGGGGAAGTCTGGTTGAGTTTGAAATTCCAACCACGCTTTTGGGCCTCGATAGCAAATTCTTGATCATCTGAAAAGACGTCGACTTCCAATTTTGAATCAATTGTGAGGAAATGCTCAACAGCTCTTTCAAAATACTCTATCTCACATAGTCCGTGATGGTCAGACGTGTTTTTATTTAGATAATCCCCTCGGCGAACATGAACAGCAACACGGTCTTCAGATGGACCTTCCAAACATCTACGATACTTCTCGTCCAAAATTGGAAAGACCCTCGGAGCAAGTAATTTACTCTGAAAGAACCCATCGAAATATCTAAACTTGACGATCCCTGGATTCAAATAATCTACTTTTTCATTATCAATGAATATCGTACCGCTTCGAAATTTTCGAAGGTAGAAATGAAAAAATCTCGAAAAACTCTTAGACTTATATTGATTTATGAGAGAGAGTGCTGATAATTCTCTAGATGCGTCTTTATGTCGTGAAAAATACCACGACACGTCTATTATGACTCTTTCTTCAAGTTGTTGACACAAGAAATCTACAAAAGCAATTTGGAAAAGTTGATTTCCTAAACCCCCTTTCATTGAGACAATCTTACGACTCATACTTTCTCCTGATCTTGTTAAGTATCGTTTCCTTTTCTTGCCGAAAATACCGATGGTCTTTGTCCAGCGCAAGAATAATTGAATCCTCATTCTTCTGCTTTTCAGGAGTGCAATACGCGGTAGACAAAACCTGTGCTGGAAAATTCATTGACAAATAGTGATTCCAAGCGGATTCGTCATGCCAGACAGGAATGGAATTAGTAACTATCGATTTCAATGATTTTTCCGAAAGGTAGTCGCATGCCTTCAAATATGCCTCAGAGCTCCCTCCTTGAACGCCACCTGCGTAGTACTTCGCATGCGGGTGAGGTGAAACATTAAATACACTATTCATATTCTTTTCATAGGGCAATGCGTGATAATCCATGTTGGCATAACCAGGATGTGTGACTGCGATTAATCCATCAACTTCACTAAGTTTAAATTTTTTGACAAACAACATATCAACGTCTGTGTAAACAAGATAGTCACAGTCAAATAAATTTGAACTTTGCGCATACAAGGAGAAAGCTTGGTACCTCAGAAAGGTTGATAAAGGCCATTCAAAGAAACCCCACGGCAACCATTTTGCATCTAATTTTGATTGTATAGGCTTATCGGCCAAAACATAAATTTCATTTAAATCTTCAACATTATTGACAACGGAATTTAGCAACGGCCCAAGAAAATAATCATACTTGCCAGTTGCCATCGTCACTATATTTACTTTCATTAATTTACTCCAATTAACTTTCTTAAAAATCCTTTTAGCAGTTGCTTCGGGAGGACCCTACCCATTATTAGTAAATCTAACATTTTTCTATCCGAATTTCGTATGGTTCGTAAAAAATAAGACGTCGAAATCTTCAAACCATTTGAACCAACAAAATCCTTTAAGTACTTTGAGCCAAACTTCAAATCAATTACTGCAATCCGATGGACGTTCAGGAAATCGCTATATAAATCCATTCCAGGTCTGGATTTAAGAAGTTCTTCATAATACTCAAGTACATCACTCCGCGAATTTTCAGTAAGTAAAGCGAATCGATTGGTCTCCTGCAACAGACGAACTAGCTCATTCATTGATGATTCGTTTGGTTTGTTTTTCGAATTCTGAAACTCTGAGATTCTATACTTCAGAAGTACATTGGGAATATTTGAAAACCTCGCCTTATCTATTAAGGAAATCCACAATGCTAAGTCTTCCATATAAGTCGCTCCGTCTGGATAAACAAATTCTCCGAGAATATCTCGATTAATGAAAATAGTCGGATGAACCATCGGGTTTTGTAAATGCAACAGCGAATCTTTAATCGACTTGTCACTCTTCGGCACGTTGAGTATTCCAGTCTTACGACCTGTTGAATCGATCAAAAAAGCCCGAGAACCGAGTATTGCAATATTTGGATTAGCCTCCATGTATCTTTCTTGAGACTCAAACCTGTTTGGAAGAGCTATATCATCTTGATCCATGCGTGCGATGTACTTTGCTCCGGAATATTGCAGCCCAATATTGAGCGCACCTTCAACCGTTCGAGCATTGGATTCAATAACACGAATTTTCTTGTCACGGAAGTGCCTATCCAAAAGTTCTGTCACCGATTTATCGGGAGAATCGTCCACGACTAGAATCTGGAAATCTTGGAAAGATTGGCAGAGAATTGACTTTACGCTTTCTAGCAGATGATCATTCGCTCTATGACTCGGAAGCAATACATCAACTTTTGGCATTTGTTCTAGTTTCTCTCATTATTTCAAAAACTAATCTTAGCAAATTAGTCATAGTTGATCGCATTAAGGGCAATGTCAAAACTTCTCTTAGAAAGAATTTAAGTAATCTGAGTTTTTGTGTGCTCCCACTTTCACTAAATTGTCTCGAAAGAGATTCTCCTTTGTCTTGATAATTCACTAAGAATGATTCTATTCGAGCACTTCTAATCCCAATAAAATGAATCCTTAACCACAGAACGTAGTCTTCACCCGACTCGGAAAGGCCGCGAAAACCACCAAGAGGGTCAAGCAAATTCCTCGCAATCACGACTGAACTAGTGACAAATTCGTTTTGTTTCAAGAAATCCGAAAAATGAAAAAATCTTGTTCCATTTGAAACAAAGTACGGATCTCTAGAACTCATCTTTAATGCGTTTGTTCCTGTTATTTGAATATTCATTTGGTTCATGAAAGTCAATTGGATGCTCATTTTGTTGGGTTCCCACGTATCATCATCATCCAAAAATGCTATGAAAGAAGAATTACTCTTCGATATCGCAAAGTTTCTTGATTTTGAAACATTAAAAAGTCCTAGATTTCGATGGATCTCGGCCTTCGATGTTGCCTTACAAAGAACTTCGCAACAAATTTTCAATTCGGGATTATCATGAGTAATTAAGATTTTTTTAGGCTGTAAAATTTGATTGTTAATCGATTCCAGAGATTTACATAAGCATCTTTTACTTGAATTAGGCAGGATGACCACGTAGTCATATTTCCAATCCATATTAATTCTTTTCATGGAGTTCGTTCAAATAAACCGATTGATTCGCGACTTCCTGCAAGGAATTTCTGTGTGATATGACAATTAACGACAGGAGCGGAAAGTTTACTTGTAGATTTTTAATCAGTTCAAACTCAGAGTTGATATCTAATCTACTCGTGATTTCATCCAACACAAGGACATGTGGCTTTGCAAGTAAAGCTCGCGCGATGATCAATCTTGACTTCATGCCACTCGATAAATCCGAACCTGCTTCCGCATCCGCATCCTTACTCTCAAAAAGGAACATACTGTCAATTCCACAGGTGAGTTTTACAAAATCAACTTCTCGTTCTGTATAGAGCCCATCGATATTCCAATTCAGAATTGAATTAATTGTTCTTCCAAATATTTCTGATTCTGAACTCACCACTATTGCATTATTATTGGAATCCAATGAGATTGGTCTCCCACAGATTTCAATAGAACCACTTGATGGTTGAATGATTCCAGTTAGTAAGTCACTTATTGTACTTTTTCCGATACCACTTTTGCCATGTATCAAAAGTAATTGTCCATGCTCCAATTTCAAATCAAATTCATTTATTATTTTCCCGCTATCAGGGTAGGCGAAAGTCACTTTCGCAACATTAACACTAAACGTCTCGGTGCTACATTCTTGCTTCGATTGCTCTTCCGAATTAATGACTACACTTGTTGGTTTCAAAACTTCTAAACGGTACATCCAATCCTCAACCCAAAACCTACAGTCCTTCACATACTTTAATTGCTGTTGTGCATCTTGAATTTTAGGAATTAATCTATAAAAAAGCCCAAGAATAACTAGGATTTCTGTCACTCTTGTTGGACCTTGTAGCAAAAACAATATGGTCACACTGATCCCAAACAAAACGTCGGTTGCTAGTTTTCCGTTCAACGGAATTTTTCCATCTACTTTTCTATTTTTTTGCAAATTATCGATTTTTGTATTCAATGATTGAAGCCAAGTTCCAGCAACATTAGATTGCTTGAGTGTTTTCAATCCACCAACAAGCATGATCGAAAAATGACTTAGTTCGCGATTGGCCTCTTGTAGTGATCTTTGTGTTTGTTTCAAGAAGCGGGTTGAGTGCCGGTAAGCCAGCGACATAAAGAGGCTTAATCCAAAAACTAGAAGGGCGTAATTTGGGTTCCATATCAGCGCAACAATTATCGATAGCCCCGCACATAATACGTTGCCAAGCGACCTCACACTTAATCCAATCAAATTCGCCACTTGACTTGAATCGCTAATGATTGCAGTATGCAGTTCACCCCCCTTCAGGGAACTCAGGCTCAGCCAATCGCTTTCGATGATTGACCGCGACAGCGTCAGCTTGAAGGTTGCTTCAATGCTTGTTTGAATGCCCAGCAATAAAATTGCCCCAGACCATTTCATCAAAGCCGACAACGTTAAAGCTAAACCAAAGTAGATTATATTTTTCGTAAATGTATCCGAATCGTAATTGCTCGAAATGACTTTACTTAAAAAGTAAATTGATGCAATCTCTAGAACAAATCCAAATACAGATATCACCAAATAGCCAACAATAAAAAGTTGCTTCTTTCTTGCCAATTTATACAAAGTTAAGAACAACTTCATTTTATTTCCTCTAATTTTTTTGTGTCTATTTTTGGCTTTAAGTTAAATAGACCTTCTGCATTGGTGGAGATCTTGATGATATAAATAAAAATAATAGTAGTAAATGAGTACAGTGGAGTATGAATCCGAATCGGATTCTCCCCAATAAGACTTAACGCTCCCCAGGTCAACAGCGGATATACGATTCGCTTGACCTCTAACGATAGATGAACGAGCTTGCTGCGCCACAATACAAACATAAAAATAAAAAGCATTAAGCCTATAATTCCATATTCGACAACAACCTGTAATAATTGATTATGTAGATACGACGAATTTATAAATTCCTTTGTGGTCAAACTTAAAGGGCCCACTCCAACTAGATTAGAAATGCTAAAAAAGTCCTTCGATATTTTGTAAAAAACTTCACGTTCTTTGAATCCCAATAATGAAATTCCTTGAAGCACAAATATTGGGGTGAAAAAGACTAGGACCATCAAGAAACTCAAATATTTCTTTGCAATCACCGCAGCAAAATGCACGCCGGCTAGGCCATATGAAGCGAGTGCAAGCGCTACGACTAAGAGTGCCCCACGCGAACCCGTGAGAATTGTGTTAGAAAAGAACAATAAAGCCAAAGCAAGCCGAAGCGAGCCCTTCTTTTGAAGGTATTCATAGCCGTAAATGATGCACCCCAGGCTGGTTACGAAACCGTAAATCGTAGGTGAGGCTAGAATACCTTGCATTCTTGAAGTAAATCCAAGGCCCCCATCGAATACTGATGTAAAAACCGCACTTTTTGAAGATAAACCGATAATTGTTGATGTCACGACAATCACATTAAGGACCGATTTTAAAAGAAAAAAATCGAATTTAACGTGCGTGACGGACAAAGAGAGAATAAGCAAAATGTATATGGCACCCGTGATTAATTCCATTTTATAGAAATCAAAATTTAATTCAGCTTTTTGATTAACAACTCTCAAAAATATATAGAGAAAAAATGGGAAAGTGATGATTAGAAAAAGTTTATCTCTTTGTTTCATAATGAGTAGTATTGGAAGTCCTATAGCCGTAAAGATTCCTAGGAAAATAAAAAAAATTGATTCGTTTCTTGAAGCGATGGCCTGGGCAATTTTCAAAATCAACGGTGAAAGGTTAAACAATGAAGCCGTCGCGGCTTGTCCCAAAAAGATCATGATAATAACAAGATTACCAACTACGAATACCTGAAAAATACGATAAACATTTTCTAGTCCATATCTTATTTGTGTATTGATCTCATTGTTGTAATAAATTGCCACCATTTTTCGGTATAGAAGATAAATTCCTAGAGATACCAAAAAGGCTTTAGAAAAAGTTTGAAACATCGCTGCTGCTGTCAAAAGGAAATTCAAGAGCTCTTCCTCCTAATTTTGTGGTACTCAATTGCACCGCGGATCAGCCCCATAAGTCTAATGGATTTGTTGAACGCATTCCTCCACTGGATTCGGATAAGAGTGAATAAAATCCCCACAACTGGTCTTAACAATATTCTGTGGAGAAGCCATCTTGAACTCAAAGTTGCAGATAGTGCCGCTCCCTCGCCGACTGCATAATTCCAAATTCTCTTTGTACTTTCTGAGTATTCCCCTCCATTGTATAATTCTTCGACTTGGTAATCTGGACAGTAAAGTCCTGGACTTTGAAAGCTCAAAATGCCAGATGCAAAAAGAATTCCTTCTCCTGACTTGAAGACGGTATCTGGTCCTAAACCAAATCGTTCGTCGTACCGGACTCCGGATTCGGCAATAACACTAGCCCTGAAACTCACTGCGGATTCGATTGTATGACCATAAAAATTTTTCGAGTTCAATAATTTATGTTTCTTTTTTTTCTTTTGCCTTATAAATTTAGGATTTTGGTTCCGTAGATATCCCGATACGAAAACAATCTCGTTTTGATTATTAAAGTGACTTTCAATCTCCTCCAGTGATTTCTTCGACACTAAAACGTCATCATCCAAGACAATAAAACAACTTCTAGAAGGATCTTTTTTTTGGCTAGTTAATTCTTCGAGGGCATAATTTATCGCTGCATTCCTACCCACCGAGAGGCCAGGGGAAGAAATCACCTCGGTAATTCTATCCCCACCATATTGAAAATTTGGAAGAGAAGAATTTGCTTGATTTGCAATGATGACATGATCTGGCTTACGTTTCCCATCAAAGAGCGCTTCTAAAGTCTTCTCGAGGTTGTCCCACCTTCCAATCGTTGAACAGATAATTGTCATTTCCATAAGCAAACTTTATCGGAACATCAAAGCTATATCTCAGTCATAATCGGTGATTCCTTTACACTTATGCTGTGCCCCATGAACATAATCACGCGACCACCGTATCCATCGGCGGAATATCGATGCGACCCTTGACTAGAGAAGAGATAGGCCATTCAATAAACAAGCCAATTGGACCCAACACCTCAATTGTGCTGCATTTCATTAATGCTTATTGTGTTGTTCTTGCCTCCCAGAGAAATAATCTACGAGAAATTTATAATCATAATGTCAAACTTTGCGATGGCACTCCACTTTTTTTGTTTCTGAGACTCTTCGATCGGAAGTTCGATCTCTTTCGAGGCGCAGACTTTATGAGAGATGTGTTAAGTGACGCTAGTTTAAGTAAAAATCATTTTTTTATCGGTGGCACAACGCAGAGTCAAAAAGATTTAGAGGCTGTTCTTTTGAAAGGAAATCCAGACTTACGTATTGTGGGTTCCATTTCACCTCCATATTTGGACAACTTTGATTTACTGATAGATGATTGGGTAAGAATCCTTAAAAAAAGCCAACCAGATTTTGTATGGATTGGCATTGGAACTCCAAAGCAGGACTATTTAGCAGCTGCACTGTCAGATAAATTTAGTGCTGTGTACTTGACGGTGGGTGCTGCCTTTGATTTTTTGAGTGGCAATAAGAATGAATCCCCCCAGTGGTTACGAGGATCAGGCTTGGAATGGTTGTACCGGTGGCTTCAAGAACCCCGTAGACTTTCGTCCCGTTATGTTGTTGGGAATGTGAAGTTTATGTCCTTGATCCTACAAACGCTTCTTCATAGGACATTCAAATAGTGCAAGTCCAGAAACATCGGTATCGTTTTTGTAGATTCCAGTCGTAGCTTAAGTGCTCTTAATTACGGGCCTTTGCTATTCCAGATTAACTTGACCCGCGTATTCATGCTTTGCGTGTATCTGATTGTTCGGCTTGAAATGCCGCAGACAAGGCTTGACTACGTGGAAAACTAAGAGGGTGCCGACTGCAAGTTATCCTCGCGTAGCCAAATAATTTGTAGTTTTGAAGTACTCGTCCTCTTCAGAATATTGTGTTACCCGAATGGGTCCAGATTCGGAAATCCTGTAGAGTTCAAAACCTAGCTGTGAGAAAAAATACCAAAAATCTTGGAAATATGTTCTGGTGTCTATATTGCACCCTCCAAATTCAAATTGAACAACTTGCACCATTTTTAGAGCCTCCGTGCCTCCCATTAGGACATCTAATTCATGCCCCTCTACGTCCATTTTTATAAGATCTGGGATGATCAAGGATTCCTTCAACCAGTTATCCAGGGAGTTTACTTCGACTTGTTCTGAGTGGTCGAATTTTATTTTGAAATGATCAAGCCTGCGCCTCGTTAGTGATGCAAGCCCACTCCCAGCAGTGTCTGACCATAATGTTTGCGTCGACTTTGAATTGCTTAAGGCTAATGGAATGATTGTTATTTCCTTTGAGCCCCGAAATCTTTTCTGCAGCTCCTCACGCGCAGCTGAACTTGGTTCAAAGGCGAAGATTCTTGCATATGGGTTAGAGCCTAAAATTGCAGCAGAATACCGTCCCACATTAGCGCCAATATCGAGCACTACGGGGTTTTCAATGCCCCGTTTTGTCAAGAAATCAATAGCTATTTTGGCTTCTATTTCTACACTACTCGCTCCTCCAGCACCCTTTCCTTGCATTTGCTTTAAATCAAATTCAAGGATTCCTGGTAGTTTTGAATTTGTCTTGGCAAGCAACTTAACCGCATTTCGAATCAATTCGATCAGAATCCGCATAATTTTACGCCCTCCAATACCTTTAGATTTTGGTCGACGTGATATGAACAAATCTTACACAGTTGAAGTCATAATTGAAATATAGTACTAAAAATAAATTTAAAACTTTGCTGTATTTAATGGCTACTCAAAATTGATGCGTGATGAGCCATCCACTCATAAACTATGAGGGTCTATTTAGTCAGATTTATTGAAAATAGTTTAAATTTTGTATCAAAATTCCTCAATGCCCTCTAGATCAGGAAACTTAAAAATCGATTCTTGAAAATTTCCCAAATACTCGAAGTGCAATACCTGCACCAACAATATTCAACAAAGCATCCCGCACATCTGCAGCGCGCCCAGGAATAAAATTCTGCACGCACTCGATTGAAATCGATAGGCCAACGCAGATCAAGAAGGTTTTGCGGGCCGCGACACTTCCAAAAGCCTTATAAATCAATATCGGCAAGGGCATGAGCAAGAAGAAGTTGCCGATCCATGCCAAGGCTCCATCAAGGTACAAAATGTTATGGGCAGCTGTAGGAATTGCACTACCGCTGTAAGTCGGTGGCGGTAATACGCCAGTCATATCTAGATCTTGGCGCGGAGTGAAGACGGCGAAGCCAAGAATTGTGAGATATATCAGCAGTAGTGCGCGATACATCTTTGGCATACCCAGAGTCTATTGGGGCTGACACCAAGAAATCGGACGAGCACAATATGCCCTATTAAGGTTCACTTAGACTGACTAGTCAGGGCGGGGGGTTAGTACCAAGTATGTCAGTGCCTCTAAATAGGGTTCCCTCAGTTGAATCTAGGAAAGATTGTGAGGTGAATGCGTGACGAACAATGACAAGTTTTCGCTCTGGTTAAGTTCTCATCCGGATCCAAATGAAATTGCAAGACACTTAGTTGAAGTAAGTTTTGCGCAATATCGTTCTGTCAGTTCACGCATTAGCAAAATAAATAACGATGGCTCATTAACTTTTATAGGCGAATTCGGGCATAAAGAAGCGCTGCTTGGCAAGACATATGCATCTGAAGAATGGCATCAATGGCGTGGGGATGCTGCGCGGTTGGCTCTGGGAATCGATTCGGGAAACTGGAATGAGCAGCACAAGCTTGTTGTCGCGATGCTAATTGATAATGGCAATGTGCATGGTTTTGTAGTCGTTGATTTCAAGGAGACTGTTGATGATACTCAAGAGGTCGTTGACATGCTTCGCTCAATGTCTTACCCGCTGAGTCTTTATTTAACTGGCGAACAACTGATTGGAAATCGTGCGAAAGATTTCGCCATCGGTTCGGCATCTGCGGGCGGGGCACTTGCACATGATGAAGCAGGGCAAGTGCGCAAACAGTTAACAGATCGCCAGATTGAAGTTTTGAAATTGGTTTCTCAAGGTAAAACAAATCACGAAATTGCAAAACATTTGGGATATTCGGTTTCAACTATTCGCCATGATGTAATGCATTTGTTCAGGGTTCTTCGAATCAGCGCTCGCAATGAAGCCGGGCCTAGAGCTGCAGAATTGGCGATTATTTAGAGCTTTTTACTTAAAGTGCGAGTGCTAACTCTGCATGCTCCAAGAAAGTCAGCCATTCCCTTGGGGGCTCAAACCTTGCTCGGTATAGTGCCGTTATGAGAAATGACTACCCCTCGAGCGCTAAAAGGTTACGTAAGAGTTGGATTCATCTAGGGGTAGCGCTAGGCACAGTCTTTTTTCTCGTAGTAACAGGACCGACAGGTCATGCGGCTACAGGTGCTGCAACAGTAGGAAATGGTTTAACGACAAGTGATTTAAATTCAATCGGGATGTCAGCCAACACTTTGGCAAGTCTATTGATTGATCCGGCATCCGGCATCACTGGTATTAATAGCGTGGTCTTTACGGGAAATAACAACCAAGCAGGTTCCATTCACGTAGTTGATCCCAACGTAGTTTCCTTCAATGACGGAGTGATTTTATCTAGTGGAAATATTGCCGATGTGGTGGGGCCAAATAAATCAGATAGCACTACAACTGATGAAGGAAATAATGGCGATGCTGATTTAGATCAGCTGATCCAGGATACGCAGACAGTGTTTCCGGCAACGTATGACGCGGCATCGCTGTCCTTTAAGTTCACAGCACCGGTTGGTGCAAGTGATTTGTATTTCACGTATGTCTTTGGCTCTGATGAATACTTGGAATGGGTCAATCTTTATAACGACGTATTTGGTTTATTTGTAAATGGGCAAAACTGCGCCGTTGCACCAAATCCATCATTAACTGGAACTGTGCCAGTAAGTATCGACACAATTAATAGTGCGGTTAACACCAATCTCTTTAGAGACAACGCCTTTATGACTGCAAGCAATCCTTTGAACTTCGAATCAGATGGTTTGAGTGTTGAGATGGTCTGTCATGCACAGATTCACGCAGGAGAAAACACAATTAAATTTGTAATCGCAGATACCAGCGATCGGGTTCTAGATTCAATCGTCATGATTAAATCTGGAAGCTTTTCAACTACTCCAATCGAATCATGTAACAACAAAGTTGATGACGATGGTGATAACGCAGTAGATATGGACGACACCTATTGCACAAGCACAACTGTGGCAGCTCCTGCGGGAACTTCATTATTGCCGGTTGATCCAGTAACCAACCAGCCGGTTCCCGTTGCAGATGTGCCAACAGCGTATGGATTTAGTTCAATTACTACGCCGCCATTTACAGGCAATGAAGGTTCACCGATTTTGTTAGATGCAAACTTCAAAGGTTGGACCGCACGACTTGCATCTGCTCCTGGCGAGCCATATACAGTTTCAACTTCTTGGACAGTCAAACTTAAATCGAATAACTCGATCACTTGTCAGATAACTCCGTCGGGAACTATTGCGCACACATATGGCACGTACATTGAACTTGCGTCGGCAATTTGCCCACAGGATGGCGAATACATTGCACAAATTGTTGGTATGGATAGCGAGAACAGTTCTGATTTTGATTACGACATTGATTTCTTTGTGCATAACGCACCGCCTTCAGTTGCTGTTGATGCATCAACTACGTATACGGCTGGAGTCGACGAGACAGTAAATTTTGTTGCAAATGTTTCAGATCCTGGTGGGGATGCAACGACTTGTGCAATTAACTGGGGCGACGGAAGCCCTGAATCCACGCCGGTAATTTCTGGCGGCACTTGCGAAGACAGTCATACGTATTCTTCTTTGGGCACAAAAATCGTTTCAGTTAAAGCATCTGACAATGTAAATGCAACTGCAGCTGCCGTTGCGGCGATCAACATCGCGCCTCCATTTGTTGCTACGGCACCGGATGCGCCATCAATTACCGGTGCAATTGCCGGGGACACCACTGTTGAGTTGAGTTGGAGCGCACCTGCCAATGACGGCGGAGCAATAATCGATATGTACTCTATTTTCCAATCTGAAACAGTTGATGGAACATATGTATCAAGTTCTGCAACTTGCGCAGCCCTTGATTCATTGACCTGCACCGTGGATAGCTTGGTAAATGGCACCACGTATTACTTCAAGGTTATGGCGCATAATTCAGTTGACTGGTCTGTACTTTCTGCAGCAAGTGATGGCGTTGTTCCAGCGATAACTGGACTGGACCCTACCTTTGGTTCTGCAACACCGACCGAAGATGGATTTACTTTACAAATTCAGAATTTTGATACTGGTTACATTTGGGCAGGTACAAATTCCGAGCTAGGTTCGGTTTCTATTAGCGACACCGGCCTAATTACAGTCACCGGCCTGGGTTACTTGGTTTCATCAACTGTCACCATTACGACTTCCCTTACTGGTTACCTAGATGGAACTGCAACTAGCGAAACAGTAACCACACTGGATGATCCAGCAGTGGCACAAGCTGCTGCAGATCAGACAGCAGCCGATGCCATTAAGACCCTCATCACCAACTCATCTTGGAGCCTTGCTCGAAGCGGCTATGACGCACTAACTACTGCGCAAAAAGCTCTCGTCACAAACTATGCAACGCTAACTGCCCATGAAGATGCAGTGGCACAAGCTGCTGCAGATCAGACAGCAGCCGATGCCGTTAAAACTCTCATCACCAACTCTTCATGGAGCCTTGCTCGAAGTGGTTATGACGCACTAACAAATAATCAAAAAGCTCTCGTCACAAACTATGCAGATTTAATAGCACATGAATCCACGCCACCTCCACCACCAAGTGGCGGCGGCGGTGGATATTTCCCACCTCCATCTCCTGCACTTTCAAGTGACACTTCACTTTCTAAGTTCACTGTGAATGGAACAAATGCAATCGCCGGGGCAGTATCTATCAACGTTGAAAACGGTGTTACCTCTGTTGCAGTTGTTGCAACTGCTACAGATAGTGGTGCAACTGTTGTAATTACTGGAGATACAAAACTTGTAACTGGCAAGAATCAGATCAATGTGAAAGTTACTGCAGCTGATTCAACGGTGAAGAACTACAGCGCTGAAGTTGTTGTTGCATCTCCTGCACCAACTCCAACACCGACACCAACACCGACTCCAACACCGACACCAACTCCTACTCCAACACCAACACCAACACCAACACCAACTCCTACTTCAACACCTGCACCTGCGAAGGTATTGGGCGGGGGAGTAACTCAGGTCAATCCACAGAGCGCGGCAACTGCAACGAAACCATCTGTTGCAAAGCCAGCTACAACATCGGCAAAAGCGCCAACGGTTGTAGCAGTTACGGGTCAAGTACTTGCGCCAGTTGTGAAATCACTTCCAAAGAGTGTGAAGTTGACTGCAACAATTGTGATCAACGGAAAGAGCGTTTCACTTGGAACGGTAAAGACAACTTCTGCCGGAGCCGCAACACTTCCAGCATTTAGTGCAGCAAAAGCTGGCACATATATTGTTCAACTGAGTTCAAGCACCGGAGCCAAGTACTTCATCAAGGTGGTTGTGAAGGCTAAATAAGAAGGGCCAAATCCACTTGATTCGCCTGGTCAGTTGATATTCTTTACGCATTAGTTCATCCCCAAGAAAGAGGAATCCCATGGCCGAAATGAACGCTAAGTTAATTTTCGCATTCACAGTCATGATTTCAGGGGTTCAGGCCAAGCTGACTCGATTTTCCCGCGACGAAAATGGGGCAACGGCCGTTGAATACGCTCTGATTATTGGCCTGATTACCATTGCAATTTTCACCGCAGTTCTCCTATTGGGAGATTCCATCGGCGTGCAAATCGCTAAAGCATCTTGTGCCGTACAAGGCAAAGATTATCCCTGCTCCTAATTAAAGGTCAGGTGAAGTTGGCTTTTAAGTCCGCAATTCACCCCCTGCTTTGATATTATTGGGGGGTAAACCCTTCCCCCAAAGCAAAGGAACGCCATGACTGGTTTAATCACAAAAGGTTTCATAGCGGGAGATTTTTTCTTCCAAAAAACACATGCGAAGATCGTACGTTTCACTCGCAATGAGAACGGCGCAACTGCCGTTGAGTACGCTCTAATCGTCGGTTTGATTACTGTTCTTATTTTTGCTGCAGTTAAGCTTCTAGGTGGTTCAATCAGCGACCAAATTACTAAAGCAACATGTGCGGTTCAAGGAAAAGGCTATAACACCAACTCCTTAACTGGCGCTATCACTTGTGCCTAATAAATTAAATTAGATAATAAACACCTCTTCGCATTGGTAATTGAATCATGATGCGAAGAGGTGTTTTATTTTCTGAACGTGGCGCAACTGCTGTTGAGTTTGCGCTCATTCTGCCCCTGATGCTGGTTTTGATTTTTGCACTAGTCGATTTCGGGCGAATTGGATATACACAGATCATGGTCGCATCGGTTGCAAATGATGGTGCGCGATTAAGTTCTTTAGATTCAGCGGGCGTCACTGATTCACAAAATGTTGTCGATTTTGTACAAAGTTCGGCACTTGATGCCGCAAAGATCGCACAGCTCGGTGGATCTGGTGCTTTAACAGTGACGGTTACGAAGTGCTCTAGTACTGCATCATCGGAAAATACGCTCGTAACTGCTTCAACAAACTTCAAGTGGTTGCTCCCAGTTGGCTTATTGTCATTGGTCACAAATGGTGCCGCGTCTCTCGATGATTTTACGATTTCCTCAACTGGAACTATGAGATGCATGAATTGAGATGCTGAAAAAATTTAAAAGTATTGAAAACGAGGACGGCGCAATTGCCGTAATTTTTGCAATCATCACATCCCTTGTAGTTGTTGGTTTATTAGCCCTTGTAATAGATGTATCAGCGTTATATGCAGAGCGTCGAGTTGTACAAAATGCAGCTGATTCAGCCGTACTGGCAACCGCTCAAGAGTGTGCAACAAGTGGCACTGGGGCCATTGATGGAAGTGGCGCTTATGGAAGCAATGTTTGTGCAAATCAGATTTACGTCAAAGAATTTGCCGGTAAATACGCAAATCTAAATTCGCCAGATTCATTGACGGATGTTTCTGAAGTTTGCGGATCGAGCCCCTTGAATTCCTGTGCATCGCTTACATCTGGAAAGTACGAGTGCCACAACGTCGATTCAAAATATCCAACTTACGTTCGAGTGAAAACGAGCACCAGGCAAAGTTCGGGCACGGGAATTAAATCAATTTTTGGTGCAGCCTCAGGCGCAAGTTCTAGCACAACGGTTGTAGGTTGCGCGCAAGCAGCTTGGGGAATAGCAGCTAGTGCACCAGTAATAATGCCGATTGCCTTGTCTGTTTGCGATTGGCAATTGACTGGAGCGAATTCGCTAGTAAATTTCGATGCCACTTCACCAACTGTGCAATGTTCAATTAAGAATTTGTCTGGCAATTTCTCCACCCACGCATCAGCCACCAACGGATTCAATGTAATTAGCAATTTGGGGTGCCCTGGAATCGGAACACCACCACAAGTAAAATTGGGTGATGTAGTGCACATTGCAACTACGGGACCTGAATTAAATCAGGTGGCAGGAACGTGCGGAGAATTTCAAACTCAACTCAGCAACTTGATTAATGCCAAAGTTTTCTTTCCACTCGTGGAATGTCAATCCAACTGCGATGCCAACAACTCTTATGAAGTTCTGGGATTTCTTGGATTTAAGTACACGGGTAGCAAGTGGATGGGCGTGACACATGGAACAAATTCCAATTGGCCTTCGGCATGTGACGCGACTCGAATCTGCCTTTACGGTACCTTTGAGCGTTCAGTTGTACCCGGGGCCGACATTTCCCTAGATGCAGGAACCCCTGATATCGGAGCTTTGGCCGTGCAACTATTACCGTAATTGAAAGCGAGAACTGAAAAAATGGCACGTGCGAAGATGAAGAAGTCAACCCTTCAACTCATAGTGATCATTGTGCTTTCCGTGCTCTCTGGGTTGGCGATCTACACCTATACATCTGGTGTTGAATCACGGATTCGCGCTTCCGAACAAACCACACCCATCTATATAACTCTTAAGCAGATTCCTGTGGGAACTGCCCTTGGCTCTGCAATCAACCAGGGATACATCGAACAGAAGCAATTTCCAAGAGATTCAGTTCCTTCACAAGCAATTACATTGGTTAATACGGCAAATGCAAACCTAGTTGCAATGCAGACACTTCAACCTGGCCAAGTTATTTTGGAAAACAACTTTGGTGTGACGGCAGCAAATACCGGGGCACTCGTCATTCCAGATGGCCAACTGGCAGTCACAGTTTCATTGGGCGATCCTGCGCGCGTAGCCAGTTTCTTGCAGCCAGGTTCCGAGATCACAATTTTCGTAACTGGTACCAGAGACAAAATCAAATTTACAGATGTTTTAATTACTAGAACTCAAGTTCTGGCCGTTGGAACTCAAGTTCTTCCATCTAGCAATGGTGGTGCCGCTGGCAATTCTTCACCACTTATTACAGTTGCGGTATCACCTGATCAAGCTAAGAAACTTATCCATGCTTCACAGACGCTCTCACTGTACTTTGGTTTAAGAACTACAGGTGTGGATTTTGGAACGTCAGCTGCAGCTACTGATAACAATATTCTGAGTAAATAGAAGAGGTTATTAACAATGACATTCATTCTGACCGATTCGAGTGATGAGACACAGCGTTATCAGTTCACCCTAGGTGAAAACGTTGTTGTGACTACTTCTACCTACGAGCTGTATGACTTAGTAAAAGCTAATAGCGAAGAACAGCTGATCATTATCGGGCCAAATGTAAAGATGGAAACTGCCCGTGTTGTTGCCGAGCATTTTCGCGTTGATCGCCCAAGTTTGGGCGTGATTCTTGTGCGAACACGCCTGGATGTAACAACGATGAGCGAAGCGCTGCGATCTGGAATTCGCGAAGTCGTCAGCTCGGATGATGCAGCAGCACTAGTCGCAGCAAGCAAGCGTTCGCTATCGATTTCAGGCCAGCTGATGGAAGCCAGCCGAATTGTGGGAGCTAGTAATTCACGCGGCAAAATACTGATTGTCTTTTCAGCTAAAGGTGGCTGCGGAAAGACAACATTATCGGTCAACTTGGCACATGCTTTGGCAAATTATACCGATTCAAAGGTGGCGCTCCTAGATTTCGATCTCCAATTCGGAGACGTAGCAGTTGCGCTGCAGATTGAACCTAAGAAAACAATTAGCGATGCAATTAGTATGCAAAATAATCTTGATGAACTTGGCATAAATTCGCTAATGGTCAATCAAATGAAAAATTTAGATATTTTGCTAGCACCAACTAATCCAACCGACATTGAATTTATCTCAACCGAACTCATTGATACGCTGCTTGAGTCACTAAAGAATTCTTATGACTATATTGTCGTAGACACTTCACCGGCATTTACCGATGTAATCCTGCGAGTATTTGATCAAGCCGATCGTTGCTTCTTATTAACAACTCTCGATATGCCAGCGATTAAGAATTTGAAACTGGTTATCAGCACGTTAGAGGCGCTTAATATCAATAAAACTAAATTGGAATTTATCCTCAATCGAAGCGATATTAAGTCTGGATTAACAATGCGCGAAGTTGAAGCGATGGTGGGGGAGACCTTCTCTACTCTTATTCCATCTAGCAATGACGTATCTGCATCAACAAATCGCGGTGTCCCACTTGTCATTGAAAAGCCTCGTCATTCTGTTAGCCGAGAAATTATTGATTTAGCTATTCGTACTGATACTAGTTTCCGTCCTATTGTTGATAAGAAGCGCGGTATTTTTAGGAGAAAAAGTAAGTGAGTCTTTCTGAGCGACTTGGTCAAGGAGATTCGGAAAACGCAAGATCCTTTCCTGATTTAAGTAAATTGAGCGAAGAGTTGAACCCCCGCTTTGAGGCCCCACAAACAAGTGATGACAGCATCAAAACGCAAGTTCTTGAGACATTAATTCAATCATTAGGTGCACAGTTATATTCTGGCCAAGTTGAAGAAGAGTTGCTTGAGCAAAATGTCTATGAAGCTATCGCCTCAGTTATCTCAACCAGCCAGCGCTCTTTAACTAGCTATGACCGTGCAGAACTTGTACAAAATATTGTCGATGAAATTATGGGCCTAGGTCCACTTCAAACTTTGCTTCGTAACCCGGATATTACTGAAGTGATGGTCAATCGCTTCGACAAGATTTTTGTTGAAATCAAAGGAACTATTACGGCAACAGATCTTAAATTTTCCTCTGAAGAGCATTTGCGCCGAACAATTGAGCGAATCGTTGGTCAAGTCGGTCGTCGAATCGATGAATCTAGCCCCATGGTTGATGCCCGCCTAGCCGATGGAAGCCGCGTTAATGCAGTTGTCCCACCAATTGCCTTGGATGGTTCATCACTAACGATTCGTAAATTTGCACAGGATCCTTTTACCGTTAAAGATTTAATTGCAACAGGCACCTTTTCCATTGAAGCAATGAAATTCATCGAAAATTGTGTTGCTGGAAAATTTAATATCGTAATCAGTGGGGGAACCGGTTCAGGTAAGACAACCTCTCTCAATGTTTTATCCTCGTTTATCGGCAAGAATGAGCGGATTATTACTATTGAAGATGCCGCCGAACTTCAATTGCCGCAGCCACACGTAGTGCGCATGGAATCACGCCCCGTAAATACTGAAGGTGCCGGCCAAGTAACGATTAGAGATTTAGTTCGCAACTCACTTCGTATGCGCCCAGATCGCATCATTGTTGGTGAAGTTCGAGACGCTGCCGCAATGGATATGTTGCAGGCAATGAATACGGGCCATGAAGGATCACTAACCACAGTTCACGCCAACACTGCTCGTGATGCACTTACACGCATCGAGACAATGGTTTTGATGGCTGGAATGGATCTTCCTATTGAATTTATCCGTCAACAAATCGTTGAAGCAATTGACGTTATTGTTCAGCAAAATCGTATGCGCGATGGTTCAAGGCGAGTAACCCAGATAAGTGAAATCGTTGGTCTTGAAGGTAATGTGATTCAAGTCCAGGACATTTTTACTTTCAACCATAATCCGGATTTGAATAGCAAAAATATTGGCGAGCTTGTACCTACAGGTCTGCCATTTAATAACAATAACTTCCGACGTGGCAGTGTTACACCTTCGGCTCTGCTGAGATAAATTTATGAAGAGAATTTTAGTCAGCCTAGTTTTCGGGCTTCTTTGCCTTCAACCCCTGCCCGCACATGCAGCAACACCCGGTCCAATTATTTTCGTCATAGATACAAGCGGATCTATGAATCAGGGAAAATTGGAAGCAGTTAAAGCGGCAGTTACGCAGATAATTAATAATCTCAAACCGGAACAGAAAATTGGAATTATTTCCTTTAGTCAAAAAGTTACGAATGCGTTGCCCTCTACATCTGATCATGAAGCCGCGCTTAGGCAGATAGATTCACTTTTTGCAGGTGGCGACACTTCTATGTATGACGCGGTTGAAGAGGCGATCAGTTTGCAAACCTTGGAACATCCAAGTCAGATTGTTCTACTAAGCGATGGAAAAGACACGACGAGTCTCTTGAAGCTGGATCGAATATTGACCGATGTTAAGAACGTCGGGATTCCGATTGAAGCCATTGGCGTCCAAGTAACTTCAGATCAGAAGAAAGTCTTACAATCAATTGCAGAGACAAGTGGTGGCGCTTACTACGGTGTTGCCGATATTTCAAAACTTATCCTGACTTATTCTGAAATATTAGCCGAACAGTTGATTCCAACGGCTAGCCCATCGCCAACGAAATCTGCAGAAGTAGAACAGCCAGTGAATTTTGGGCCTCTTCAATTTAATAGAAGTGTCTACTTTGAAACACTTGTCGGCACGATTGCTGGAATTCTAGTTCTGTTGCTAGCAATTAATTTGCGCAATAGGAATCAAAATAGAAAAAGACAAAAAGCACGAGTTAAAACTTTACAGAAGTATTCTTACCGCCAAGCTAAAAAGGCAAGAAGACGAATAAAGATTTCAATTACTACATATAGTTTTGTTCCAAAGCGAATTGAAATTGCGATTCTTAGAAATCTCGAACTAATTCACAGTGAAAATAGATATGAAATGGTTGTTCAGGGACTGATAGGTTCTTGGGTATTTATATCGCTATTTGTCACTTTGATTGTTAACTCCATTTTCTTAGGCATGGTAATTGCCACTATTGCCGTGCCTCTTGTTTTTAAGGCTGTAATTAAAGCCATGCGTGGCAATGAGAAAGTTAAATTTGCCGAAGATTTGCCAGAGCTGCTCAATATTTTGGCAAGCGCATTACGTGCTGGCCTGAGTTTGGTTCAAGGGCTTGAGGCGTATTCGGGAGAAACTAAAAACGTAGTAGCCCGCGAAATTCGTCGCGCCATGGGCGAAATCAGAGTCGGAACACCGGTTGACGAAGCTCTCATGGGCGTTGCGGATCGAATGGACAATGATGATTTGCGATGGGCTGTGACCGCGTTATCGATTCAGCGTGTGGTCGGTGGAAGTATGGCAACGATATTAACTACCGCCTATGACACCGTACGTGCCCGTGCCGAGATTCGCCGTGAAGTTAAAACACTTGCCGCAGAAGGCAAGTTATCTGCCTATGTTTTGATGGCCCTGCCTATTGGAATTTTTGCTTTCCTATTCCTGACGCGCCGTGATTTTGTGGAGGTATTTTGGACTGATCCGCTGGGTATTTTATTTTCGATAATTATTATTTTTAACCTTGTGGCTGGCTGGAAGTGGATTAAGAAGATTGTGGAGATTAAAATATGAGCGACTCACTATTTAATCTTCTTCCAATTTTTTCTGGTGTCCTTGTAACGATCACGCTTTTGCTTGCTTCTCGCGTTGGTCTTCGCAGTTTAAGTGAAGTTCGCATGAAGATGCGACGTCTTGAAATTGTGCGTAATTATCAATTTTCCGGAAAAGCAGGAGCCAAGAAGCTTTCCAAGCAGTTGGGTATGGCCAAGGTGGTTGTCGGTTCATACGGTGATCGACTCGTCAAAGACAAGTACCGCAACAAATTAGAGCGGTTATTGGTTAGTTCTGGTGACTGGGAAAACAAGAAATACTCTAAATTGGTTCAACGCAAGGTGGTTTTTTCAGTACTTGGTTTCTTTTCTGGATTTTTCATTTTGCTTCTTCGAAATATTCAACTGATTCCGATTCTCTTTGTCATTGCATTAGTTGCATACATGCTTCCCGACGTCGAACGTTTTCTGCAGAAAATTACTGGAATCCGTTACCGAAATCGCCTGGAACATATGTTGGACCAAGCGGGCAGCTGGCAAAATAAGGACTACATGTCATTAATTCGCCGTAAAATTATTTTCTCACTTAATAGTTTCGTCGTTAGTTACCTATATTTAATTGCAAAAGATAAGAGTTATGGCAGCCTCTTGTTAAGTGCTATTGCCATTTTTATTGGATTCTTCTTGCCAGATATCTTGCTCCAAAACAAAGTCATTAAGCGCAAGGAAATGCTTGCCGATACTTTGCCAGATGCAATTGAAATGTTACAGATGTGCGTTGGAGCGGGCCTTGCATTTTCGGCAGCGTTATCTAAAGTTGCTGAAACCCAGAAAGGTCCAGTTGCCGAAGAGTTTGCTCGAGTGACCGCCGAAGTACAGCTTGGTCAATCTCGATCTGAAGCACTTGCGTCGATGGCTGAGCGAACACAGGAAAAGCATGTTCAGAAGTTTGTGAACTCTATGATGCAAGTAGATCGCTTTGGTATTCCGGTAGGAAATGTTTTGATTGAACAAGCCAAGGAAATGCGCGCAGCAAGACGCGCACGCGCAAGAGAGCGCGGACAAAAAGTTCCAGTAAAAATCTTGGCACCTATCATGCTCTGCTTTTTACCAACGGTACTGCTGATCATTCTCGGCCCCGTCATAATCTCCATAATGCACGTATTTACGCAAGGTTAATAATCTTGCCTGTCCAAGCTTTATTTATAGCGCCTTTTGCCATTGCATCTATTCCGCTCTTACTGGAAGATTTTCGTAATAAACGCCTACCAAATCGGATTATCTATCCAACCCTCTTGGCAACATTCTTACTAATACTTGGTGATGCAGTAATCGAACGAGACTTTCAGATATTTTGGAGATCGATCACAAGTGCATGTCTTTCATTTGTATTTGCATTCATTCTCTATTTATTCGCTCGAGGTGGACTTGGCGCCGGAGATGTAAAACTTTATGCATTAACGGGGTTGGCACTCGGAACATTTTCAGAGCCTCATGTAGTTCCTGCCGCAACATTTTCAATAATTGGCGTTGCTCTGTACTCACTATTTTTAATTATTACGAAGAGGGCTACTGCAAAAACCACAGTTGCATTCGGCCCATTCATAATCATTGGGGCATGGATTTCCATTTTTATTATCTAAAACTCTCTGGCAATGGTTGAGAGTTTTACGCTTATTGACCATTTAACCCAACTAATGGATGTTGACGATTAAAGGCCAAAGATTACGATTGCCTCATGCAAGCACACGGAGCCGATGGATTAATCGCAGCGAATGAAACACACGTCACTATTAACTGGACGACGCTTCGTGGCCGACTTTCTTCAGTTGATGGTTCTAACTTAGAAGTTATTCCAATTTCCAAAATATTTGAAGTTTTATTGATCCCAGCAACGCCGACAATGAAGGGTTGCTTGCAGTTTAACCTCATTGGCAGCGAGCATTCATTAGCATTTGAAGGCAATTGGATGGCTACTTTACGTAAAGATAATTTGAATCACGTTGTACTTTTTAATGAGCCAGC
>CAIQRN010000057.1 GCA_903874255.1 uncultured Actinomycetes bacterium
AGTGATTCATTCTCTGAAGGCGAACGCTTTTTCTTAGGTCTTGGACGAGATGATGAGACTCCTTACTTTGCTTGGCGAACAAGCTGGATTAATGAACCAGCGAGCGAAGAAGAAAAATTTGAGGGCTTTGCAACGTTGCGCGAAATTGGAAGCAGCCTTGATGAAGTAGAGATTTCTTTAGCGATGCATGCAGTGGGATTGGTTAATTGGCACGCCGCACATCCAAACTGCCCACGATGCGGATCAGAAACCGTGAGTGATTTAGGCGGTGCGGTTCGAGTATGTGTTGCCGATTCAACACAACATCATCCACGCACTGATCCTGCAGTCATAGTTCTAGTTAAGGATTGCGCAGATCGAATTTTACTCGGGCATCAACCTGTGTGGCCAGAAAAACGATTTTCTACTTTTGCTGGTTTTGTTGAACCCGGCGAATCATTTGAAGAATGTGTGTCACGCGAAGTTTTCGAAGAAGCTGGCGTCTATTGCAATGATATTAATTATCTTCGCTCACAAGCCTGGCCATTTCCCGCATCAATCATGATTGCATTTGAAGCACTTACTGATCATCCAGAAAATGCACGACCTGATGGAGAAGAAATTACCGAAGTGCGCTGGTTTACTCGTGACGAAATGAAACAAGCGGTTGCAACCAATGACATCTTGTTACCACCATCGATTTCAGTTGCCCGCAAAATGATCACGGCTTGGTACATCGGAAAAGATGGCTACACGATTGAAGATCTAACCGGTGGGGAAGCGTGGAGATAATGTCTGACTTACGCGCTGAAGAGATTTTACAATCCCTCGATAATGAACAAAGAGCAGTTGCCCTTGCAACGCGTGGACCAATCTGTGTGATTGCAGGTGCTGGGACGGGAAAAACACGTGCAATCACCCATCGAATTGCTTATGCCGCGGCAATAAACGTAATGGATCCGCATAAAACTTTAGCTCTTACCTTCACTGCGCGCGCAGCAGGTGAAATGCGCATGCGCCTTCGTTCTCTTGGGGTTCCTGCCGTTGCTGCCCGAACGATTCACGCGGCAGCGTTAAAACAACTCACTTTCTTTTGGCCACAAGTATTTGGAGGCCGTACACCGGATTTAATTACATCCAAAACATCCTTTATTACTGAAGCTATTAAGCGCGCAGAGCTAACAGGGGAGTTATCCATAACATCACGAGATTTAATGCGCGATATTGCATCGGAAATTGAATGGGCAAAGGTCAGCGAAGTTGCACCTATTGATTACTTGTCAGAGTTAGGTAAACGAATCGCTAAGCCCCGAATTAACCCGGAACAAATGGCCAAGGTGTACACGGCTTATGAATCGGTTAAACACCAAGAACGTGCCATGGATTTCGAAGATGTACTACTACTAACGACGGCAATGATTGAACAGGAACGCGAAGTTCGTGAACGTGTTCATGATCAATATCGCTTCTTTACCGTTGATGAGTATCAGGATATTTCACCTCTGCAGCAACGATTAATAAATGCATGGCTGGGTTCAAGACAAGAGATTTGTGTTGTTGGTGATCCGGCGCAAACTATTTATTCTTTTGCCGGTGCAACACCAATTTTCTTGAATTCCTTCACACAGCGGTTTCCAGAAGCTGAAGTTATTCGCCTAACAACGGGGTATCGCTCAACTCCAGAAATCACTTTTATGGCTAACTCAGTTTTACGCAAAGCCCAAATGGGTCAAGAATTAGTGGCCCTTAATGATCACGGAGATAAACCATCGGTAGATGCTTATCCGGATGACTCCTCTGAAATCGCAGGAATTGTTAATGCAATTACGAAACTAATTTCAGGTGGTACTCCGCCACAAGAAATTGCAGTTCTTGCTCGAACCAATGGACAACTCAATTCATTAGAGCGCGCCATGAATACTGCGAAAGTTCCGTATCAAGTGCGCAACAGCGAGCGATTCTTTGATCGCCCTGATGTTCGTGAATTTTTAAAGCTAGTTCGCAACGCATCAGTAATTCCCGTTGAAGGCGTTTCATGGCTCGATGAACTTCGCACACTTGCACAACCATTTTTAACTGGTGCGCATATCGATGGAATAGCGGCCTTACTTCACCTTGCCCGCGAACTCGATGCAGATAATGGTTTTACTCCAAAGAATCTGCGCACCTATTTACGTGAACTAGAAGATCGCGTTCAGCAAAATAATCCACCAACCATGCCAGTTACTACGCTTGCAACTTTGCATGCCGCCAAAGGCCTTGAATGGGAGCGCGTATTTTTGATGGGAGTAAGCGAAGGTTTATTGCCACTAGATAACAACTCAACTTCGGGGGATCAGGCATCGATTGATGAAGAGCGTCGCTTGTTTTATGTGGGTATTACGCGGGCCAAGGTAGATTTGCATATGAGCTATCGTGGAAAGCCTTCACGCTTTTTGGCTGAAACTGGCCTGATTAATTAACTTGCGCGGCGCCTTATCCATGCTTTACCCTTGCACTTCATCGTTTTCATGGCGAAAACGAGATGATTAGAAAGGAAGCGAATATGTCTAACGGCTCATTCGCACCAGCAAACGCAATGCGTTCTGCTGTAGTTCTTTCTGCTCATACAACCAATAAGCCTGCATCTTGGCATACAACAAAGCCTGCGTTTTACGCCGCTTTTTATGCCGGAGACGAGGCCATTGGTGGTTCTACTCGATAACATCGAATAAGAACTAGAAGCCAAAGGCCTCGAATCCACAAGGATTCGGGCCTTTTTTATTTCCCCGATAACAAGAAAACAACTAACAGGAAGAAGAGGTGAGAACTATGAGCGTTCTCTTCAGCGAACTACTAGTACCAGGTTGGGCAGATGAAAAGATTGGTTTAGATGCAGTTACAGGCACCTATTCCGACGGTTCATCATTTAATTTGCCATGCCATACAGCAGATCCCGAACTCTTCTTCTCTGAGGTAGATCTTGCAATCACTGAAGCCAAATCCCTTTGCGGTGGCTGTCCGGTGCGCGCGCAATGTCTAGAAGGTGCGTTGTCACGACAAGAGCCAGCGGGCGTATGGGGCGGAGAACTCTTTGAAGATGGTCGAGTGATTGCGAAGAAGCGCAAAGCTGGCCGTCCCACTTTGAGTGAAGTCGCTGCACGTGGTGAAGAAGCTGCCTAGTTCTGCACGTCAATTCGTAGAGAATTAATTTGCAAATAAATTGAGGTTTGCAAGTGATGGCCAAAGCGCAAAGAGAATTGAAATCGGCAGAATAAGGAACACAACTGGAATCATCATTGCAACCTCAGCTTTCCCCGCGGCATTCATGACTGTATTTCTCTGATTTCCGCGTGCTTCAACGGCATGCCGTGCCAGAACTTCAATGAGAGGCGCTCCTCTTAAAGTTGCAGTAACAACTGCATCAACGAATCGTCGAATCATCACTGATTTAACGCGGCGACCCATCGCATCAAGGGATATATGAAGCGGTTGACCCTCTCTAATCTCTGCAATCACTATTGCGAACTCTTTTGATAATTCTCCTTCAGCTGACTCTGCAATTCGCAACATAGCTTGCATAGGAGTTTCACCTGCGGCAATCGCTAAAGTCATCATTTCAATCACGGCAGGAAATTCGGATTCAATCGAATCACGGTGCCGCTTAATTTTCATCGTTAAGTTTCGATCTACCACAAAGTAAATAAGTGCAAATAATAGGGATGAAATAAGCAGAATCTGAGCAATTGATTTGCCAGAAAGAAGCATTAACACCATAACTACCGCTGTGATGGATGCACTTAAACCATATTGGCGGACTCTAAAATTTTCATAGTCACGTTGAGTACGTTGGCCTATCTCATCTAGACGATTACGGATTCCAGTTCGGTCACGGCTATTTGTAATGGAAGTTTTCGCGCTCATCTGCATCGCTTTCAGGGGTTCAACATCATCGCCCATGAATACGAGCAACACACCTGGAACCGCAAAGAGCATGGAAACGAAGATGGTCTTAAACATAACGAGTAACTTTCATAGGATTATGTGTTTCTGAGTGTGCTAACCGAGTAAAGACCCTGGGGGTTTGCGGAAGTCGCCCCAGTCGATTCATCCAAAAATAAGCAATCGAAGTCATGCAAAGCCCAGCAATCAAAATGATGATTCCTGTTGGTGTCGAAAATGCGATTGCGGTGGTCGGTTGTGTAGATAAAAGTAGAAGCAGAATCCATGGAGCGATTGCTGACATATGCGCCGAGTTTTTTATCCAACTATGTTTGACCTCAATTTCACGGCGCAGCGCTAAGTCTTGTCTAAGAAAATCACCTAGCGTGCGAAGAATTGAAAGCAACTCGCTTCCTCCCAATGCCTTTGAAATTAGTAATGCTTCAAAGATCTGATCGCTTCCATGATGATGAAAAAGCGATTTGAGTTCTTCAATTGCAGATTCGAAATCCCCATTGAGGAAGAGTGAATTTCTAAATTCTGTGAAAGCTGGGCGAAGGATCTCTGGACCTCTTGTTGCTAAACCAACAAGGGATTCGGAAAGCGATAAGCCCGATTGAATTCCTGACATCAAATGATCTATCACTTCAGGCCATGCAGAAATGAATTGGGAGTCACTGTGGTTGGCCCTAGATTTCAAGGTTACGTACGTAGCTCCGCCAATGAGTACTCCAAAAGCTAGTGAAATTGTGATTGAGCCCGTCATTAGAATTACAAAAGCTGATGCTAGGCAGGCAAAAAGTAACGTGCGAAAATTGTTCTTCATGGACGCCACCAACTCATCAACGGTGCGCCAATCGCAATGAACTTTTCAGGATGTGGAAGTGTTCCTATTCCTCGCTCATAATCCTCACCATTCCAAACCCATAAGGTTTCAATCTCAGCACGGTCATTTTCATATCGCCCCGTCAAAGTGGAAACTTCCTTGATGCGGCGATGTCCATGCATATCGAGTGATACGTGCACGATGAGGTCAATTGCAGATGCAACTGTTGGCGCAATAAATTTATGTGAGATATTTTCTCCAGCCAATAAGGGCAGAGTTTGTAGTTTTATTACCGCATCCCGAGGTGAGTTCGCATGCAATGTTCCCATCCCTGGAAGTCCAGAGTTGAGCGCAATCAATAAATCAAGCGCTTCTGCTTCACGTACTTCACCGACAATGATTCGTGAGGGTCTCATACGTAAGGATTCTTTGATTAATCTACGTAAAGGGATTTCGCCTTCACCTTGCAAATTTGCACTTCGAGTTTGCATTTGAACTACATCAGGTAGTTGCGGAGATAATTCGAAAACTTCTTCAATAGTGACAACTCGTTCAGAGCGTGGAATGGCACCGGCGAGTGCATTAAGCATTGTTGTTTTTCCAGACTGAGTTCCGCCACTTACCAAAATGTTGAGACCTGCTCGGACTGAATTAATTAGCGCGGTTCCTATGAGTGGATTCATAACTCCGCGATCAACTAAATCGCTGATCGACATATTTCTCATTAGGTGTTTTCTAATATTTACCGCCCAATGTTGCGCAGTGATTTCGGGAATTGCGACGTGCAAACGACTTCCGTCAGGCAAGCGGGCATCTACAAAAGGATGCGATAAATCAAGTCGACGACCACCCCACATTAAAGCCCGCTCAACTATATTTCGAACTTCCTCGCTCGTAAGCAATAGATTTGTGAGTTCGCTTTTACCTGCACGAGCTATAAATATTCTTTCAGGGGAGTTAATCCAAACTTCCTCAACGGTGGGATCCTGCATGTAGACAGCAAGTGCACCAAAAGTTATATCGATATCTAGGTCCATGCCTGGAAATGTAGAAGCATGACTGACATTGAAAGCTGGTACTGAGTTATTGCGTGGATAAAGCCTGTTGATCTAAACGGTTGAGAAACGACAAGGCGTTTTCACCTGTTTCACATTCAATAGTTGATAGTGAAATCTCAAGTGCGTTATTCACAGTCAGACTAGGATCATTTGCTAATCTGCTAAGTAGAGTTCCGACGGTGTTGCCTGAGCTTCGAACAAGAATGACACATTCATTGACCCCCAAACGGGCAACGCAATCCTCTTTTCTAGTTAATGCTTGTAATGCCTGAGAAAAATACAAAACATCTTCAGCGCGAAGTTTTTCTTCTCTTCTGTTCCCATCACTGCTGACACGGGTAAATACAATTCTGACTGCCCAAAAGTTGATACCAGTGCGGGCACTGAGGGCAATTTCGCGTTCAAGTTCTTTATAGAAATATGTTGGTGCTAGAAGATGTGTTTGAGAATCATGGATTCCGTCATGTGAAAATAGAGGTGAATGACTCTCTTTATAAGTTATTCTCTCTTCCATGAATCAAGATCCTGCCAAAGCAGCACGGTTGCGCGCAGTAGTGTCAACCCTACTTACCATTGAATCCGTAGTCGTTGCTGCACTTGGTGTGTGGTTGATTGTTCTTTCGGTGGTTGCTGACTCGGTTGAAATTCTTCCGCTACTTGGTGTGCTCATCTTTATCGCACTTGGTTCTGGCGGATTATTTGCAGCCGCTGCTGGCTATCGTCGAGGAAAATACTTCGGTCGTGCACCATCAGTATTGGCGAATTTAATTGCAATCGGAGTTTCGAAGTATCAGTTCTCTGCTCACCTTTACATCCTTGCGATCCCACTATTTATTCTTGGGGCGCTAACTCTGGTAGCCACTTTGCGCGCTATTCCAGAATAAAGGGGCGCCTTAAAGGGGTGATGTGGCCTATCTCGCGCCTGAGATGGGGCTTTCGAGTTTAAGCGCGGGCCTCATGCCTATAGGCTTTACCTAATTACTGCCAAGAAGGAGTTCGCCAGTGTCGGCACAGGATTTTGGTGCAAATGATTGGCTCGTCGATGAGATGTACGAGCAATATCTACAAGATCCCAACTCCGTAGACCCTACGTGGATTGAATATTTTAAAAACAATAAACCCGAAACTCCAGCTGCTCAAATTTCAAAAGGCGTTCCACCGATTCCAAAGGCACAACAAATCGTTGCCCAATCGGAGGCACCCGCGGCAGTTCAACATGTTCAGCCGCTAGTTCATGAAACTGCAACCACACAACCGACACCTGCTGACCCAGTCATTAGACCAGTTCCAGTATTAATTACACCAAGTGCTTCAACGCTTGAAGTTATTCGCGGAGTTTCTGCTCGCGTAGTTCAAAGCATGGAGGCATCTTTAACTGTTCCAACTGCAACCTCGGTTCGTGCAGTTCCAGCGAAATTAATGATTGATAATCGAATCGTTATTAATAATCACATGAAGCGTGCTCGTGGTGGAAAAATTTCTTTCACTCACATCATCGCTTATGCAATGATCCGTGCAGTACGTGCAATGCCAGAGATGAATGCATTTTTCGGTGAACTTGATGGAAAACCTGCAATTGGAAAACCCGAGCATATTAATCTTGGAATCGCCATTGATTTAGCGAAACCAGATGGAACTCGTCAACTGCTTGTTCCGTCTGTTAAAGGTTGCGAGTCGCTAGATTTCGCTCAGTTTGTAAGCGCTTATGAAGCCGTGATTAAGAAAGCTCGCGGTGGGTCTTTAACGGTTGAAGATTTTGCTGGAACAACAATGTCAATTACCAACCCTGGAACTATTGGAACAGTGCATTCAGTACCACGCCTGGTTCAGGGCCAAGGATTAATTCTTGGAGTTGGCGCACTTGATTACCCAGCTGAATTTGCAGGATCTAGCGAAGAAACACTTGCACGCCTTGCAATCAGTAAAGTTGTAACTCTTACAAGCACTTATGACCACCGCATTATTCAAGGTGCAACTTCTGGCGATTTCCTGCGCAGAATGCATGAATATTTATTAGGTGCAGATAGTTTCTATGAGGATATTTTCGCGGCGCTACATATTCCATATGAGCCAATTCGTTGGGCGGCCGACAAAGAGTTTGCTCGTGATGAAGAAATCGATAAGACAGCAAGAATTCAACAGCTCATTCATGCCTACCGCACAAACGGCCATTTAATGGCTGATATTGATCCACTGGAATATGTTCAGCGGGCACACCCTGACTTAGATGTAATGAACCATGGTTTAACTCTGTGGGATTTAGATCGTGAATTTGCAACGGGTGGTTTTGGCGGCAGCAAGTTCATGCAACTTCGTCAGATTCTTGGAATATTGCGCGATTCATATTGCCGCACAGTTGGCGTTGAATATATGTATATTGAAAATCCAGAGGAAAGAAAGTGGATCCAAGAGCGCGTTGAAACTGCTGCAGAAAAGTTCCCACGCGAAGAACATCTGCGAATTTTGCACAAGCTCAATAGTGCAGAAGCATTTGAGAATTTCTTACAGACTAAATTCGTCGGGCAAAAGCGATTCTCTCTTGAAGGTGGCGAGTCAGTAATCCCACTTCTTGATGCAGTAATTTCTTCGGCTGCTGAACGTGGTCTTGATGAAGTGTGTATTGGTATGCCACACCGTGGCCGGTTGAATGTATTGGCAAATATTGCAGGAAAATCTGCCGGACAGATTTTCCAAGAGTTTCAAGGCCATTACGCAGAAAATCAGGTTCAGGGCTCTGGAGATGTTAAGTACCACCTGGGTACTGAGGGAATCTTTACTGCAAACTCTGGCGCAACAACAAAAATCTACTTAGCCGCAAACCCTTCTCACCTTGAAGCAGTTAACCCAGTTCTTGAAGGCATCGTGCGCGCAAAGCAAGATCGCCACAATATTAAGAATGCTTACTCTGTATTGCCAATTTTGCTCCACGGAGATGCATCCTTTGCAGGTCAAGGCGTGAATGCAGAAGTCTTGCAAATGTCTCAATTAGCTGGATATCGAACTGGCGGCACTGTTCATATTGTCGTCAATAACCAAGTTGGCTTCACTACTTCGCCAAGTGCATCACGCACTTCACGTTATTCAACGGATTACGCAAAGATTATTCAGGCGCCGGTATTTCACGTAAATGGTGATGATCCAGAAGCATGTGTACGCGTTGCACGTTTAGCTTTTGAATATCGTCAGGCATTCAATAAGGATGTAGTGATTGACATGGTTTGTTACCGACGCCGTGGACACAATGAAGGTGATGAACCAAGTTTCACTCAGCCATTGATGTACAAACTCATTGATGCAAAGCGTTCGACACGTCATCTTTATACCGAAGCGTTAATTGGTCGTGGAGACATAACACCTGAAGAGGCTGAAGATGTTGCGCGTGATTATCAAGCACAGTTAGAAGCAGTTTTTGCTGCAGTAAATAATTTGGATACTGAAACCGACCCAAACTTTAAAGCTCCAGTTGCCCCAGAAGCCAATGAGATTATTACTTCAATTAGCGAGGATTTGGCACGCGAAATTGCGGCAACGCAAAGCGCAATTCCTGAAGGCTTCAGTGTGCATCCAAAACTCTTGCCACAATTGGCAAAGCGTGTTGAATCCCTTAACGATGCAACAATCGACTGGTCGACCGGTGAAATGTTGGCATTTGGTTCACTTCTAAAAGAAGGCCGACCAATTCGTCTTGCGGGCCAAGATGCTCGCCGCGGAACTTTCTCAAACCGTCATGCTGTGATTGTTGATAAGGAAAATGGAAATGAATGGACGCCTTTGCGCGCGCTTATTTCAGATGAAAATCAATTCTTTGTAGTCGATTCTTTGTTGAGCGAATATGCAGCTATGGGCTTCGAATATGGCTATAGCACCGAGCGTGATGAAGCTTTAGTTCTGTGGGAGGGCCAATTCGGCGACTTCGCAAACGGTGCTCAAACAATTATTGATGAGTTTGTTTCTTCTGCTTTGCAAAAGTGGGGTGAGCGATCTTCTGTGGCGCTGTTATTGCCGCATGGCTATGAAGGACAAGGCCCAGATCACTCATCAGCAAGAATTGAAAGATATTTACAACTCTGTGCTGAACAAAATATGACTGTTGCTCAGCCTTCATCGCCAGCTTCGTATTTCCACTTGCTGCGTTGGCACGCAAAGAATCCTGCGCGTCGCCCGATGATTGTGTTCACACCAAAATCAATGTTGCGACTCAAAGCTGCTGCTTCCGGTCTAAGTGACTTCACCAGCGGGCATTTCCAACCAGTAATTTCAGATTGTTCAGTAACAGATGCTGCGCGCGTTATTTTCTGTTCTGGAAAGGTTTATCACGATTTAGTTGCTGAGCGAACAAGACTGGGAGAAACATCAACAGCGATTGTTCGTGTAGAGCTACTTTATCCATTGCCTATAGATGAAATGGTTGCTGAAGCAAATAAGCACCCACATGCCAACTTGCTGTGGGTTCAAGATGAACCTGCAAATCAAGGTCCTTGGTCTCATATTGCATTGCGAACATCTGACCAACATGGTGGACATGGATTTGGTTCTCGTGTTTTGCGTCGAGTGTCACGCCGTGCAACAGCATCGCCTGCCACTGGAAACCACCACCTACATGAAGATGAACAAAAAGCATTAATGCTTGAAGCGTTTACTCGCTAACTTCTTTTTCTAAAAAATCTCAACCGGACGATGCCAATAACTTCATTGGCACTTATCCATCCCCAAGTTCGTGAATCTGAGCTTTCTGTACTATCTCCTTCGACCCAAAAAAGACCATTGTGAAATTTTTGCACCCGCTTCACCAAAAGGATTCCGGGACGTTCTTCACGTTCAATTACAACAACTTTGCCTAGCAATGATTGGGCGAAATCTTTTTTAGAGGCAGGGGCCTTCAACCACCGGACAAAGAGCCAATCCCCATCTCGGTATGCGGGAAGCATGGAGTTGCCCGCTACTTTGACTGTGCCAAATTTGCTCACGGGCGGTAGTCTCGCACCCGAAAGCACTAAAAACGAACGTGCTTAATGGGGGAGAAAACATGTTTGCACCAAAGACCACTGTCTACGCACACTGCGATCTTCCATGTGGCGTTTACGATCCAGCCCAAGCAAAAATTGAGGCTCTTTCAGTAAAAGCATGCATGGAAAAATACGCAGCTAATCCAGATGCAGATTTCCGATCACGCTCAGTTGCAATTAAAGAAGAGCGCTCACACCAAGTAAAAGAGCATTTATGGGTTTTGTGGACTGACTATTTCAAGGCACCACATTTTGAAGTCTACCCACAGTTGCACTCACTATTTAATGAGGCGACAAAGCTTGCAGGTGCTGCGGGCACAAAGGGAACTCAAGATGTTGCAGTTGCAGATAAGTTGATTGCAAAGATTGATGAAATTGCAGAGATTTTTTGGGCTACCAAGAAAGCTTAATTCTCTTAACTAATTAAAGATTGCGCGGCGGTGCGAGCGAGGAATGAAACTCGTTCCACCGCCGATCTTTTTATTTGGGCAGCAGCAACTTGCCGCTCTCCTTCATAGACTTCACATTCAAATGTTAATTCCCGATTTTCAACTTCGACACAACGCGACAAAGCTCTTAGTTCAGCACCTATAGAAGCCGGGCTTAAAGTAATCATTTCAAAACTAATTGGAAAAGTAGTTTCTTCCGGATCTAAATGTTCGGCCATAGAGATAATCGTGGCTTGCTCCATTAAGTTCATCAAATTAGATTGCGAAACAATTGGTAAATCACCGATTCCCATAGCAACCGAGGAATCACCCGCGCGAACCGTCATAACGGTTAAGCCAATGGCTCCAATGACTTCTTCGGTCGGTTTCATGATTTATAACCTACCCGCTTAACCCTTAGTTAGTGGGATTTTCGCCTTCATTGAGATAACGAATTTCTTCAGTGTGTTCGATAGTTACTTCGCGATGTTCTATCTGGCCAAACTCATCGATCTCAATTGAGATTTCAGTCATACTAAATTGAGTAACAACTTCAGTAAACGCCCCTGCCATCTGCCCATGAATTTGACTGAATATCGCGTCATGCAAATCTTTGGGTGCTTCCTCATTGCAAGTACGGCGAAGAGTTTCTTGAACCAGTGATTGCATTTGGCGTTCATGCATTAATTCGGAGGCACATGCCGGGCATTGTGAAACATGAACTTCAATGGATTGAAGTTGTGTAGCCTCGATATTGCCTTCAATTAAGAAAACGAAGGAGTTAAGGATTTCACTACATGACATTAAGAAATCGAAGCTCATGCCTTTTCCCCCTCATCACCTGAAATGGATGTGGGCTTGGCTTTGACGCTGTAGCCAAGTTCTTTCGCATACTCAGTTAACCGCTCACGGAGCTGTTTTCTTCCCCGATGCAAGCGAGACATGACTGTTCCCGCAGGAACACCAACGATTTCAGCGATTTCCTTATAAGAGAAGCCTTCAACATCGGCTAGATATACAGCGATTCGAAACTCTTCAGGGATATCTTGTAACGCCCGTTTGATATCACTATCTGGAAGATTTTCTAACGCTTCCACCTCAGCAGATTTACCTTGATCACTCGTGTGTGATGCAGCATCAGCTAACTGCCAGTCTTCAATTTCTCCCGCAGATAGTTGAGGTCGACGCTGATCTTTTCGGTAGGTATTAATAAAAGTTGTTGTGAGAACGCGATAAAGCCAGGCTTTTAAATTAGTGCCAGCTTCAAATTGATGGAAAGAAGAAAATGCCTTTAAGTAGGTGTCTTGAACTAAATCTTTTGCATCCTCGGGATTTTTTGTATATCGAAGTGCTGCGGCATACAGCGCATTTGTATAGGCAAGGGCATCTCGCTCGAAGCGGACTGCGCGGTCTGCCGAGCTCTCTTTTACTAAATCAGTCGAAGTCATTGCTGCGCAAGATTATCGTTAAAAGAGGGTTTCTGGCTCGCCCAAATCAATTTCTTGAGTCAAGGACTTGCCGTTATTTGCCACGGTATTGACCGCCGAAGAAACTGGGCGAGCAGTAACTATTGATTCGGGCGAGTCCACACGCATCATATTTCTCAAGTATTCAATATCGCTATTTTTCGCATCTAACCAATCACCCCATCGCTCACGCGGCATAAAGACGGGCATACGACTATGAATAGTTTCTAACTCGCCTTGTGCTTGCTGCGTAATGATTGATGCACTTTCAACTAACTCACCGGTTGGAGATCGCCAACTACTCCAAATTCCCGCAATGGGAAGTTGCTGGCCGTTTCGCGCACAAATATAGAAAGCTTGTTTAGGCCGATATTTTCCCAGGGCTGTTGCCCATTCGTAATAGCCCTCTGCTGGAATTAAGCATCGGCGATATTTGAAGGAATCTCGAAAAGTTGGTTTCTCATGCACGCTTTCACTTCGCGCATTAATTGCCCGTGACTGTGAAGCTTTTGCTTCGGCCACATCCTTTAACCATGGTGCGATTAATCCCCACGATACAACAGCCAGATCTTTCTCAGAGTTATCAGCGTTTTTATTTGCAGCCCGCATGATATAGATGGGATTGGTCGGGGCAATATTCCAATTAACTGGAATTGAGTGGTCCGGTGCAGTGCCTGTTACTTCGAATTGCTCCATGAGTTCGCGCATATCTGCACTCTGCGCATATCTGCCACACATATGCGAAGGATATGCGGAAAATCTGCATATTGCAGGCCGCGATAGACTTAGCCGATGATAAATAACAGCGCACACTGGCCCGCGATTTTTCGTGGCAAAAAACCAGTTGATATTTCAGTTGTTATTCCTGGATCAAAATCAGTTACGAATCGCGCTTTGATTTTAGCGGCGCAAGCTGACTCACCTTCGATTTTAAAGCGACCGCTTGTATCTCGAGATAGTGAATTAATGGTTGCCGGATTAAAAGCATTGGGAATCGGTTTCAGCGAAAAAAACGTTTATATAGATGGCTTCGAAGAACTCCAGTGGATTATTACGCCAGCCCCAATGAAGGGTGGAATAAAAGTCGATGTAGGAAATGCCGGAACGGTTATGCGCTTTTTGCCACCGTTGGCGGCGCTTGCTTCAGGAGAAGTCACATTCGATGGTGATGCACGATCATACGAACGCCCCCTTGGCCCAGTCATTAAAGCATTAGAAGAACTTGGAATTTTGGTTGAACACGAAGGTCGATACAGCCTCCCCTTGAAATTGCATGGATCTGGAAATATTCCAGGCGGTGCAATAACTATCGATGCAAGTGCATCAAGCCAATTCCTTTCAGCGCTGCTATTAGTTGCACCTAGTTTTGATAATGGAATTATCGCTACGCATAAAGGTACGCAGCTTCCATCTATGCCTCACATTGAGATGACTGTCGACATGCTTCGCAATTTTGGAGCGACTGTAGAAGTTGATTCGGCGGCACAATCCTGGAGTGTGAAACATAGTGCACTACATGGACAAGAGTTAGTCATCGAACCAGATTTATCTAATGCCGCACCGTTTTTATCCATTGCAATGGTGTGTGGCGGAAGAGTGACAATTGCTGATTGGCCAAAAGTTACAACGCAACCAGGTGATCAATTGCGTTCAATCCTTTCTGCAATGGGTGCCAAAATTGAAATGAATGAATCTGGGTTAACTCTTACGGGTACGGGATCGATACACGGTATTGATATTGATTTGCATGATGTTGGCGAACTAACACCTTCAATCGCAGCGTTAGCCGCACTTGCTGATTCGCCATCGCATTTACGGGGGATTGCACATTTACGTTTGCACGAAACCGATCGACTTGCTGCACTCACTCGCGAAATAAATGCTCTGGGCGGCAATGTTGAAGAAGAAGAAAGTGCTTTGCACATAACGCCAGCGCCACTACACGGTGGGGTATTCCATACCTATGAAGATCATCGCTTAGCAACAGCCGGTGCGGTTTTGGGCTTAGTAGTTCCTGGAATTGAAGTTGAAAATATCGCTACAACTCGAAAAACACTCCCAGATTTTTCTGGACTGTGGAGCTCACTACTTGTTTAAGGAAGTGCGCACGATATGAGTCCGCGCGAATACGATGAAACGGATGCACGCGTTAGGCCATCACGAAGCACTAGACCACGCAGCAAAGATCGCCCTTCACATTCCGATGCAATTTCGGCACTAGTTACAACCGTAGATCGCGGCAGACAAACATGTATTACTGATGATGGAGTAGTCATAACGGCAATGAGAGCCCGCGAGCTTGGGCCGAAATCGGTAGTAGTAGGAGACCGAGTTTCAATTGTCGGAGATGTTTCTGGAGATGAAGGAACTTTGGCGCGCATCGTATCTGTCACAGAGCGACGCAATTCTTTAAGTAGAACGGTAGATGATTCTGCTCAAGTGGAGCGAACCATCGTTGCAAATATTGATCAATTAGTAATCGTTGTTGCTGCAGTAAATCCAGAACCTCGTCGCGGACTTATTGACCGTTTTCTTGTCTCAGCTTTCACTGAAGGAATTACTCCCAAATTAGTTATAACAAAAACAGATTTAGGTGCCGTCCCAGAATTCTTAGTAGAGTATGAGAAGTTAGATGTTGAAATACTTCATACGGCAATTAAAAGCACTTCCCGTCAGAAAGATTTAGATGCACTTCACGAAATGCTCTCTGGAAAAATCTCGGTACTTGTAGGTCATTCAGGCGTAGGAAAATCCACATTAATTAATGCGCTGGTTCCTGCAGCAGATCGTTTGACTGGCGATGTGAACGCTGCAACCGGTCGCGGCCGTCACACTTCATCAAGTGCAATTGCATTACCGCTAGATACAAGTGATGGATGGATAATTGACACACCGGGCATTCGTGCTTTTGGGCTTTCACATATTGATGTCAATCGAATAGTTGATGCATTTACAGATTTATCACTTGTCGCTGCTACATGTTTGTCGAATTGCTCACACGCAGAAAGTTCTTGCAAACTCGATGAATGGGCTGCCCCACTTGGTGTGCCGAATCCCCAACGTTTGGCCCGACTTTCTAGCCTGCGTTCTTTATTATCAGTAAAAGATCAGCCACTTCTTACTCCTGAGGATTAGGATTACTTACCATGAGTGCAAATAAATATGCGCAAGATCTTGCTCTAGCGCACCTTCTCGCAGATATTGCAGATTCAATTTCATTAGATAGATATCAATCTTTAGATTTAGTAATTACGACAAAGCCCGACAACACTCCCGTGACGGATGCTGATCGCGCAGTTGAAACTGCGATTCGTGAGGCACTTGCCACGCATCGACCAGATGATGGATTGCTAGGTGAAGAGTTTGGCAGTGATATTTCCGGTGCAAAGCGTTATTGGGTTATCGATCCAATTGATGGCACTAAGAATTTCATGCGTGGAGTCCCAACTTGGGCCACACTAATTGCACTTGTCGAAGTGCATGAGGATGGCTCTGAAGAAGTTGTAGTGGGCGTCGCAAGTTCGCCCGCACTTGCCCGCCGTTGGCATGCTTCATGTTGCGAAGGCGCATTTGTTAATTTCAATGGCCAGCTTCGTAAAATTTCGGTGTCTCAAGTTTCATCAATCAACGATGCCTCTGTGGCTTACTCAGATTTCGTTGGCTTCGATTCTCGCTTGAATTCATTCAATTCAATCTTAAATTCTGCTTGGCGAACACGCGGTATGGGAGATTTCTGGTCGCACATGTTGGTTGCAGAGGGTGCAGTGGATATAGCTATTGAACCTGTATTGGCAGTTTGGGACATGGCCGCGCTCGACATCATTGTTCGTGAAGCGGGTGGAGTTTTTACCAATACAGCAGGGCAGCACGGTCCGTTCGGAGGCAGTGGAGTGTCAACAAATAAAGCAATCCATGAAACTTTGATCAAAGCGTTAAATTCGTAGAAGAGATGGCATCATGGCAATCCAATCAGTATTAGAGCCTGTAACACTTTCAATCGAAGGCATGACATGTTCGTCATGTGTCAACTCAGTCGAGAAAGCCCTAAACGCGGTTAGCGGAGTTAGCGCAACAATAAATTTTGCAACAGAGACGGCGCATATTCTGGCGCCAGCAGATATCACTACGAAGGCGTTAATTCGTGTAGTGGAAAAGGCGGGTTATAAAGCCGCTCTTTTAAAAGATGCCCAATCAGTTACTTTGCATAATAAAAAATCAGCCAGAGCATTATTTTTTGCTTTTATCTTTGCCGTACCAGCAGTTGCGATTTCAATGATGACAAGTTGGCACCCAAAGTTAGAGGAATGGCTTATTTCTCAACTCGATTACTTTGGGATTGCGCACCCTTTATATTCAGCAACACGATATTCAGCAACAAGTTGGCTAATAATTGCACTAAGCGCACCAGTTGTATTAATTGTTGCTTGGCCAATTCATCGGGCAGCACTTCGAAATTTACTGCACCCGACTATGGATAATTTAATCTCCATGGGTTCACTGGCCGCATTTTCTTGGTCAATTTATGCAAATGCCAGTGGTGATGGGGATGTTTATACCGAGGTGGCTGCAGGTGTAATTTTCTTCGTAATCCTTGGGCGTTATTTAGAGACACGGGCAAAAGCACGTGCAGGAGCAGCATTGTCCGCTTTGCTCGCACTTGGAAGCAAAGAAGTGACAATAGTGCGCGGAGGTTTTCCGCTCATTGTTCCGATTGAGCAATTACAAATTGGTGACGAGTTTGAAGTTCGACCTGGAGATCGAGTAGCAACCGATGGAATTGTCGTCAAAGGTGATAGCAGCGTAGATAATTCGATGTTAACTGGTGAAACCAAACCGATAGAAGTTCGACCTGGTTCTCAAGTAATAGGTGCATCGGTAAATCACAATGGCCGACTAATTGTTCGAGCTACCCGTGTAGGTAGTGATACTGAACTGGCTCGGATAACAGCAATGGTGATTAGTGCGCAGGGAACAAAGGCACCGATTCAACGTCTAGCCGATAAAATAAGTTCGGTATTCGTTCCAATCGTTACATTGATTGCAATAGGCACATTTGTTAGTTGGTATTACAGCGGTTATTCACTAACTGCTTCAATATCTGTAGCAATCACTGTCCTAGTTATCGCATGTCCATGTGCACTTGGTTTAGCAACTCCTGTTGCACTTTTAGTCGCATCTGGTCGTGGTGCTGCACGGGGGATTGTGCTTCGCGAACCACGAGTGCTGGAAGTTGCGCGTTCAATTGATACGGTAATTTTCGACAAAACCGGAACTCTGACCGAAGGAACAATGAATGTTCTTAAAGCCACGATTTCACTTTCAGCCGGTGCGGTTCTGGGGCAATCTTTTTCAACATTGTTAGATGAAACAACCATTCTTGCCACTGCCAATTCAATCGAATCACTTGATTCTCACCCCGTGGCTCTTGCAATTTCACGATACTCGCTTTCACAAGGTGCCAAGAAGTATGAAGTAAGCGATTTCGCCGTGACACCTGGTTCTGGTGCAGCAGGTAGAGTCAATTGCACATCACAATCACCAGTTGTTTTAATTGGTTCTCCAACTGCGGTCGCACACAGCAGTTCAGAGTTTCATCCAGAGATTAAATCGGCAATAGCTACGGCACAATCGGCAGGATTAACGGTCTCTGTTTTGGCATGGGATGGGGTTGCACTTGCAGTCTTTGCCGTTGGAGATCAACTAAAGGAAGATGCCGCATCAACCATCTCCGCACTTAAATCAATGGGAATTTCTCCGTGGTTAGTGACAGGAGATAGCGCCGAAGTAGCTGCTGCGGTTGCAGGTACCGTTGGAATTGAAAGCGCCCATGTTGTCTCAGCCGCTTTGCCTGAAACAAAGCTGCAGATTGTTGAGCGATTGAAATCAGAAGGTCATTGCGTCCTAATGATTGGTGATGGAATTAATGATGCCGCAGCATTGGCTGCAGCGAACTTAAGCATGGCAAGGGGAACCGGAACTGATACTGCGATTTCATCTGCCGATATAACGCTTATGAAATCTGGACTTTCAAGTGTGATTGATGCACTAAAACTTGCCAAGAAAACTCTTCGAATTATTCGCCTCAATATGGGCTGGGCTTTAATTTACAACGTGATTGGTTTGCCAATTGCCGCTCTTGGTTACTTGCAGCCCATGTATGCAGCTGCAGCCATGGCGTTGTCTTCACTATTTGTAGTGACAAATTCACTTCGAATTAAATAAAAATCCAGACAAAAAATCTATTTGATGAGTGCTGAATTAATAGCGGCATCAATAAGTGAAGTAGCTCCCTCGAGGTCATGAAGATATGAAGTATTTATTTGTATCCAGGTTCCGCCTATTAAAATATTAAGTGCCCAGATCTGAAATTCCTGTGTTGGTCCAACTGGTTTAAATAGAAAATATGCTGCGGTTACATCTTTGCCAGGAATAACGACTTTTGCATACTTGACACGAGCCCAATCCACTTCTCGTTTAGTAAATAATAAGTCGGCATCACTTACCCATTTAATAGTTGTGCCAATTTCGGCTTGCGCATTGCCATAACTACAAGCGATTCCTCCATTGTCTAGAAAATCCGCGAGTTCGGTCCCAGCGGCGGGTTCCCACCGCGAATTGATTACTGTGGCACCTTTAATGAGCGGCGAAATTGTGGCAAGGATGCTGGTCTGTGTGCAGGACGCAGGAACTGCGTATGTCATGGCCGAACTCTTTGATGCAGTTGGCGCAGACGTCACAGCTGTGTGACCATCGGTTGAATGAGCACAAGCTGTGAGAGAAAAAAGTAATGGTGCGATTAGGAAGATTAATCTCTTCATAATCGCACCATCTCTACTTCTTTTCGATTTTGGTACATAGTAGCGGGGGCAGGATTTGAACCTACGACCTCTGGGTTATGAGCCCAGCGAGCTACCGAGCTGCTCCACCCCGCGTCGGTGGCGCAATTCTATGTCTACCTGCAGTTAAAGACCAAATCCAAGAGTTTTACTTCTTGCTTTGTGCATTTATTGCAGAATCAAGTGCAGATTTCAAACGTTTTTGTGCTTTGTCGTAAGCAGCAAAATCACCTTTCGCAAGTGCTGCTAAACCATCTGCATATGCCTGCTTTGCACTCGCGAGTGCATTTGCAAGTGAAGTATTAGTAGTTCCCGAAGTAGTTGTTGTCGTTCCGGAACCTGCGGTGGTTCCGGAGTTTCCACCGAAGACCTGATCAAGTGCGCCCTTAAGTGTGTCGTCATAACCAATTTGATCTCCGAAAGAGACTAAGACTTTTTGAAGAAGTGGATATGCAGCAGCATTAGATGTTGCTTTCACATATACGGGTTGCACATAAAGTAATCCGCCACCAACTGGAAGGGTCAGTAAATTTCCAAGAACAACATCTGATCCACCCTGGCGAAGCAGTGATAAGGAGTTCGCAACTTCTGGTTTGGCTTCAAAGTTTGATGCAACTTGTGAAGGTCCAGCAACGTTAGTGCTTCGAGGTAATTGAAGTACCGTAATTTTTCCATAATTTGCACCTGCGTCAGAATTAACTACGGCAAATGCAGATAAGTTTTCACGGCCACCACGTGGAACAAACGGGGTAGTCAAAGCAAATTCAGGTGATTTTTCACCTGGCATTTGAAGTGTTAGGTAGTAAGGAGGCTGTGCTCCGGCATTGGAACCAAAAGTAGAAGGGTCGCGAGGAACTCTCCAGAAATCCTGTCCGCCGTAAAAAGCTGCAGCTGTTTGTACGTGATAGGCAGAGAGAATTTCGCGCTGAACCCGGAACATATCCTCTGGGTAGCGAATGTGTTCAAGCAAGCTCTTAGAGATTTTGCTCTTAGGTTGCACGGTGCCAGGAAATGCCTTACTCCATGTGGCAAGAACAGGATCTTTCTCATCCCATTGATACAAAGTGACAGTGCCATCGTATGCATCAACTGTTGCCTTCACTGAGTTTCTAATGTAATTAACGCTTTGATTTCCTTGCGCAGTTACTGCAGTTGAATTGCTTGTAAGTGCATCAGATGTTGCGCTCGACAAAGTGGTCTGTTTTGAATAAGGATATCCAGCACTTGTTGTGTAGCCATCAATGATCCATAGGATCTTCCCATCAACGAGTGCAGGATACGGATCACCATCCAGAGTCAACCAAGGCGCAACTTTAGCAACTCGATCTCTTGGGTTTCGGTTGTAAAGAATTTTTGAATCCTTATTTATCAGAGAAGAGAGCAAAATTCGTTGTTCTTGGTACTTAAGTGCAAATACAACTTTGTTTACGAACGAACCAACAGGTACACCGCCAGTGCCTGTATATGTGAAATTCTTCTGACCATTTGATGACGCATCATCTGGATAATCGAATTCGACAGGTGTGTCAGTTTTTACGCCACCGATAATCGAATAGTCAGGAACATTCTCACCAAAATAGACGCGAGGCTCGAAAGTGCCAAGGCCCTTTGTTGGAGGTAAGTCACCGACAAGAAATGATGGCTTTCCATCTGCATCACGAGCATTTCCAAATGCAGCAACAAAACCAAAGCCATGTGTATAAACCAAGTGGTCATTAATCCAATTTCGAGATGGGTTACCTGCAATATTTAACTCTCGAACAGAAACAACTGTGTCTCGCTTAACTCCATTTACTGTATAGCGGTCGATATCAAGTGAATCAGGAAAGGAGTAGTAGGGCTTAATTTGTTGTAGTTGACGAAAAGTTGCCGAAATAACATTTGGATCCATTAAACGAATGTTTGAAATCGTGCCTGCATCTTTAGTTAGCTGTCCGGCAGTTGCTGAAAGTGTTGCCTGATAATCAGTAACAGTTACATCAGTCAATCCGTAAGCTGCCCGTGTTGCATCGATATTTCGCTGGATAAATGGAGCTTCTTTAGAAGATTCACTTGGCTTTACTTGGAATTGCTGAATAGCGCCAGGATAAATGCCAGCAATAAGTACTGAAGAGACAACTAAGAGTGCGGTTCCTGCTGCAGGTAGTACCCATGAGCGTCGAACAATATTTGCAAAGAAAAGTAGTGCGCATACAACGGCAATTGCGGCAAGGATTGCCTTGGCTGGAAGCGTTGCGTTGACATCGGTATAAGTAAGGCCGGTGATCAATTTACTTTCTTTTAGAGCCAGGTGATAACGGTCAAACCAATATGCAACTGCTTTCATTAACACTACGCCTCCGAGTAGTACCGAAAGCTGAACGCGAGCTGCAACAGTTGTGCGATCATCTTGTACTTGAAGACGAATTCCTCCATATAGATAATGAACGACGGCCGAAGCAATAATTGAAAGAACTAAAGTTGAAATTCCCCAAGCAATAAGGGTCTGCCAAAATGGCAACCTAAATGCAAAGAAAGAAATATCCATGTTGAACTGTGGATCTTTAATTCCAAAGCTCGTTGAATTCTTAAACTGCAACCAAGTTGACCACATCGTTGCACCAGATGTGCCGGCAAAATAGAAGAGGCCAAGACCTAATGCAAGAACAACCCAGCGCCTAATAGGTTCAATTTGCGCACGGTATCTTTCAAGATTATCTGCTTCGATACTTGTTGGAACATAGAGTGGGCGACGTTTGAAAGCAATTACGATATTTGCTAAAACGATTGATGAAGTAAGAAAACCCGCTACTACAAAAAGAATTGCTTTGGTTGCAAGAACTGTTGTCCAAACAGATGCAAATGAGACAGATTTAAACCATAACCAATCAGCATAGAAACCGCTCAAGGAGAGCAATACTCCCGAGAGAACAACCAAAATTCCGATTGTTAAAGCTAGTGGGCTTCGACGGCCCTTGAAATTAAATTGCGGGTTAACGTTACTCATCATGGGCATACGCTAGCGCACCCGCAGAAGCGATATTAATTGGAATTGAGCGCGTTTATGGCTTCGGCGAGACTGGAGACAATTACAACCTTAATTCCACTCGGCACATGTGCAACCTCTTCGCGGTTGCCGGCAGGAGCTAAGAAAAGCGTCACGCCGGCTCTGTGGGCGGCCAAAATCTTTTCATTGATGCCGCCAATCGCTCCAACTTTTCCATCAGTTGACATCGTTCCCGTGGCGGCAACATGCCTACCCTTTAATAAATCCCTTTTTGTTAATAATTCGATTACGCCAATTGCAAAGACTGTTCCTCCACTTGGTCCTCCAGTGCGTTTGACATCGAAACTAATGTTCTTTGCAGAGAGTTGATTTGCGGGCACTCCATAATCAGGGTGTAAACGTAAAAATGAAAGTGCCGCTGTCGTTGCATCAAGTTGCGAGTTACTCATGTCGGCTTTTGCCTGTTTATTTTCTGATTCCGTGGTGGTTCCCGCCGGATAAATTGCCGATCTTGGATAGACGGCTTCGTCAGCTTTCATCCACGAATAAATAATCTCAGGTCCAATAATCCAAGAGTCAGGATTGGTAACCCGAATCGACATGAGATCAAGCCGACCTGTTGCTGGATAAGATTTTTGATTTTTAACAGTAATAATCTTGTCAAAGATATTTTGCGAACCCCCAGGCAGAATTATTGCAAATGGAAGGGGTGCAACAAGTGCCAATGCTGTAAAAACAATCAACTGAATTAGCGCGATACGGGGTAATGGTGAAAAGCGCACGATTATTTAGGGATTCTTATAAATTTCTTAAGTTATCGTCATGCATTGAAGTTTCATGCAGCACATCATTATTCGCTAAATCTTCATCAGCCATATTTTCAGCGGCAGCATCTCGTGCCTGCGACTCTCTTAGCGAATCTTGGAAACGTTGAAACTGTCCAACTGAACGTTGTGTTTCCTGTTGAAATTTGCCTTGAAATTTCGTTACCCATAAAACATATAACAGCGCGCCACTCAACCCTAAAGCTGGGACTACCCACCAAATGAGGGCAAGAAAGGCGCTGGACATTTCGTCAGTCTATCGCTGGCATGGCGTGGACGCCCACGCAAATCATTTTCCCACTTTGGGAAGAAATCAGATGGTTTACTGGTTACAGCACTGAGAGGATTTACTCATGACACCATTTGGTTTTACGCCGGAAAACTCCGATGACCCTGAGAAGAATCAGGGTGACGGATCAGTTGATTTTGCTGCCATGATGGCGCAGATGCAGCAGCAGATCCAACAACAATTTTCAGCGATGGGAATAAGTGCTCCCGGATTTACTCAATCCACCGAAGCGTTACCAAAAACTATTGTCCGCGATACTGCAAAGAAATTTGCTACTGCAAAAGGTTCATCGCCCATCGGAGCAAACGATGTTGCAAAAATTGAAGAGGCTTTTACAATCGCAGAGCTTTGGCTCAATGAGGCGGTGTTTTTCCCACAGTCACACGTTTCTGGAAATCCGGCGATGGCCAGAACGGACTGGGTTGATACAACATTGGCAGGGTGGCAGATATGTGTAGAGCCTCTGGCAATTGGATTAGCGACTGCAATCTCTGATCTTCTCAGTAACGCGACCGGTGACGAGGGTCAAAGTGAGGCCGAAAGTGCGATGCAAATCCCCGTAGGGATGATTGCAACACTTCTTCGATCCTTTATTGGCTCCATGATTGCCACGCAGCTGGGCCAATCAATTGGTGGTCTTTCCGCACAAGTAACGGGGACTCATGATGTGGGGTTGCCATTGGTGGAACCCGTTTATCCATCACTTGTTCCACAAAATATAAATGAGTGGGGCCAAGATTTAGATATTCCAATGGATGAAGTACGTATTTTTCACGCTCTACGCGAGAGCGCGGCCGCTAGATTATTTGCGCACAATCCTTGGCTTGTTTCATATATTCGAACCTCCATTTCAGAATATGGCAAAGGCATTCGAATAGATTTGGATGCTATTCAACGTCAGGCTCAAGAAGTTTTTGATTCTGCAGCAGCTGATGGAAAAGATTTTGATCCAACAAATCCAGAGAGTTTCACCATCGCACTCAATGAAGGCATTTTTACTCCAGAAGAAACCCCTGCACAACGTGAGGCGCTAACAAAATTAGAAACAGTTTTAGCATTAATCGATGGTTGGAGTGAGGAAGTTGTTTCACTAGCCGCGGGTGATCGATTACCAAACTTAGTGAGCCTTCAAGAAACTTTGCGCCGTCGCCGGGCAACTTCAGCACCAGCGCAGCAGCTCTTCTCAACTTTGTTTGGGTTAGAAGTTTCTCCTCGTCTTGCTCGAGAGGCACAAAGTTTTTGGACTGCAGTGCGTATTGAAAAAAGCATTGAGGGGCGTGATCGAATCTGGAGTGGAATATTGCCAACTGCCCAAGATTTACTTACTCCGCACAGCTACCTATCGAGCATTGAGATTCCAGATGACTTGTCGGGTCTGACGAATTAATTTTCTGCCAGAATGATTTAAAAATCTGCGTCAGTACATATTCGAGAGTTAAGACCGATAGCTAAAGGCTATGTTGCAAAGTGAAACTACCTGCAAATAGAAAAGCGAACTCCCCGGCCGCTCATTCTGTATCAGCCTTCCCCTTGCTGGTATAGAACAGTTTTCCGAGGAGTTCGTAGTCGTAACGTAAATGTATTTGCGCCGAGAATCAACTGAGAATCGTTTTGACAGTGAGCGTTTTTCTCATGTAATGGGGTTATTTAAAACCTAGATTTCTGGACTTCAATTTTAATAATCTCTCAACACGTGGTTGAGGATCTTAGAATTCGGGGTCCGGCGATATAAATTTACGGACATGCATGCGAGTGGCTTTGGCGAGAATGGCTCAGATCTCGATTTCGAGTTAGATGGCACGCTGCCTGGAATTTCTGAAGGTGAAATCATCGTCATTCGATCCACTAGGCGCAAGAAGAACATCTCGGCCTATCGCCAAGGCGGGCGAATCGTGGTCTCAATCCCGGCTCGACTGAGCAAGGCAGATGAGCGGGCGATAATTCCCGAGATGGTTGCGAAAATTCGCGCTCAAGAGGCCATGAACACCATGAGCGAAGAGGCTTTGGTGCAAAGGATCGATGCGCTATTGAGCGAGCTGGCCCCTGAAATCCACCTACGCCCATCTAGCGTCAACTGGCGGGCCATGCGCGAGCGCTGGGGTTCATGCACAGGCGTTGATCGCACTATTCGAATCTCAGATCGACTCAAAGGCGCGCCGCACTATGCGCTGGATTACGTGCTTTTCCATGAAGCTATCCACCTTCAATATTTCGATCATGGAGCAGAGTTCAAGGAGCTATTAGCCCGCTTTCCCAAGGCCGAACTGGCAACGGCCTATCTCGATGGATATGAGGCGGCCGAAACCGCCCTTGCCGCTCCTGAAGCGCTGAAAAAGCTGTTGCGCTCGCAGTAGCCCCCCAAATCTCTTAAAAAACCCCTCCGCGCCACTGCATATTTACGCCTGATTGAGCGTAATGAGGGGTATCGTCATGCTTAACAGAACGCTCGCCCCGCACGGGGAGCAACTCCCACGGGATTGCAAGCGTCGATAGGAGGCAAGTCAATGACAGCAGAGACATACAAAGGTGACGCTTACTGCGTTAAGTGCAAAGAGAAGCGTGATTTCGAGGGAACCGTAAAGGTCTCTGACTCTGGTCGTCGCATGGCACAGGGCATCTGCCCAGTGTGTGGCACCAAGGTCA
>CAIQRN010000058.1 GCA_903874255.1 uncultured Actinomycetes bacterium
GCTAAAGATATTTCAGTTGATGTACCCGCGTTAACTACTCGTCCAAAGGCTGCAACCGTTGGTGTTGGCCGCCAAGTTATCTTGCGTCCTGCAGTTCAAAAGCGCTACATCGAACTTGAAGAGCCATCACTTGCCGATCAACGTACCGATATTGTGCGCGTCTTTGATGCAGTCGATGACATTGTGGCTAATGCCAGCCTTGCATCGATGCGCGAACTCCCCCGCATTTTGCGCGCAGCAAATTTTAAAGTAACTGCCGTCTTTGTTGATCAAGAGTTCCTTGGAATCGAAGCAGGCGACACAACTGATGTGCGATATGGAATCGCTTACGATTTAGGTACAACTACCGTTGTTGCAACGCTGCTAGATCTCAACACGGGTACTCCAGTTGCCGTTAAATCAATGCTCAATAAGCAACAGCCTTTTGGTGCCGATGTAATTACTCGCATCAGCGCAACGATGCTTGACCCCAATGCCTTGGCAAAATTGAGTGCTTTAGCGCAGGAAACACTCAATCAATTGACCCAAGAGGTCTGCATTGAAGCAGGCGTTAATCCGCACCATGTCTACGAACTAGCAATTGCCGGTAACGCCACTATGACTCAACTTCTCCTTGGAATCGATCCAGAACCCCTTGGCGTTGCGCCATTTATTATGGCAAGTGCCGACTATCCCAATATCGATGTAAAAGAGATCGGTATCGAAGTTCATCCATTAGCTAAAGCTGTGATCTTGCCATCACTGGGTGCATACGTTGGTGGCGACATCATCGCTGGAGCTCTTGCATCGGGAATGGATCGCGACAAGCGTCTGCGACTGTTCATCGATGTTGGCACAAACTGCGAAATCGTTTTAGGCGATGGTGAAAAGATTGTTGCAACAGCCGCTCCAGCTGGCCCTGCCTTCGAAGCGGCAAGTATTAAATGTGGCGTGCGCGCGGCATCTGGTGCTATCGAAACAATTAAGGTCGTTGACGGCGAGTTTGTTATTGGCACAATCGATGATGCCCCTGCCGTTGGTATCTGTGGTTCAGGCTTAGTTGATGCATGCGCATCATTGGTTCAGGTTGGACTTCTTGATCATTCAGGCAAATTTGTAACTGATGAAGCTGCATTAACAATCGCACCAAAGCTTGCTAGCCGTTTAGTAACCCGCGAAGGTGAGCGTGTATTTGTTCTGACATGGAGCAAAGAAGTTGGCGATCTATCTGACTGCGTCTTTTTGACTCAACGCGATGTGCGCGAACTTCAATTTGCAAAGGCCGCTATCGCTACTGGTTGGGCGCTACTGCTTGAAGAGTTTGGTGTTCAAGAATCAGAGATCCAGCAAGTTCTTCTTGCCGGTTCATTTGGTTCCTATCTTTCACCTTCATCTGCAATCAAGATTGGTTTAGTACCAAAGCTTTCGGTCATGCGCATTATGTCGGCAGGTAACGTAGCCGGTGAAGGCGCCAAGATGGTTTTGTTATCGGCACAAGAGCGTCACGGTGCACAAGCTCTGCTCGAAGAGATTGATTACATTGAACTTTCTGATCGCGAAGATTTCAACGATAAGTTTGTTGAACGCCTAGCCTTTCCTGCATGAGCATCGGAATCGTTGCATGTGGCGCCTTAGCCACTCATATCGCCGATATTGCAGCCTCAGATTCCTTAGATATCACTATCTATCCCCTGCCACCGCTGCTGCATAATCGCCCTGAAAAAATCGCTGGAGAAGTCGACCAACTGCTCAATGAAATCAAGGATAAACATTCACGGTGCGCCGTTGCATATGCAGATTGTGGAACATATGGCGCACTCGATACCGTCATTGAACATCACGCAGTAAAACGTTTAGGCGGCAATCACTGTTATGACATCTTCGCGGGCCGTGAAAAGATCGAATCTATTATGGAGTCAGATGCCGGCACTTACTTCTTAACGGATTTTCTCGTCAAATCTTTTCATCGCAGCGTTATCGTAGAACTTGGTTTAGATATTCGCCCAGAGCTTCGCGATGATTACTTCAAAAACTATTCGCGGGTTATTTGGCTGGCACAACAACCAACAGCTGAACTAGAGGCGTTAGCTAAATCAGCGGCGGAAGAA
>CAIQRN010000059.1 GCA_903874255.1 uncultured Actinomycetes bacterium
AATTCTTGTTGCGCGTATGCATAATATTTTAGAGGTTCTCGCTAATCGCACTGGCGAAACTTCCAACTTAGCCGTTGCCGGCAATGGAGATCTTAAGTTAATCGACCAAGTAGATGGACAGTATTTATTGTCAGCAACTAACTGGGTCGGCAAATCCGTTCCGTATCACGCATCAGCGCTGGGTAAAGTTTTGCTGGCATATGCAGCAGTTGCGATTCCTGCCGGGCGACTTGAAAAGCGAACATCAAAGACAATTACTTCACGCACACGACTTCTTGAAGAGTTAGAAGTTGTACGTAAAAAAGGTTTTGCATTAATCATTGACGAACTCGAAGAGGGTTTAGTCGCAGTAGCTGCACCTATCCGCGAGCACGATGGCCGCGTCGTTGGTGCAATTTCAGTTTCTGGTCCATCAACTCGATTGACTCAGAAAGATCTTTTCAAGATCGGTGACATGATCATTGACGAGATTGCAACACTCCAAGCAAACCACGATGGAAAGATAGGTGCGGCATGACACATGACGAGATCATCAAAGCTCTTTTTGACGAGACCCTTGTCGGTAACGCTCCAGCAGTTCTCGAACTCACTAACCAAGGCATTGCCGATGGAATGACGCCTAGCGCCATCCTTTTCGATGCATTGATTCCAGCATTGGAAGAAGTTGGTGCACGATTTGAGCGCGGAGATTTCTTTGTTCCAGAGATGCTGATTTCAGGTAAAGCGATGTCAGGTGCACTCAACGTGCTGCGCCCATTGCTAGCTGAAACTGGCGCTGAAACAGTAGGTACATTTTTGATGGGAACCGTGAAGGGCGACGTTCACGATATCGGCAAGAACCTTGTAAATATCATGCTTGAAGGCGCTGGTTTTAACGTTATTGATATCGGTGTTCAGGTTGCACCAGAAAAATTCATTGCAGCGATTATCGAACACAAGCCAGATATCGTCGGAATGTCAGCCTTCTTAACTACAACGATGCCGATGTTTAAAGTTAACATCCACGAGATCACCAAGGCTGGTTTACGCGATCAAGTAATCATCATGGTCGGTGGAGCACCAGTTACACAGGAATATGCCGATGTTGTTGGTGCCGATGGCTTTGCAGCCGATGCATCTACTGCCGTGCGTATTGCTAAAGATCTTATTGCTAAAAAGCGCGCAGCAGCTAAGGTATAAATAAGATTCATGCTTAAAAAACTTCTGCCTTTTGTTGAACATGCGATTAAAAAGCCCGTATGGGACTGTCGCATGTGCGGACAATGCGTTCTGCACTCAACTGGCATGACATGTCCAATGACATGTCCAAAGACTTTGCGTAACGGCCCATGTGGTGGCGTACGCGAAAATGGTAATTGCGAAGTAAAGCCTGAAATGCAATGTGTATGGTTAAAAGCATATGACCGCAAGGTCGCTCTGCCGATGCCAACAGTATGGAAAGAACATTTCAATGAACTACGACCACCAGTAGATATGCGCCTTCAAGGAACTTCATCGTGGATTAACTTGATTACAAAGCGCGATCAGCAAACACCTGCTGGTTGGTCTACGCAAGACGAGGCGCACTAATGTCAATATTGCGCGAAAAATTAGAAAATAGCAACGACACAGTATTTACTGCAGAGTTTCCATCTATCGATGGTGGTGGAATGGCATCGGTTGCCCGAGACGCTGCCCGATTAGCACCATGGTTTGATGCAGTTAATGCAACTGATAATCCTGCTGCCCATGCCCATACCTCTAATACAACAACAGCGATTGCAATGAAGATGCATGGCCTTGAGCCCATCATGCAGGTTGTGTGCCGCGATAAAAATCGTTTAGCTATCCAATCGGATTTAATGGGCGGGGCACTTCACGGAATCGAAAATGTTTCACTCCTTACCGGTGATGACGTCACTGCTGGGGATGAGCCCGAGGCCCGCCGAGTCTTTGATATCGACAGTATTCAAGCTATTAACATCACCAGAATAATGATGGGCGGTAAGTACTTATCTGGCCGAAAGATTAACCCAGCCCCCAACTTCTATATCGGCGCAGTTGAAAATGCCGCTGCTCCCCCATTTGATTATCGAATTGAGCGAGCTTTAAAAAAGCATCGTGCTGGAGCTAGTTTTTTGCAGCTTCAAATCTGCTATCACCCTGATCGACTTGAGGCTTTCTGCAAAGGTGTTGCAAAGATCGCTCCCAACTTGAAGTTGATACCAACCGTGGTTCTAGTCAAGAGTGCAAGACCTCTCTCTTTTATGAATGACAAGGTTGCCGGAATCGATGTGCCGAATCAGACAGTTGCACGTGTTGCCGCGGCGGCTGATCAGGCCAAAGAGGCCTACGATTTAACCCTTGAGCTTGCACGCCATGCTTTGACTCTTCCTGGAGTCCGTGGTTTGCATGTTACAGATTTTCGGCACGATGATTCACTAAACAGTTTTATGCACGATCTCGGACAGAAACCAAGAAACTAACTAGGAGCCCAGCATGCACACAATTCTTAGCTCACCCGGCAAGACCATAACAATGGGCCATGATCAACCATTTTGCATTATCGGTGAGCGTATTAATCCAACGGGCCGCAAGAAGTTTCAAGAACAACTTCGCGCAGGTGATCTCTCTGCTATTGAAAAAGATGTTGCCGCACAAGTTGCAGGCGGGGCTGATGTTCTTGATGTAAATATGGGTGTTCCACTTACAGATGAACCAGCATTGATTGCAAAAGCTATAACTTTAGTTCAATCATTAACTGATTTGCCTATCTGTATCGACTCTTCAGTTATCGAAGCGCTGCAAGCAGGCCTTGAAACTTATCAAGGCAAAGCTTTAGTTAATAGCGTCACTGGTGAAGACGACCGTATGGAACTTGTCCTACCTTTAATTAAAAAGCATGGCGCAGCAATCATCGCTCTTCCTAATGATGAAACTGGAATCCCAGCAACTGCAGCCGAGCGCATGATTATCGTTGAAAAGATTGTCCGCACCGTTGAAAAATATGGAATCCCACTTGAGGATCTAGTAATCGATCCACTTGCAATGACTGTAGGCGCTGACCCTGAAGCGGTAAAACACACGCTTGAAACTATCTATTTGATCCGTGAAAAATACGGCCTAAATATGACTTTAGGTGCATCAAATATCTCCTTTGGTTTGCCTCACCGTCATGCACTGAACGCAGCATTTTTACCAGCTGCAATGGCGATGGGCTTAACAAGTGCTGTTATGGATTCACGTACTCCTGCAATCGTTGAATCTGTTCGCGCAGCTGATCTGTTGCTAGGTCTTGATCCATGGGGCACAAACTGGATCATGCGCTACCGTGCAATTCAAGCAGCAAATGCTGCAGCTGAAGGGGTCTAGTTATTAGTAAAAAAGAATTAGACCCGTCCTTAGTACCCGAACATGACGGTACTGGGCGAGT
>CAIQRN010000060.1 GCA_903874255.1 uncultured Actinomycetes bacterium
ATTAGCCAGCAATCTCCACGGGATAAATATGGGGATTGGGTCTTAATCATGACGCTAATCTGGCTGCTTGTGGTTGCCCGCCGTGCTTATCCATATCGCCGATAAGTTACATTATGTAAAGTAATACGAACTCAGCAGTCAAGCGAAGCTCTCAGAGCGCTCTCCTACCTGTAATCCTCCATAGGCGTGCAGGAGCAGACCAAATTGCGATCACCATGGGCGCCATCGATACGTGAAACCGGCGGCCAGTACTTCATCCGAGAGCCAATTGATTCACCTGCCACCAAACCATCTAATGCAACGGGATAGCCACCCTTTTCTCGACTATAGCTTCGGTCCCATTCGCTGGACACGACAGAAAGCGCCGTATGCGGTGCGTGGCGTAGAGCTGAGGCTTCGACACTTAGTTTTCCATCGATGATCTCTTGAATCTCGGTCCTAATTGAAATCATTGCATCGATGAAGCGGTGAATCTCGGCGATATCTTCGGATTCAGTTGGCTCAATCATCAAGGTACCAGCGACAGGAAATGACATCGTTGGGGCATGGAAACCGTAATCCATCAGACGTTTGGCGATGTCATCAACGCTAACACCGGAATCTTTCGTTAATCCACGAATGTCAAGGATGCACTCATGGGCAACTCGATTATTGGCACCCGTGTAAAGAACTGGATATGAATCGTGAAGTCGAGCCGCGATGTAATTGGCCGACAAAATCGCACTCTGAGTTGAGTGAGTTAACCCTGCTCCCCCCAGTAAACGTATGTAGGCCCAAGAGATTGGCAGGATGCTCGCTGATCCATATGGAGCGGCAGAAATTGGTCCAGGGCCTGTTACTGGTCCAGCCAATGCATCGAGTGGATGATTTGGTAGAAATGGCGCTAAATGTGATCGACAAATAACTGGACCAACACCAGGGCCTCCTCCACCATGAGGAATCGCAAAGGTTTTATGCAAATTTAAGTGAGAAACATCAGCGCCAAACTTTCCAGGCTGAGCAACGCCTACCAAAGCATTTAAGTTTGCACCATCTACATAAACTTGTCCGCCTGCATCATGAACTAGCGCACAGATTTCCGAGACTGCCGTTTCAAATACTCCGTGAGTGGATGGATAAGTAATCATCAATGCAGCAAGTACATCTGCATGCTCAGCAATTTTCTGCTTCAAGTCATCTACTGAAACATTTCCATTAACGTCGCATTCAACAACCACAACTTTCATTCCTGCCATTACTGCTGATGCTGCATTTGTGCCATGTGCACTCGAAGGAATAAGACAGATGTTTCTTGCACCGTCCCCACGTGAATCATGGAAGTTTCTAATTGCAAGTAATCCGGCGAACTCCCCTTGGCTTCCAGCGTTAGGCTGTAAAGACACTGCGTCATATCCAGTAATTGCAACCAACCAATCGGAAAGTTGTTGAATCAATTTACGTGAACCAATTGTTTGATCTGCGGGTGCAAATGGATGCAGAGAAGAAAATTCTGGCCACGTTACAGCTTCCATCTCGGTAACTGCATTGAGCTTCATCGTGCACGAACCCAAAGGAATCATTGTTCGATCCAGCGCCAAATCTTTATCGGCCAAATTACGAAGATAGCGCATCATTCCGGTTTCACTATGGTTAGTGTTAAAAACAGGATGTGTTAAGTAACTGCTTGTCCGCAGAAACTGGGTAGGAATTTCGCGGCCTGCAACATCCTGCACGCCCAAAATCGTAAGCACGTCAGCAAAATCCTGCTCAGTCGTTTGTTCATCAAAGGAAATACGCAACGAAGAATCATCAACCTTTGCAAAATTTATCCCCATAGCATTTGCTTTTGCATGAACTGCTTTTGCATCTTTAACAGAAACATGCACCGTATCAAAAACCACATCATCACGATTGTTCGTTGCAGCTTGCAGTCTGGATGCAAAGCCATTTACGCGAGCAGCAATATGTCGCAGACCAGCTGGACCATGCCACATTGCATAAAAAGCACTCATGTTTGCCAATAGAACTTGCGCAGTACAAATATTCGATGTTGCCTTATCGCGACGAATATGTTGTTCGCGCGTCTGCAGCGCTAAGCGAAATGCAGGCTTACCAGTTGCATCAATACTTTGACCTACAAGTCGACCAGGCATCGAACGCTCGAGACCATTGCGTACAGCCAAGAAACCAGCATGCGGCCCACCGAATCCCATAGGAACACCGAAGCGCTGCGACGTTCCAACAGCAATATCGGCTCCCCACTCCCCTGGCGGCTTAAGTAGAGTTAAAGCAAGTAGATCAGTTGCTGCAATGACAATCGCATCACGAGAATGTGCATACTCTGCAAAATTCGAATAGTTAATTACAGTTCCGGTGGTATCTGGGTATTGCAATAAAGCACCGAAGAACTCGCCGTCATAGCCATCTCGAACGATATGGCCTGAATCAATCTCAATAACAGTGATACCAAGTGGTTTGGCTCGTGTATACACAACAGCCTTTGTTTGCGGATGAACATGTTCTTCAATCAAGAAAACTGCGTCATCGCTCAGCTTGGATGCACGTCTTGCAAGTGTCATTGCTTCTGCGGCGGCAGTGCTCTCATCAAGCATTGATGCATTAGAGATATCTAACGCTGTTAATTCGCAGATCATTGTTTGGAAAGCAAATAAGGCTTCTAATCGTCCTTGAGATATTTCAGGTTGATAAGGCGTATATGCCGTGTACCAAGCTGGATTCTCTAAAACATTTCTTTTGATTACTGGAGGAACAATTGTTCCGTAGTATCCAGTTCCAATAAGAGAACGGAAAACTTTGTTTTCTGATGCTATCGAACGAAGCTCGGCAATAACTTCGACTTCACTCTTGCCGCTATCTAATGCCGATTCGATGACTCCATTTATTGCAATATTAGATGGAACAACATCGCTGATGAATGAATCAAGATTTGAGTATCCAAGGTACTTCAGCATTGCTTTTTCATCTGCTGAAGTTGGTCCTATGTGTCGACGTGAAAATGCGTCGTAATCAACCATGACTAACTTCCCCTACCCATATGACGGACCGGCATTGGCCCTATGAGTTAAGAATATGTCTTTTTATGCGCCTTTGCTCTTGCGTCGTAGAGAAAGTTCGTCGTTATATTCGACACCTGTTCCATGTGTACTAAATTCACCTTGTAGTACAGAGAGTGAACCTTCTACTTCGTGCCAGACTTTTCCTACAGCGATTCCGAAAACACCTTGACCACCGGCTAAGAGGTCGATAATTTCATCAGGGCTTGCGCACTCATAGATCGATGCACCATCGCTCATAATTGTCATGCGCTCTAACTCTGTTACTCCCCTACTGCGTAAATGTTCAACGGCAGTTCTAATATTTTGCAGTGATACTCCCGCATCCAATAAACGTTTAACTATTTTCAATACGAGAATGTCGCGGAAACCATAGAGACGTTGTGTTCCAGATCCACTGGCAGTGCGAATACTTGGTTCGACTAATCCAGTACGGGCCCAATAATCGAGTTGGCGATATGTAATACCGGCAGCTGAACATGCAGTGGCGCCGCGGTAGCCGATCTCTAAATCCTGGGAAGTCACGGGGAACTCGTTTCTCTTGGGGAGTGGTGTAAAGATAGGTCAGCCACGCCCTGGTTTCAACGACCGACACGGGGCAAACCTATACTTGAGATTTAGAGTTTTCAGCCCTACCCGGCAAAGTCTTCGGGGTTAATCTGCTCTAGAAATTCGCGGAAACGCTCAACTTCCTGATTTTCATCTCCACCCTCATTGGTGCTCGGAATCTCGATTCCCACCTCATCCAACAGCCCAGAATCAGCCAGAATATTTGCCGAAGCCCGTATAGCCAGTGCTATTGCATCCGATGGTCTGGCCGAAACCGTGTGTGCTTGTTGCCCAGCGTCTCTGAGCAGGATTGAGGCGAAAAACACGCCCTCTTCAATATGCGTGATGTGGACGGCAGTCATAATCGCATCGAGCTCTTCTATCAATACCTGAGTCAGATCATGGGTCAACGGGCGGGTTGGAGTTAGCCCTTGTTGAGCAAATGCAATCGCCGTGGCTTCAACCGCTCCGACCCAAATTGGTAGAAAACGTGTGCCATCAATTTCTTTTAATAAAACAATAGGTTGATTGGATGGCATTTCAACACGGACGCCAACAACCTCCATTGAGATCAACATAAATTAGGAACGTAAACGGTGGAGTCCGCCGCGAACTAGCGCCGCATGTAGGCGAATCGAAAGTGAGGCGATTTCCTTCTGCACTTCTTCGGCACGGGCCTTTGATTCGCTACTCTTTTGGCGAGTCAGCGGTGTAATCACCTGTTCGATCAGACCAATCTCGCGATCAGCGGCAGATTTGAAGGAACGTAGGTGTCTGGCTTCAATACCAAAACTAGACATCTCTGTAACGGCCTTAGCAATCGCAAGAGCATCTGCGTCATAGTGGCGACCGCGGGGTGCGATGAGTCCGTAACCCTCAAGTTCAATTAATTGATCTTCTTTTAATCCTGAATGCTTAAGAAGTTCGTCGCGTGATAAACGCATCTCGGACACTTCTCCAAAAGTACTTGGAGCCATCTCGCCATCGATAGTAGCTAGACCGATATTTGGTCTTGGTGCAGAAACCACACCGGTTGCAGCAGGGACCAATCCACGATCAATTGCATCGAGATTATCTTTAATTACTTTTAGCGGCAGGTATTGATCGCGTTGGGCCGTTAGAACGTAACGCAAGCGATCTAAATCAGAACTTGTGAATTTACGATACCCGGAAGGAGTCCGTTGGGGTTCAATCAATCCCTCAGATTCAAGAAAGCGAATTTTAGAAATCGTGATGTCCGAGAAATCAGGACGCAAACGGTTTAATACTTCACCAATGCTTAAATAAGCGCGTGCTGGAACTGCCATTGCTGTGCTCCCCTATTAATTTCCACCAGAGACGAATAGCAAATGGAATTTGCCAATCTGAATCTGGTCGCCGGTATGTAGCTCTTGCTCAGAAACTGAAACATTATTTAAATACGTGCCATTTAAAGAACCCAAATCCTTGAGAACAAATTTCTTGTCTCGCATTTGAATCTCGGCATGTTTTCTAGATACCGTGACATCATCCAAGAAAATCGCACTAGAACCGGCCCGACCAATAGTTGCGCCATCCGATGTAATCAAAAACCGTGAACCTAAACTAGATCCTCGATAAATGACAACCATCGCTCTGTCAGTGGAAGTTGCAATTTCTTCAATAATGTTGCGGTCTTGGCTAGCAAGAGTGGCTAGATACTCATCGAGTAAGCCAGCTGGGGAATCACTCTCCTGGCGTTGACTCAAGTGAATTGTGGTGGTGAGTTCACTCTGCGTTGGTTCTGCATCCATGAGCTCTCCTCCTTCACCGTCAACTTGAGGCTGACACTAAAGGGCTAAAGCGCTTTGGTCAAGCCGTGATTTGAGCGTATCCGCTGGCATCTAATAGGTCTGCTGGTTCGCTAGCGACCTCGATTTTTACGAGCCAACCTTGACCGTAAGGATCACTATTGAGAAGTTCAGGGGTTTGAGAAAGCGCTGAATTAATTTCAGTCACAACGCCGCTAACTGCTGCAAATATTTCAGAAACAGATTTAGTTGATTCAACTTCGCCACACACTTTGCCGGCTGTTAGAGATTCCCCAACTTTTGGAAGTTGTACATAAACAATGTCACCTAAAGCATTTTGCGCAAAGTCAGTAATTCCCATCGTGTAAATATTTGCAGAAGCGCTTACCCACTCATGTTCTTTTGTATATTTCAAATCTTCAGGAATTGATGACACGTGATCCTCTTATCTGCGAAACACCTTCGCGAGCGTAATTTATACCTGTTGCAATGTAGAGGGCAATCCCCCAAATCGCAAAACTCCAGCCCAGAACAAAGGCGAACGTACTCACAAGCGATGTTCCACTGGCTAAAAGTAAAAAAGGGAAGGCATACAGCAGGTTAAAAGTGGCAGCCTTACCCAAATATGTAACCTTGAAAGGACCATGGCCTTTTAATTTCATTAAAACAGTGATCGCGGCAAGAACAAGATCGCGCCCAATTAATATGCCAATTAACCACCATGGCAAAATATCCTGAACTAAGAAAACAATCAGCGTCGCAAAAATATATAGACGATCAATTGCTGGATCTGCTAATTCACCAAATCGCGATGTTTGATTCCAAGCACGGGCAAGCTTGCCATCGAAGTAATCAGTTGCACCGCCCACTGCTAGAACAAATACCGCCCAATTGTATGAATGTAAATCGAGGGTTAAATATATGAACAGCGGAATTCCAAGAAAGCGCAAAAAAGTCAAAGCATTGGGAATCGAAAGCAGTGATGCGTTCATGACTAATCCCGTTCTTTAACTCTTATCGCAACTTGCACCGGTGTACCTGGGAAAGAAAATTCCTCACGCAATCTTCTTTCAATAAATCGGCGGTATGAGGCTTCTATCCAACCGTTAGAAAAGACTACAAATTTTGGCGGCGCGATGCCTGCCTGGGTTGCGTAGTAGACCTTCGGCTGTTTTCCACCACGGACCGGCGGCGGAGTTGCTCCGATAAGTGCGCCAAGGAAGGAGTTGAGTTTCGCCGTAGGAACGCGCTTCTCCCAACTATCGAGAGCTGTTCGTAATGCCGGAGCCAGGCGATCGCGGTGCCACCCAGTTTTAGCCGCAACGTTCACACGTTGAGCCCATTCAACCTGATCAAGATGTCTATCTATTTCGCGATCAAGTTGGTCGCGTCGATCCTCATCCACTAAATCCCATTTGTTCATGACAATCACCATGGCTTTGCCGGCTTCTTCGACCATAGTGATGACGCGCAAATCCTGTTCAGTAATCGGTTCTGATGCATCAAGAACAACAACTGCCACTTCACAACGTTCTAGTGCACTTTGTGTGCGAAGTGAAGCGTAGTAATCAGTTCCGGAAGCTTGATTCGCGCGCTTTTTTAAACCCGCAGTATCGATAAATCTCCAGATCGACCCACCAAATTCGATTAATTCATCAACTGGATCGCGCGTTGTACCAGCGACATCATCAACGATAGATCTGTTTTCTCCGGCAAGTGCGTTTAGCAAAGATGACTTGCCAACATTGGGACGACCAATAAGTGCGACCTTGCGATATCCATCCTGTGTTTGCGCTCCGCCGACTTCTGGTAATTCGGCAACAATGTGATCTAACAAATCACCACTACCGCGACCATGAAGTGCTGAAACAAAATACGGTTCACCTAAACCAAGAGACCACAATGCATGTGCCTCGGATTCTTCGCGTTCCCCATCAACTTTGTTTCCAATTAAAATCAATGGCTTTCTCGCTTTACGCAAATGTTGCACCAAAATATCATCTTCATCTAATGCGCCAACTTGTGCGTCAACAACAAAAGCTAAAACATCTGCTTCTTGCATTGCCACTTCAGCACTTGCACTTACTTGTACAGAAATACCATCGGGTTTAGCTTCCCAACCACCAGTGTCCATGATTATGAATCGACGACCACCCCACTCGCATTCATATTGAATCCGATCGCGAGTGACGCCAGGAGTGTCTTCGACTATGGCTTCTCTGCGACCAAGGAAGCGATTGATTAAAGTTGATTTGCCCACGTTTGGGCGTCCCAAGATTGCAACTATCGGCAGTCCGAGCAAATTACGTTGGCGTAATAACTCCCAAATACGCTCCACGGTTTCATCTAAATCAAGGTACGTAGAGTCAACTTCAACAGCATCATATGCGGCGGCAAGTGGAGAAATAACTCTGCTTGAATCCACGGAATCACGATTAACAAGTGAGCTTTTTACATCTAAAGTTTTATCTTCAACTTCGCTTTCGCGGCGTTTGGTACGTGCATCTATGTCGGCGGTCAAGAAAATTTTCAACGCAGCATCTGGCATAACTACGGTGCCTATATCTCTGCCTTCAACCACAATTCCGCGATTTGCTTCCTTAATTATTCTCCGTTGGATTAGTAATAACTCTTCACGGATTTCTGGAAGCGCGCTTATGCGACTTACATTTTCAGTCACAGATGTTCCGCGAATCGCGTGCGTAATTTGAGTGTCACCCGCAAAAACATTTGGAGATGTTGGATCTGAAACAAAACGAATAGGTGCACTTCGCAAGGCTTTCAAAATATCCTGCGCAAGCGTTGCATTGTTTTCTAGCGCAAGCCACGTTACTGCGCGATACAAAGCGCCAGTATCTAAATAATTCCAGCCAGCTCTAATCGCAATCGCTTTTGCTGTACTTGACTTACCTGCGCCACTCGGGCCATCTATTGCTACGACTATGCCCATGTGATGAGCCTACTTCTATTTACGAATCGGGTGAACATTCCACCCGATCGCTGATAAGTGATCCGACAAAATTGAAGCATCATTTGCATTCAAAGCCAATGTAATAAGTGCATTGAGCTGGCCAGGTGAGTGTTCTATTGTTAAATCTTCAACGTTCACTTGCATCAAAGCACACTCATTAAAAATGGCACCTAACTGACCTGGTTTATCTTCAATGACAATTGGCAAATATGTGTATTCGCGCGCCTTCCCGCCATGTTTTCCAGGAATGCGCATCTTGCCGGACTTACCTTTTAATAATAATTGTGCGATGGATTCTTCATCGCCGAGCGCAGCGATAAAGACACCGATGTCATTTTGTAGACTTAGTAATAATTGAGAAATTTCTTCTCTGTTTGAATGGATGATCTCTTTCCAGAGGTTTTCATCTGAAGCAGCAATTCTGGTGGTATCTCTAAGACCGGCCCCCGCTAGCTCCAACCACTCGCCTGGTACGTTTTCCAAAGTGCTCGCCAAAAGCGAAGAAAGGATTTGTGGAAGATGGGATATGCGAGCAACGGCTGCATCATGTGACGTGGGATCAAGAACCACTACGTGAGCACCTAGAACTTGAATTAGCTCGCGAACTTTTTCAACAGCATCCGGACTCGTACTCTCCGTGGGCGTAATCACCCAACTCCTTGAAACAAACAAATCGCCTCTGGCTGACTCTGCGCCCCCGACTTCACGTCCTGCCATTGGATGCGTGGCAACAAAGTTTGCATTTTTGGTATCAATTATCTCAACGTCGTGTATTGGTTTAGTTTTTATACTCCCGATATCCATAACTATTGAGTCAGGGTACAGACGTATTTGCTCTTCAAATACTTTTTTGAAGGCACTTAATGGAGTAGCAATGATTATTAACTCTGGCTCGGCGATCACAACTGATCCCACTAAGTCACGAGCCAATGCCTGAGATCTTGGGTCACTATCAATCATTTCGACGGCAATATCGTGGGTCGATAACGCCATTCCGATCGAACTTCCGATTAGACCCGCACCAACAATTCGTACAGATGCAATCATTTATTGGGCGATATCTCTACGCAAGGAGGCTGCTCCATGGAGGTAAATATGTGCAATCTCTGCGGCCGAAAGATCGCTTTCGCAGTGAATCATTGCCCTAATTGTCTTGTCCAAAGCGCCAGGTACATCAACTTCCACTGACCCAATCAGGGGAACAGTTGAGAAACCAATGTCACGGCATGCTGCAGCTGGAAAGGCGGCATCCAAATCTTTTGTCGATGTGAAGAAAACCGAGATCACCTGTGCCGGGGTAAGCGAGTTCGCTTTCAAAATTGCGCTCATCAGCTCTTTAACACCTTCAGCGATCGCCTCAGGCGTGTTTGCGCTCACCTGCGTCGCGCCTCGGATAGCTCGAATACTCATGGGGTAAGGGTACCTTTCTCGGTCACTTTTTTGCTCGAAATTGGAAAATGCTTAATCTAGATGTCGATAAATCTGTCTAACGCTTTTCCTATAATCTCTCTACCAATGTTCTTCCTACACTTGCCGCACTCTGCAATACTATTATCGATAAATCGTTATAATATGCGGATTACAGGCTACAATTTTATCGACAAACATACATTGTGAATTTTGTATCGATAAATCTATATAACGTTTTTACATGCAATATAGACATAATGACAAATCTTTATAACCCTAAAACGTTACGTAGATTAGTCAATTCTCCAGAATTTAGGTTTCTCCAACGCCCCTCGGGTGTATCGCCCAAGGAGATCGGCCCGAACTTAGTTCTAATCAGACGAAGTACCGGAACATCTACAGCTTCCATAAGACGGCGAATGATGTGATAACGGCCCTCATGAATCGATAGTTCAAGCCAGGTTGGTGAAAGCTCCTTGTATGTAAGGACCCTTCCCATGCCATCTTCGAGCTCAATTCCTTTGAGAAGGATCTTCTCAATTCCGACCGGCAGCTTCCCCTCATGTTCAATGATGTACGTCTTTTCTAGACCAAAAGAGGGATGGGTGGCACGAAAAGTTAAATCTCCGTCATTGGTAAGCAGGATTAACCCTTCAGAATCCTTGTCCAAACGACCAACATGGAACAACCTCTCTTTGCGTAAATCTATGAAGTCGCTCAAGGAGGGGCGGCCATCGGGGTCGTACATGGTAGACAAAACACCCTTAGGTTTATGAAGTACTAAATAACTCTTAGACACAGAGCGTGTAATTGTCTCACCATCAACCATTACTTGAACCACTTCTGGGTCGAACTTCGATCCCATTTCGCGAATAGTGATTCCATCAACGGTGACACGTCCAGATTCGATTAAATCATCTGCTCCGCGCCGGCTAGTAATTCCTGCATCAGCGATTATCTTGTTAAGGCGCATTTGGCCCATGGCTATCCTCCCGACAGTCAGGGAAAAGGATAGCGCGTGGTCTAGTCAGTAAGCGAATCGAGTATCTCGTCTAACCCATCAAGATTAGGAAGGTAAGGAGCTAACGCCGGCAGATCCTCAAGGGAGTTCAGGCCTAGGCGCTCCAGGAAATAACTGGTCGTCTTGTAAAGGAGTGCACCGGTCTCATGCTCGACTCCAGACTCCTCCACTAAACCTCGTGTGACTAACGTCTTCATTACTGCCTCGACGTTAACGCCACGAATCGCTGAGACTCGGGCTCTGGAAACAGGCTGACGATAAGCGATGACAGAAAGAGTCTCAAGTGCGGCTTGAGTTAGGCGAGATTGTTGGCCATCAAGAACGAACTTCTCAACGACTGGGCTGAACTCTGCCTGACTGTAGAAGCGCCATCCCCCATTAATCTTCTTAAGCGTAAAGCCACGCTCGTCATAAGTGGTCACCAAATGTTCTAACGCTGCAGTGATCTCGTCTACGCTCTTCTCTAGCACCTGAGCCAAAACAGTCTCTGAGACCGGTTCATCAACGACCATCAAGATAGCTTCTATGGAACGCTCAACTTCTACATTAGACATTTTCACTACCTTCTGTCGATTCTTCCTCTTCACTTACTACAGGGACATCAAACTCATCGCTTACCTCTACCTCACCGGAATCAGAACCAGTCCAGGAAATCTGAAGCTCCCCTAGTGCAATCACCTGATTGAAGCGTAGAACTCCCTGCCGGTAGAGATCTAGAAGTGCTAAAAAGCGGGCCACAATCACTAATGTGTTCTCAGCATCGGAAACTAGATTTCTAAAACTCAGTGATTTCGAGCGACGCAAAGCCTCAACCACGAGTTTAGACTCCTCAGCAACGCTGACTAGGGGCAGGTGTAGATGCTCAACACTCACAAGTGGAGCTACCTTAGGGGTCAGAACCCGCTCAGCGATGGCAGCAAAGCGCGCAGGCCCGACACCAATCAGAACCTCAGGCAGCAGTGCGCTCAGCGTGGGATCTAAAGCCACCACCCTAGGGAAAAATTTGTCGGTCAGAGTAATGCGTTCAGCGAATGTCGCCGCAATCTCCTTGAAAGCTCGGTATTGAAGCAGGCGCGCGAAGAGGATATCCCGGGCTTCAAGGAGCGCTAGATCCTCCTCATCCTCAACCTCACCACTTGGCAATAAACGAGCGGCTTTGAGGTCCAACAGGGTTGCAGCAACAACTAGAAACTCGGTGGCCTGATCGAGCTTCCAACCCTCTCCAGAGAGTTCCAGCGCCCTAATGAAGGATATGAATTCATCAGTCACCAAACTGAGAGAAATCTCAGTGATATCCATTTTATGCCGAGAAATCAGTTGAAGTAGCAGGTCAAACGGGCCATCAAAGTTCTCTAGGTGGACCGAGAAGGCTCCAGCGACGGCGTTAACGTCGTTCGACACTTCTGCGGAAATTTCCATTGGGTCACCTTACTTCACAGTTGCTCGTCTTCCACCTACCGCGTAGTCTGCCGCTAATGGATGCGAAAAGAGGTTTGACGCTTGAACGCTAAATCGACAAATCAAGATGATGTTGCAACGACTGCCACACTCCTTGGTAAAAAGCCGGCAAAAATCGATGTGCCAGCCCAGTTAACCGAGCATGGCAATGCAAAAATTATTGCGATATTCAATCAAAAAGGTGGAGTTGGAAAAACAACTACGACCATCAACTTAGGCGCATCCTTAGCCGAACTAGGTCGCAGAGTTTTACTCGTTGATTTTGATCCGCAAGGCGGTTTATCACTTGGCCTCGGAGTAAACGCTCACTCGTTGCCTCTTGAACAAACTGTTTATTACGCACTGATGACCCCGACTGCAAATGTCGATTCAATCGTTTTAAAGTCTGCAGTTCCCGGACTAGATTTCTTGCCAGCTAACCGTGATTTAGGTACTGCTGAAACCACACTGGGTGCAGAAATTGGTGGTCAACAGTATTTAAAGCGTGCACTTGGCGCATTACGTGATTATTACGATGTAATCTTGATTGACTGCCAGCCAACAATGGGTCAACTTACAATTAACGCCCTTGTGGCAGCTGATGAAGTAATAGTTCCGTTGCAATGTGAATACTTTGCCCTTCACGGTTTTATTGAATTAAAAGGAAACATAGATAAGGTCAAGAATTTTCTCAATCCAAATCTTCGTTTAATCGGCATTCTCGCCACAATGTACGACAAAAAGACATCACACAATCGTCAAGTTCTAGAAAGAATTTTGGAACAGTTTCCTGATGATGTATTTGAAACAATAATTGCAAAGACCATTCGTTTTGCTGAAACTACAGTTGTTGGCGAACCAATAACTACATACGCAACATCTTCTGGCGGGGCGGCATCGTATCGACGCCTTGCACGTGAACTAATAGCCCGAGGAGGCGCACGATGACACGCAGAGCTAATCTTCCGGGAGCAGATGAACTATTTCGTTCTACAGCCCCAGCGCTGGCGGCAGTACCTGCACAAAGTGAAGTGGCACCAACACTTGTTCCGCCAACCATTACGACGCCAAAAGCGCCATCTAGTAAAAAAGGTGTCAGAACTATTGCACGGCGACGTGTTACAACTGTTGATCGCTCCCCCTCAGGTCGTGAAAGACATGATGAAAAAATAACTGTTTATCTCTCACCAGATGAACTTTTTGAATTAGATCAAGCACGCTTGCAACTTCGCGGTGATTTAGGTTTAGCGGTAGATCGCGGAAGAATTGTTCGCGAATCTATTGCAGTCATTATTGCTGACTTAGAAGCCAAGGGCGATCAAAGTATTTTGGCTCGCCGATTGCGCGGAATCTAAAGAAACTAGCGCGCCCTCGGATGGGCCATTGAGTAACTCTCTCGAACTTTATCGATTGTTATCAATGTGTAAATCTGTGTTGTTGTAACCGATGCGTGGCCAAGCAGCTCTTGCACAACGCGAATATCTGCACCGCCATCGAGTAAATGTGTGGCATAAGAGTGTCTGAAAACATGCGGCGAAACATGCTCTGCGATACCTGCATCCTTGGCAGCTCGCAAGACGATATTCCATGCCGATTGTCTTGAAATCCGCTCACCTCTTGTATTGAGAAAGAGTGCTGAATTAGCCTTAGAATTTTTAGCAGCCAGGATTGGTCGGATGCGCACCATGTAATCATTTATTGACTTTGTTGCAAACTGACCTAGAGGAACTATTCGCTCCTTTGAACCCTTTCCTCGAAGTTTCAGCGTCGTTATTTCACCCTCTGATGTGGCTACAGTTGAAATGTCCACCAAGTTGATACCTATCAACTCAGAAACTCGCGCACCACTGCTATATAAAAGTTCAATCATCGTTTGATCGCGCAAAGTTATCGGTTCGCTCTCCCGATATGCAGCATTTATCAAGGAAAGAATTGTTTCCACAGCAAGCGCCTTAGGTAATCGTCGAGCTGTTTTTGATGGCTCAATCTCAGTTGTTGGGTTTTCCAAACCATATTCCACATGCAGATGTTTAAAGAAAGTTCGTAGTGTCGAGACAACTCTTGTTATGGATGTTGTTGAAAGACCATTCGCTTTAAGAACGCTTTGAAACTTGGCAATCACCTCTGGGTTTACTTGCGCAAGTTCCAAGCCCGCCAAATATTGCGAGAACTTATTTAAATCTCGTCGGTAAGACTGGATTGTGTTGCTAGAAAGCCCTCTCTCAATTAAGAGATGGTTAAGAAATGAACTTGACGCAATTTCAAAGCTCGGTACTGGCATAACCATGAGCTGCTGCAACCGCGTGATAATAAACTTTACCGTCATGCACATTCAAACCTTTGGCAAGATTTACATCGTGCTTGCATGCCTGAAGCCAGCCTAGATTTGCGATCGAGAGCGCATACGGCAACGTTGCATTAGTAAGGGCGTAGGTTGACGCTACTGGAACTGCACCAGGCATATTCGCAACACAGTAGAAAATCGAATCATGAACTCTGTATGTTGGCTCTGCATGTGTTGTTGCCCGTGAATCTTCAAAGCATCCACCTTGATCAATTGCAATATCAACCAACACGGAACCAAATTTCATCTTCTTAACTAAGGCATTAGAAACTAATTTCGGCGCCTTTGCCCCGTGGACTAATACTGCGCCTATTACAAGATCAGCTGATTTAACTTCTCTTTCTATTGCGTGTGCGGAAGAAACAAGTGTTTTTATACGACCTGCAAATGTCGTATCAATGTACTGAAGTCGATTTATCGAACGATCAATAATTGTGACGTCTGCTCCCATGCCAACTGCAATCACCGCAGCATTGAGGCCCGCTACACCGCCTCCAATAACGACAACCTTGCCTGGGGCAACACCAGGTACTCCCCCGAGCAGCACGCCGCGACCACCATGTGGCTTCTGTAATGCTGTAGCTCCAACTTGTGTGGCTAAACGTCCAGCTACTTCACTCATCGGTGCAAGTAGCGGAAGTTGTCCATTAACTTCAACTGTTTCATAGGCGATTGCTGTTGTGTGACTTGCTATTAATGCATCAGTACAAGCTTTAGAGGCCGCAAGATGCAGATACGTGAAAAGCGTTTGATCTTTTTTAAGTGAGGAGTATTCGCTTTCAATCGGCTCTTTGACTTTTAAGAGCAGCTCTGCATTATTCCAAACGTCAGTAGCACTGGAAACTATTCGTGCGCCCGCAGAGATAAAATCTTCGTTAGTGATTGCTGAACCAAGACCAGCATCGCTTTCGATGATGACTTCATGGCCAGCAGCTATAAACTCTGAGACACCTTCAGGAGTAATTGCGATTCGAGATTCATGAACTTTAATCTCTTTCGGAATGCCTACAAGCATTTATTTGCCTTTCGCTGCTACCGCTGCCTTGACTAATCCCACAAATAACGGGTGGGGTTTTGTAGGGCGTGAACGTAGCTCAGGATGAGCCTGTGTTCCGACGTAGTAAGGATGCACCTGTTGTGGAAGTTCCACAAACTCAACTAAATCGCGTTCTTTGTACATTCCAGAAAAAACCAAACCAGCCTGCGATATCTGGTCGCGATATTGATTATTAACTTCATAACGATGTCGATGACGTTCAGAGATTTCTAACGCGCCATACGTTTGAGCCACAACAGAGCCCTCTAGAAGATCAGATTTGTAAAGACCTAGGCGCATAGTTCCGCCCATATCGCCATCGCCGTCAACCACATGCTTTTGATCATCCATAGTTGCAATAACTGGAGTACCAGTGTCAGAAAATTCGGCAGAAATCGCATCACTTATTCCTGCTAAATTGCGTGCAGCCTCAATCACCATACATTGCAATCCAAGGCAAAGCCCGAGTGTTGGAATATTGTTTTCACGAGCAAACTTTAACGCTCCAACTTTTCCTTCGATACCTCGGATTCCGAAACCTCCAGGAACAACAATCGCATCCAAAGAACTGAGGTGCTTTGCAGCCCCGCTCGCACTTTCACATTCATCACTTGGAATCCAAACAATTTCAATTTTAGTTTCATTAGCAAAACCACCGGCGCGTAAAGCTTCTGATACTGAAAGGTAGGCGTCAGGAAGATCAATGTACTTGCCAACCAATCCGACTTTAATGTTGCGCTTCGGATGGTGAACTTTTTCAAGAAGAGCATCCCACTCACCCCACACCACGTCATGTCCACCAAGATTTAAACGTTTAACAACATAGGAATCTAATCCCTCTGCATGTAAAACTTTTGGAATGTCATAGATAGAAGGCGCATCCATTGCAGCCACTACGGCTTCTAAATCAACGTCGCACATAAGTGAAATCTTTTTCTTGACGCCTAGCGGAATTTCGCGATCAGAGCGCAGAACAATTGCATCCGGTGCAATACCGATGCTACGTAAAGCTGCGACAGAGTGCTGAGTTGGTTTAGTTTTAAGTTCTCCAGATGGCCCAATGTATGGGACGAGTGAAATGTGCAGATAGAAGACATTATCTCTGCCAACTTCTTGCCGTAATTGGCGAATTGATTCCAAGAAGGGTTGAGATTCGATATCTCCAACTGTTCCGCCAACTTCAGTTATTACGAGATCGATATCAGGGGAGGCCATCGCGCGAATACGCTCTTTAATTTCATTGGTTATATGTGGAATTACTTGAACGGTTTCACCAAGATATTCACCGCGGCGCTCACGTGCGATAACGCGCGAATAAACCTGTCCGGTAGTTACATTTGCTGATCCATGCAGATTCGTGTCTAAGAAGCGCTCATAATGACCAATATCTAAATCGGTCTCGGCTCCATCATCGGTGACGAATACTTCACCATGTTGAAATGGGTTCATGGTTCCAGGATCAACGTTTAAATACGGATCTAGCTTTTGCATCGTTACTCGAATACCTCGGGCGACTAACAACCTACCGAGTGAAGATGCGGTGAGTCCTTTACCAAGTGAAGAGGCGACTCCGCCAGTTACGAATAAATGCTTAGTTACATGAGGTTGGCCCATGGGAGTTCAACCTATCATCGCTTTGGCTAAAGTGATGACAATGGCAGTTCGAGCAGTTCGGTGGCGTGTTCGCGGGCGCTTGTCGAACTCTCCATGCCAGCCAACATGCGGGCAATTTCTTCAACTCTTTCTCCATCTCGGACCTTTGTGACATTGCTTTCAGTCACTGATCCATCGGAGTTTTTCGTGACCACGAAATGAGAATCGGCCCACGCGGCCACCTGTGGCAAATGTGTAACTACGATTACTTGCGCGTGTTTTGATAGAGCATGTAAACGTCGCCCAACTTCGATTGCCGCTTTTCCGCCAACGCCTGCATCAACTTCATCAAAGACATAAGTGCCAACAGGATGCGTCGCAGCAAGAACAACTTCAAGTGCCAACATTACGCGCGACATTTCTCCCCCACTTGCACCTTTTGATAATGCAACTAGCGGTCCATCTTTATGGGACTGAATTAACATCGTCACTTCATCGCAACCAAGAACTGTAAAATCTGACTCTTTTAACGCTGAGTAATCAGCACTTTCTACTAAAACATGGAATGAAGTGTGTGGCATTGACAGCTGTTGGATTTCAGTTGTAACTTGCGCCGAGATTTTCACTGCACTTTCCTGACGCATTTTAGTAAGAGTCTTGGCATCTTTTACTAGACGCTGCTTTATCTGCGTCAACTCGTTCTCTAATTCTTTGAGTCGTACATCTCCCCCCTCTAAATCACTAATTGCATTAGTGGAGTTATCAAAGCGCTCAATAAGTACCGTTAATGCTTCGTTACCGCTTGAAGAATCACCGTATTTCTTGATTAAAAGGTTTATCTCAGCTTTACGTGAATTCAAATAATCTAAGCGAAGCGGGTCTGCTTCCAAATTTGAAAGATAGCTGGCTAGTTCGCTCTTTGCATCATCAACAAGAAAAAACGCTTCACTTACTTTTTGATACAGCAGTTCAATTTTGGGATCTTTGCTTCGGGTGGCGTCAAGAGATTTTCGAACAACACCTAATGTGGTCAAGGAACCTGACTCTTCATCCTCGAGTGCAGAATTTGCATATTGCGCAGAAATTCTAAGCTCTTCCACATTTGATAGACGCTCAATTTCTGCCGATATTTCCGCTAACTCATTGTGTTGTACTTTGAGTTTTGTCATTACAGCAACAAATTCTTTCAATTCTTTAAGTTCGGAATCCCTTGAATCAATACTTTTTCTCATTGAGGCAATTCTCGCTTTAAGATCTTGATAGTTATTCAATTGCTCTTGATACTGCACTAGAGCTTGACGAAAATCCGATCCAGCAAATCTATCTAGAAGATCTCGCTGCTTGGCAGCTTTGGTCATATTCAAATTAGCGGCTTGGGCATGAACTTCAACTAAATTTTCACTTGCACTTGCTAGCGCACTTGCTGGTACGGAAATCGAGTTACTAGTTGCCTTGCTTTTTCCATCAGAATTGACTGTGCGGGTGAGAATTAACTCGCCATCTTCGACATGTAATCCAGAACCTTCAAAAAGAGTGATCAAATTATTTGGAATAGAAAACCGACCACTTGCGACTAATCGCTCACTGCCAGTTCTCACTAAAGCACTATCGCTTTTTCCTCCCAGAATTAAATTTAGCGCTGTCAGAATCATGGTCTTACCAGCACCTGTCTCACCAGTGAGAACCGTTAAGCCGGGCGAGATTTCAAGCGTTGATTGTTCAATAACACCTATGGATCGAATATTTATCTCTTCGAGGAATGAACGATCACTCACCGCGCCAGCCCTCTACGGGTAGTTTGAACTTTGCAACTAAACGATCGCTAAAAACCGTATTTGTTAAATGGGCTAGGCGAACAACGTGATCATCCTTCGTGATATGAACGCGGTCTCCATCTTGCAGATTGAACTTGCGCAAGGAATCGGCGGATAGAACCGCTTCCGCTGAATCAACGCGAACAACAATCTCTGATTGCGGAGAGATTACCAATGGACGCGAAAATAGCGCATGAGCAGAGATTGGAAGCACTACCAACGCATCCACTTGCGGCCAAACGACTGGACCGCCCGCAGAGAATGCATAAGCCGTTGACCCAGTTGGTGTTGAACAAATTAATCCGTCACAACCCCATCGCGAGATTGGTCTGTCATCGATTTCCAAAAAGAGTTCCACCATTGTTGAACGTTCGCGTTCTACGGTAACTTCATTCAACGCCCAACCTTGTGAAACGGTAGACCCGTCACGCACGACGAAATACTGCAAAACCATTCGTGAGTCAATCACGTACGTCTTGCTTGTAATCGCAGTTACGATCGTCGCCAATGGAGGTTTCTCAACTTCGGCCAGGAAGCCGACATGGCCTAGATTCACGCCCAGCAATGGAATTTGCTGTTCACGAGTAACTTCTGCGGCACGCAACATTGTGCCATCGCCACCTAATACGATAGCAACTTCTAACTCAGGCAGAGATTCAACATCACTTTTAACAAGGTGTGCAATCGTTACATCTGAAATAGTAAACAGAGAAAATCCTGCTGCAGCAAAATCTTTTGCCAATGTCGTAGCGGCACTGACGGCTTCCTCGCGCGAAGGGTTGCACACTATGAGCAAATTACGTTGACTCATTTATTGAGGACCAATCGCAATCGCTTGGTCTAATGCATCGTGATTAATTTCTGGGGCACCTCTGCGAAGCCACAAGAAATATTCAACGTTGCCGGCAGGGCCAGGTAACGGACTTGCTGCAATTCCAAGCGTGCCTAAACCAACGTCATATGCTGAATCCGCTACATCGATAACTGCAGCTTTACGAAGCGCTGGATCGCGAACAACTCCGCCGGCTCCCAATTTTTCACGGCCAACTTCAAATTGAGGTTTAACCATGACAACAAAATCTGCCTCGGATTTAGATACGGCAGCTAACGCCGGCAACACCAAAGTTAATGAGATAAATGAGAGATCTGCGACCACGAGATCAATCGGATCGCCAATAACATCACCAGTTAAGTGTCGAATGTTTGTCCGATCATGAATGCTCACTCGTGGATTCTGGCGAAGTTCCCAGGCCAATTGTCCATAACCAACGTCAACAGCAACAACATGTGCCGCTCCTCGTCGCAGCAATACATCTGTAAACCCACCGGTAGATGCACCTGCATCTAGGCAACGTTTTCCTTCAACCACAACTCCGGTGAAAGCATCCAGCGCACCAGCCAATTTATGTCCTCCGCGCGAAACAAAATCATCGCGCTTGCCATGCAATTTTATTGAGGTTTCGGCATCGACCATTGTCGCCGGTTTAGAAGCGGGGATTCCATTTACTAAGACCGAACGCGCTTCAATTAGATCCGATGCATGCTCGCGCGAACGTGCTAGTTCGCGTCGAACTAACTCTGCATCTAGACGAATTTTCATTGTGACTATTTATAGCCCATCAATAGAGGTGAGTGCCGTAGTGAGCTTTTGGTGCAATTGTTCGTATCGATCGCCATGATCGCTTACTTCCATCGCATCGATTTCAACTAATTCGCTCCGGATTTCTTCAACTAAGTTTTCACCATGTGTATTTTCAGGGGCAGTTGACATTACTTGCTCACTTTCTTGGCCGTTGTCTTTTTTGTCGCGCTCTTTTTAGGTGCGGCTTTTTTAGCGGTGCTTTTAACTGAGCTTTTAGTTGGCGACTGTGTTGACATCTTTAATCGAGCCACTTCCTCCTTGAGCGCTTCAAACTCACCTCTTTTAACAAATCCCATTTTAGAAACTGAGCGTTCGACCTCATCTTCTACTTTTATCTTCAATGCTTCGCCACCTTCTCGCAGCCATTGATTAACAGTTGCCGCGACCTCTGAAGCATTTTTATCGCCATCAGTAACCTTATTGAGATACGTACGAAGCGTTGAAAAAATGTCGTTTGCCATAGTGGTAAGCCTATCTAAATTCGTGAAATCTCCACTGCTTCAACCTGCCAACGGCTAGCCAAGCCACTAGAACCGCGCCAAAACCGACGATGTACTCCCCCAGATATTTCTATCCATTCATCTGGTTTTAGAGTCAGCGCCATTCTTCGAGATTTGGCGCTCCAGGCGGCGATATCGAGAGTATCCACGCCTTCGCGTTTGTTACGGGTAACAATTAATCTGAACTCAACAACTTTGTCTCCCGACGGCAGTTCCTTTTCAACTGCATTGGCCGAGACCCTGCCTCGCAGCATTAAATCATTTAAGGAGAAATCCTCTTCGATATCTGCAGAAAGAGTTTTCTTTGTAGTCGATTTCTTAACTGACATTGTGCATCCATTTCTATAGTGAGTGGATGCAAAGAATTGCCAGCTCAACTGACACACGTGCACTGGTTGAGATCAGGTTGTGCGTAACTTTTAGAGGGCGCGCTCTGCCGCATCTGTGATTTCATCTGCATCAATCATGGCGCATTTAGCAAACCATTCCTTGGCTTCTGCCTTACGACCAGCGGCATCTAATGCATCGGCGTAGGCATATCGCAAACGAACAGCCCACTCTTCCTCTTCAATCTTTAACTCTTTACACGTTAACGTGACAACCGCTGCATCGAACTCGCCAAGATCACGACGAGCACCCGATGCAACGATGCGCATTTCGATCTCTTCTGGTTTAGCAAGTCTCTTCACCTCTGCAGAACCAGCTAAATTCAAGGCTTTCAGCGGATTGCCAAGCCCTCGTTCACAGTCAGCCATAACCGGCCACATAGAGACATCACCAGATATGCGATGTGATGCGCGGAGTTCTTTTAACGCTATTTCATAATATCCGGCGCGATAAGCTGCATAACCCGCAGATTCACGAACAACAGCTAAACGACCTGCGTGATGTGCTGCGGCAACTCCGTGTTTATGCGCACGTTGAGGATCATCCTGCGCATATAAATTTACGCACGCTAAATGTCGTGCAACAACTTTTGCATTTTCTGCTGACAAAGATAAAAGCTCAGCTCGCAAAGATTTATCTAACTCTTCACCAGTAATTTCTTCAGGAATATCTGGTTCAAAAATTCGAGGACGCAAACGAGATTGATCACGGTCAATCGGTGCGGGACGTGCTCCGCGTGGATCTGATCCGTCACGAGTTTGTCGAGGAGCACCGGGACGAGATGAAGATCCACCTCGTGCAGGCAAATCTTCGCGCTGACGTTGACTATTGGGTCCGGATGGTTTTCTCTCCCCTGGTTTTGAGCCACGGGGATTTGAGGGACGATCAGATGGTGGACGTGAATTTCTGCGCTCTTCCATTTGAATCTCCTCTATTTAATTACCAAGATTACTTCACGGGAAATAAAAAAGGGGCGCTCGTTAAAGCGCCCCTTTTTAAAAAAGAAGTCCGGCGACGTTCTACTCTCCCACAAGGTCACCCTTGCAGTACCATCGACGCTGAGAGGCTTAACTTCCGGGTTCGGAATGGGACCGGGTGTTTCCCTCTCGCTATGGTCGCCGAAACACTATTGAGTTTTCG
>CAIQRN010000061.1 GCA_903874255.1 uncultured Actinomycetes bacterium
AAACCTGTTGAACTCTCTGTCACTTTTTCTTTCCCTCCGATATTTGCAAATGCTGCAATGGATGTAACGATAATCGCAATAACTAAAGCAATAACTAGATTTTTCCTTTGGGCTCGCATGCTTATCCTTTACTCGATTTCGCCGATTAATTTAAATTCGCCATCACCAAGTTGACCCTGTGCTCTGTACATTTCCAACTTTGCACGGGTATCGGCAATATCAAGGTTGCGCATTGTTAACTGACCAATGCGATCAACGGGGCCAAATGCAGCGTTTTCAGTTCGCTCCATTGATAGTTTTTCAGGTGCGTAACTAAGAGCTGGTCCAGTTGTATTAATAATTGAGAAATCATCCCCGCGACGAAGGCGCAAAGTAACTTCGCCAGTAACGGCAGAGGCGACCCAACGCTGCAAAGATTCACGGAGCATTAATGCCTGCGGATCTAACCACCGGCCCTCATAGAGCAAACGACCCAAGCGACGACCTTCTGCATGGTAGTTAGCGATTGTGTCTTCATTATGAATAGCACTGATTAAACGCTCGTAAGCGATAAATAAAAGCGCCATGCCTGGTGCTTCATAAATTCCACGACTCTTAGCTTCGATAATTCGGTTTTCAATTTGATCGGCCATTCCAAGTCCATGGCGACCACCAATTGAATTTGCTTCCTTCATCATTTCGACTACGTCGCTAAAAGATTTACCGTTGATTGAAACAGGGCGACCTTGTACGAAAGCAATTTTTACATCTTCGCTTTCAATTTTTACATTTTCATCCCAGAATCGAACACCCATAATCGGCTGAACTAGTTCAACAGATGTGTCGAGATTTTCTAAAGACTTTGCTTCATGTGTTGCACCTAAAATATTGGCATCAGTTGAATATGCCTTTTCAGTGCTGTCGCGATATGGCAAACCGTGCGCTACTAAATATTCAGACATTTCTTTACGGCCGCCAAGTTCGGTTACAAAATCTGCGTCCAACCAAGGCTTATAAATTCTCAAATTAGGATTAGCTAAAAGTCCATAGCGATAAAAACGTTCAATATCGTTGCCTTTGTATGTAGAACCATCGCCCCAAATATTTACCGAATCTGCATACATTGCGCGCACAAGCATTGTTCCAGTAACTGCGCGACCCAGTGGAGTTGTATTGAAATACTGTTTTCCACCGGAACGAATATGGAAAGCACCGCAAGCGATCGCAGCTAGGCCTTCTTCAACGAGTGCGCTTTTGCAATCGACGATTCGTGAAATTTCGGCGCCGTATTCTTTGGCACGCCCTGGAACAGAGTCGATATCTGGCTCGTCGTACTGACCAAGATCTGCCGTATATGTGCAGGGAATCGCACCCTTTTCGCGCATCCAGGCCACAGCAACTGAAGTATCGAGGCCACCAGAAAAGGCGATTCCCACTTTTTCGCCGACAGGAAGCGAGGCTAAGACTTTGGACATGCGTGAAGTCTAACCGATGGTAAACGTTGAAAGTTTGCTTTCTAGGGCCGGAGTAACGGCCCATTGCGCCGTTATTGCGCGATATCTATCGATATCTAGCTGATCGGCTTTAGCCCCAGTCTTAATTGCTCGGATCATTATATTTCGGGGCGTGTGTTCTCCCCCAACAAATTCGATTACTTCAACTCGGTAACCAACAATTCGCAAAATTTGTGCACGCAATGTATCTGTCAACATGTCACCCATCCGCTCTTTCAAAACTCCAAATTTAGTAAGCGCTCCCCAGGGTTCGGGGGCGATATCCATTTGTTTTTGAATATCGTGGTGACAACAAGGTGCAATTAATAATAATTTCGCTCCGCCATTGACTGCCCAAGCAATTGCATCATCGGTCGCCGTGTCACATGCATGAAGTGCAATAGCAATGTCGGCCGATGTAGCAGTTGTCGCTGCGATTTCTTCGGCACGAAAATTAATAGTTTTTGAAATGCCTAGTTTTTCGGCGATGGCATTATTTCTATCGCGCGATTGCGTGCGCACATCGATTCCAGTTACGACGACCTGCATGCCAATGCTTCGTAAATATTGATGCGCCGCAAAAGTTAAATATGCGTGGCCGCACCCTAAATCAACTATTGATAAGGGCTGGCTTTCACTAGGTTGTTTGATTTGACCGGCATCTATTGCTGAATTTAGCGCAGGCAGAAGCAGCCGTAAAAACTCTTCTACCTGTTTGTACTTGTCATTTTTAGATGGCTTAATCTGACCCTTATGGTCGGCAATACCGACTTCGATAAGAAATGGGTCAGCAGGATCCAAGAGACGGGCTTTCTTCTTATCGTGGCTTACGTTTTGCTCTAACTTCTTTTTCTCGTAATGAATTTGAGCATCGTTACTTTTTGTGATCCGGATAGACATCGAACCTTCAGTAGTTTCAACTAGAAGATTTGCGTAACCGCTTGATATCAAATTTAGAACTAGCGCTTTATCTGGCGCAATATTCTTGGTTGTCGTGGCTTTGCCGTCATTGTGTGTTATTTGCAAAACCAATGATCCCTTAATTTCAACTGGGCGAATATCTATGCGCTCATGTTCGGTCACCATATTGCGTCGTCGGCCCGATAGAACAACACGTACAAGGGATGCAACATCAACAATGGTGCCACTTGCCTCTAGTAAGGCCTCATCTACTGTAAATACTCGCTGCACTTGCGCAAGTCTAGGTGCGAGGTAAGTGAACTTCAATTGCAAGGCCACCCAATTCACTCTGACGTAAGGTCAACGTGCCGTGGTGCCTTTCAATTACTGCACTCATAATGCTTAAACCGAGTCCAGTTCCGCCACTTTCACGAGAACGAGATCGGTCAAAACGCTTTAGTCCACGGATTTTTTCGCCATAAGAATCTGCCGGTAATCCTGGCCCACTATCTTGAATCAATAAGAGAATTGTTTTTCCTTCACGCAAAGTTACAGAGACCGTAGTTCCTTCCGGAGTATGCAAACGAATATTATTGAAAGCGTTTTGAATAAAACGGGCAATATATTTAGCCTCACAATTGAGTTTTATGTCCCCATCAATATCGCAAGTTAATGGACGCGTTGGAGAAATAATCCTGAAGTCCTCAATATTTTCAAGAAGCAGATTAGAGAGATTTATTTCCTCTAATTCGCCCTGGCTTTCTTCGCCAAGTTGGGCCAACATCAATAAATCTGAAATTAATAAATCCATCCGCTTGAGTTCGCTATTTAACCGATCGAATGCGGCGCCTTCGCGCTCTGGGTCTAACTGTTTGTTTCGCAGCAGTTCTGCGTAACCTTTCACGACGGTCATTGGGGTGCGCAGTTCATGCGCAGCATCTCCCAGAAATTCCTGCATCCGTGCGCGTTGAGCCCGCTCTTGTGCCAAGGAACTAGATCTAGATACGAAGGATGAGACGCCAGATGCTGCAATATTTGCAAGGATTATGAAAATCAATAAACGCCAAAGATTTCGATCGAGTGATTTATTGATATCTGCAAGTGATTTTGCAAGAACTAACTCGTCGCCTTCTTGTATCGGAATATGTCTAATTCTTAAATCACTTCCAGAAATCGCAGTTCCCGAAGCTTCCCGCAAAATTGTTAACTCACCTGTTGGAGTCATAAAGGCGAGTGTGAAGTCAAAGTTATTTTGTTCGATGCTCAGCAGTGCAATACTCACTGCATCCGCTAAATCGGCAGCAACATCTGATTGGACTTGGTCCAACTGTCGATCGATAATAGAAACTTCACTTTGATACGAACCCCAAACGGCAAATCCCCCAATAAATATGGAGAGTACCGATGTGATAACTGCCGTCGCTAGGAGTTGGCGAGTTTGATTTTTCATTCTAACTACTTGGGCTCCTGTATTTGAAAGCCGACGCCTCTTAAAGTCTTAATGCCCTCAAAACCATCTCGGTGTAACTTCTTTCGCAGATAAGAAATATAAGTATCAACTACCGTGCTCTCAGATTCAAAGGTGATTCCCCAAACTTCATCAAGTAGAAGCGTCTTTGTCAGTACTCTTCCTTTTTTCTCAATCAGAATTTGAAGTAATCGATATTCGGTAGGCGAAAGATCTACTTCTTCTCCATTAAAAGTAACTAAATGTTGCTCATCATCAATAGAAATAGGACCACAAGTAAGAACCGTGGAAACAGCAGTATTTTTAGTAGAACGGCGCAAGATTGCTTTTATTCGCAAGATAAGTTCTTCCATGCCAAATGGCTTTACGACATAATCATCTGCACCAATTTTTAGGCCTCGTGCAATGTCGGCTTTATCTTCACGCGCAGTTAACATCAAGACCGGTGTTAAATCATTATTGCTACGCAACCGCTCAACAAGTTCAAACCCATCCATCAGCGGCATGTTGATATCAATAACCATCAATGCCGGCTTGTTCGTGCGTAGCAAGGTCAGAGCCGACATTCCATCGGTGGCCTCAACCGTTACAAATCCGGCAACTCGGAGCATGTCGCTCAATAGGGCTCGAACGCCGGGCTCGTCATCTACGACCATGATTAACTCGCTCATGGCCACACTCTTGCATGCCGACGGCTATTTTCCAATAATTTTTGCCGCATCTACCGGTGTTTCACAGAGAAATCACAAGCGTGCGATGCATTATTTGACCATGAAAACCAAGGGGCTGGCACTGCTAATAATGAGCTGCCTCCTTGTTTTATTGGCCCCAACATCCTCTTATGCCGATTCAACACCATCACCTTCACCTTCACCAGATTTTCAAACAATGATGAAGCGTTATAAAGCGGGAATGGATCAATATCAACTTTTACTCACACCATCTACTGATTCTCAAACTGCGCAAGAGCGATATAGAGCGATGATGGAGCAGTTTCAAGATTTGCAAAAAGCGCGAGATAACATGCGAATGCAGATTAATCGTACTTTCATGAAAGCAGTAGATGCGGCAAATAAGGATGCACGATCCGCGATGAAATCTGCCAAAAGTGCTTCAGCTAAAAGCGATGTGATTAATCGGCAGAAAGCGGCGATTGCACTTGCCAGCGATGCGCGCGATTTGGCTTTAACCGCCCTCGGCGCCATCCCAACGCCACCTGCAAAACCAATACAACAAGGTGAAATGTCGCCTAAGGGTAAAATGAAAAATAAAAAGCGTTAAGGAATTCTAAGAACTCACGAGATTTTGGCTATCGTTAACCTATGAAAAGATTTAATTTGTTCATAGCTAAGAAAATCACAAGCGGTGTTGCAACGATGTGGTGCGCCTATATCTTTGCTGCCATCGCGCTTATTTCCTTACCTAAGGCGCTTCAATCCGGTGATTCGATTGTTATCGTTTCTTGGGTTGCGCAAACTTTTCTGCAATTAGTTCTCCTGTCAATCATTATGGTCGGGCAAAAAGTTCAGTCGGCAAGTGTGGAAGAAAAAATTAATGAAACCCATGCCGCATCATTAGCTGAATTTGAGTTAGCAAAAGAGGCACGGGGATTTGCACAATCAGAGATCGCCCAGTTGCACGAACTTTCAAAAAATATGCACATACTCATAAAAGAGGTTGAAGCCAAATTAAATAACTAGATTGTTATCAAAGTGAGACCTTAGCAATATGCTTACAGGGTTCTTGCATTGCTCAAGCTCGACATCCTGGCATAAATTTGCGCCATGAATTCAGCGCACTGGTGGAAAGAAGCCGTTATCTACCAGATTTATCCTCGATCTTTTTACGATAGCAATGGTGATGGCGAAGGTGACCTTGCTGGAATTACATCAAAATTAGAGTACGTAAAGAAGCTCGGCGTTGACGCGATTTGGTTAAGCCCCTTTTATACATCTCCTAATAAAGATGGTGGATACGACGTATCAAACCCACGAGATGTTGATCCTCGTTTTGGAAATCTAAATGATGCCAAGGTTTTAATTAATTCAGCACATGAACTGGGCTTACGGATAATCGCAGATATCGTTCCCAATCATTTTTCTGATCAGCATGAGTGGTTTCAAGCAGCATTGAAATCAGCGCCGGGTTCACCAGAAAGATCGCGTTTTCATTTCTACGATGCTCGTCCAGATGGAACTCCACCAAATAATTGGATTTCACTATTCGGTGGGCCTTCGTGGACGCAAGTAGATGATGGCCAGTATTACTTGCACCTATTTGACTCGTCACAACCTGATCTCAATTGGGACAACGCAGAAGTGCATGAAGATTTTGAGAAAACGCTGCGCTTCTGGATTGATTTGGGAGTTGATGGTTTCCGCATTGATGTGGCGCATGGATTAGTGAAAGAAAATGTCTTGGCTAATCACCCAGATCCACAGGGGCTAAGTAATGCATTGCGCCTTGATGTAGCGATGGATACTGAAAAGAGAAATGAACTTCTTGTCTCTGTTCCGTATTTTGACCGCCAAGGTGTGCATGAGATTTATCGTAAGTGGCGCAAAATCTTTGACTCATATTCCAATCGCGACATCATGGCCGTAGCCGAAGCTTGGGTTCATCCGCCAGTTAATGCAACGCGTTATGTTCGAGCCGATGAGCTCCATCAAGTATTTAATTTTGACTTACTGACCGCAGAATTTAATGCCCAGGTCCTCTATGAAGTTATCGAGCGATCTATCTCATTGAATGCAACAGTCGGCGCCCTTCCAACATGGGCTTTGAGTAATCATGACTCGCCGCGAGTAGCATCCAGAATTGGTGAGGAAGAATCTCGTGCATTGGCCCTGTTTGTTTTCGGGTTACCGGGATCTACGTATATTTTTGCAGGGCAAGAACTAGGTCTTCCTGATGGCGAGTTAAAAGACTCAGATAGACAAGACCCGTCATTCTTTAGAACCAATGGTGAAGTCAAGGGCCGTGACGGTGCACGCGTACCTCTTCCTTGGAATGGATCCAACTCTCCATTTGGATTCACATCTGGAAAACCGTGGTTGCCAATTGAGCAATCCTGGAAGGCTTTCAATGTTGAAAACCAAGAAGCCGATGCAAAAAGTACTCTGCACTTGTATCGAACGGCGTTGGAATTGCGTAAAAGGTATTTAACTTCCAACGGTGAAATCACTTGGATTAACTCTCCGGTCAGTGGGGAAAAACTGCAGGCGGTTTTGTCTTACAGTCGTGGGTCAATCACTATCGTCCTCAATCTCTCCGATGTGGCCTATGAATGCCAGATTCAAGGACAACCCTTAGTAGTAAGTACCGGAGAGATTGATGTTCACAATGGTAAAAAGCTGATTCCCGCACGTTCTTGCGCCTGGTTTATTGCCTAGATGGCACACTAGCGCCATGGAATCAACTGCCACATGGGTTATTACAATTGCCGTTCTTGCGGGAATAATCTTTTTCGATTTGGGTCTAGCAGTAATTCGCCGCAAAAAAGAAACCTCAATGCTCGAGGCAGGTTTCTGGACTATTTTCTATATCGGAACTGCAATTGTTTTTGGCTTGTTACTTCCTCACTGGGCTAGCACGCAAGGGCAAAAAGAATTCTTTGCTGGTTGGTTAACTGAATATGCCTTGTCGGTTGATAATATTTTTGTTTTTATAATTATTTTGGCAAGTCTAAAAGTCCAGAAGGAGTTGCAGCAATTAGTTCTACTCCTTGGCATTATGTTAACGATCGCGATTCGAGGCCTCTTGATTCCTTTAGGTGCAGCGTTAATTTCACGTTTCGCGAGCATCTTCTTTCTATTTGGAATTTTCCTTATCTATACAGCGTGGGAATTGGCCAAAGAGAACGAAGATGAAGAATGGAAAGAAGGAAAAGTTGTTGCGTTGCTTAAGAAGCGTGGATTTAGCACATTTGCGATTGCACTAGTCGCACTGGGGCTAACTAATTTAGTCTTCTCTTTAGATTCGATTCCAGCTATTTTTGGTTTGACTAAAGATCCCTACATTGTCACGACTGCCAATGTTTTTGCGCTTATGGGTTTACGTCAACTCTATTTTCTGCTCGAAGGTTTACTGGCCCGTTTAGTTTTTCTCTCCAAGGGATTATCTTTTATTTTGGGCTTCATTGGGGTCAAGATGATCATGGAAGCCTTCCATGGCATTGGTATTGATGAAATCGCTGGAGTACATATTCCTGAGGTCAGCCTGGAAGTCAGTTTAGGAATAATTGTTGCAACACTGATTGTCACAACCGTTGCTAGTCTAACCGCCACTCGAAATGATGGAAGCGAGATAGTTTAAATAACCTTCTTATCCTTAAGGGTTTCGCGATTGTGTTCTTTACTCTTTTCGTGAATTTTACGAATCTGCAACTCGATTGTTTTAATTGCGTCATCAAAAGCTGCCACATCGTTAAATTCTGCGGCCTCGGCCCGAAGTAATGGACCGGCACCGTGAGAAGTAATTATTACTCGGTGTGATTGCTTGCCTTGTCGCGGATTATTCTCGTGTAAAACTTCTACTTCAATGCGCTCAATTAATACGCTGAATCTTTCTAGGCTATTTAATTTTTCTTCAACAATTTCTCTGAAGTCTTCGGCTAAATCTGAATTGCGAGTATGAATTTGTATCTTCATACCTATAAGGGTAGTACCACAACCACCGCTGTCGCTATAGATGCAAGCATGAAAGATTTTGTGAGAATGCGCAATGCCGTGGATCGATCTGCTGCTTTACTTGCTGGGTCACTTACTCGAGATAAATCCCCAAGCTTTCCAAAATTGAAAGTCCCTGCAAAACCATACGCTAAGCAAAATTTACTTCTTGACTGGACATAGCCCACTGCAGTGATGAAGAGTGGAATAAATATCCCAAAGCGTGAAGTCTGTGGCGCACCGACTTTAATCATTGTAAGAAGTGAAATAAGTGAGAAAATTAAACCAATAATCGCTACGAATGTGCGACGGCGAATTTCTTTCTCACCAATGTTGCATGTTCCGGCAATGTATGTGGAATCAGGCATCTTCGAATTCATCTTCATCGATCCATGTATCGGCTGCAGAATCTTCTTGATGTTCAATCCATGAAAGAAACGAACCAACTGCACGAAATGCCAAAACGGCAAATGTGACTGCAGCAAAGGAGCGACGAAAAGCTTTTACCATGAGATAAAAATACTCTCTATTGCCAGAATTTCTCGTTAGATTGCGCTCAATGCCTTTGTGATGTCGTCCCAAATATCATCTACATGTTCACAACCAACGCTAAGTCGAATTAATTGTTCGGGCACAGAAGGACTTTCAATTGGCCAACGACGGCGGCGTTCCCACAGCGATTCGACTCCGCCCAAACTTGTTGCGTGGGCAATCATGGTCGAGGAATCGCAAACTTGTTGAGTTTCCTCCGGCGTCCCATCGACTTCGAAGGAGATGATTGCTCCAAAACCTGGGTAGCGAACCCGAGTAATTTTTGGGTGGCCCTCTAAAAGCACAACTAAAGCTTTGGCGTTTTCTTGGGCTTTATTAAATCGCAATGGAAAAGTGCGAAGACCGCGAAGGGCCAACCACGCTTCAAATGGGCCGGGAATCGAGCCGTTAAAGCTGCGAGAGTCGTGCAAGCGCTTAAAGAG
>CAIQRN010000062.1 GCA_903874255.1 uncultured Actinomycetes bacterium
CAGGATGCGATTGCCTTTGCCCAAGATATATTGTCACTTTGCAATCTACAGTCAACAGTTGCGCGTTCAGATTTAGCTCCGTGGCACCCTGGCCGTTGCGCTGAATTAATCGTTAATGGCAAAGCAGTGGCGCATGCTGGCGAACTCCATCCTCGAATTGTTGCCGCATATGGTTTACCAGAAAGATCGGTTGCCTTTGCCGTTGCACTTAATGCTTTGCCAGAATCTGAACTAGTACGGCCTTCGACCGTCGGAACCATGCCTGCTGCAGTTCAAGATGTAGCACTTATTGTTGATTCAACTATGAGCGCCTGCGCCGTAGAAGCTGCCTTGCGCGAAGGAGCAGGGGATCTGCTCGAATCGATAACCCTCTTTGACCGCTATGACAAAATTGGTGATGGAAAAGTCTCTCTCGCCTTTACTTTGGTATTTCGCGCCGCGGACCGAACCCTTACTGGCGAGGAAGTATCGGCTATGCGCGAAAATGCAACATCCGTAGCCGCGACAAAGTGCTCAGCGGTAGTCCGTACCGCATAAATATGCACATAGTTGCATAAATATAGATTCTGATTTATTCTAGTGCTATGAAAACAGCTGTAATTGGCGCCAGCGGATATGCGGGTGGAGAACTCCTACGCTTGCTGGCCACACATCCACATTTTGAGGTTGTAGCGATCAGTGCACATTCCAATGCAGGCGAACTTGTGACATCTATTCACCCACATCTGACTACTCACAACGGTGATAAGTTTTTAGCGATAAGTGAAATCGACTTTACCGGCATTGAGTTAGTTTTTATCGCCCTACCGCATGGCGAATCTGCAGCAGTGATAAAAAAGATTCCAGCATCTACAAAAATTGTGGATCTGGGTGCTGATTTTCGTTTAGAAGATGCAGCCCAGTGGCAGAAATATTATGGTGGTAATCACTCTGGCAGTTGGGTTTATGGATTACCCGAACTTTGCCCAGCGCAACGGGCGGCGATATCAAAAGAAAGTAAAGTAGCAAATCCTGGATGCTATGCGACCGCAATATCTCTGGGCATTGCACCAGCTGTTGATTTCTTGGATGTGAGCGATATTGTGGTTGTTGCGGCTTCTGGAACAACTGGAGCCGGGCGAAGCGCCAAAATAAATTTGATTGCAAGTGAAGTTATGGGTTCATTGACCTCATATAAATTCGGTGGAACACACCAGCACACACCGGAAATTGAACAAGCAATATCTTCAGTTGCACAAAGTCCTGCAAAGATTTCTTTCACACCAATTCTTGCTCCGATGCCTAGAGGGATACTGGCAACAATTACTTCGAAAATGACCAAGAGTTTAAGCACCGAACAAGTGCATGAGATTTTTTGCCAGACTTACTCCAATGAGTATTTCGTCGATGTTTTGCCACTCGGACAGATGCCTAAGACTGGATCGGTGACTGGTTCCAATAAAGTACAGATACAAGTTGCCGTCGATGAGCACACGAATCGTTTAGTTGTAAGTGTGGCAATTGATAACTTAGGCAAGGGAGCGGCAAGTCAGGCGATCCAAAATGCCAACTTAATCTGTGGCTTTCACGAAGGTGCAGGCCTTTCAACAGATGGTTTGGGAGTATGAAATTTCCTAAAGGTTTTATTGGTGGAGCATGTGCGGCTGGCCTTAAAAGCACTGGCGCATTGGATCTAACTGTCATACAAAACTGCGGACCTAATTTTTTTGGAACTGCGGTGTTTACATCTAATAAGGTCGTTGCAGCTCCAGTGATCTGGAGTAAGCAGGTAATCAAGGATGAAATTGTTCGAGCTGTCGTCCTAAATTCAGGTGGAGCTAACGCATGCACTGGCCCGCAGGGTTTCGCCGATACACATAAAACTGCTGAAATCGTTGGCGAACTCTTAGAAATATCAGCGGGGGAGGTCGTTGTCTGTTCAACCGGATTAATTGGTGAATTTCTTCCAATGGCAAAGATCCACACAGGTTTAGAGAGCATCGCTACGCAACTTTCAATTCAGAATCTTGAGCAATGTGCACGCGCCATCATGACAACTGATTCTGTTCCCAAAATATCGCAAGCCTCTCTTGGTGAAGTTCATATTGCGGGTATTGCAAAAGGAGCGGGCATGCTTGCTCCAGCTCTAGCAACAATGCTCTCTGTTGTTATGACGGATGCAATAGTTAGTGAAAATGCTGCAAAAGTTTTCGCAACAGCAACCGATCGCACATTTAACCGAATAGATTCTGATGGATGCACTTCCACAAATGACACCGTCGTATTCATGTCTTCTGGGGCTTCGGGAGTGGAATTAAGTGATTCAGATTTAGAGGATTTACTAATGCAGGTATGTGGTTCTCTGTCAGCGCAACTTATTGCCGATGCAGAGGGTTCAACCAAGACCGTGGCAATTAAAGTTGTAAATGCTCATACAGAGCAAGATGCGGTAGAAGTAGCAAGAGCTTGTGCCCGAAACAATCTGCTTAAAGCAGCGATTTTTGGAGGAGACCCAAATTGGGGACGTGTACTTGCAGCTGTTGGAACGGCGGATGCACAAATGGATGCGTTAACCATCGATGTAACACTTAATGGCGTAAAGGTTTGTAGTAATAGTGCACCTGATGGCGACAAGAGCAAAGTATCTTTCACAGACCGGTTGGTGGAAATCACAATTGATCTAAAAGTTGGCAATTCAACTGCCACCGTTATGACAAATGATTTAAGCCACGACTACGTTCATGAGAACTCTGCGTATTCATCATGATCGTTGTGAAATTTGGTGGTCATGCAATGAAGGATGAGAATGGTGCTTTCGCAAAGGCAATTCAAGCCGCCCAAGCGACAGGTGAGTCTGTTGTAGTTGTTCATGGTGGGGGACCGCAAATAGATGCTGCACTCACGGAAAAAGGTATCGCCAGTTCATTTATTGGCGGATTTCGAATTACCACATCGCAAATTTATGATGTCGTCGAACATGTATTAGCAAATGAGGTTGGACCGCAAGTTGCGCAAAGCTTGAGTAATAGCGGTATCAAGGCGAAAGCGATATCGGGTCGAGACTTACCTACTCTCATCGCAGTGAAGAAATCGAGATTAGTAGATGGCACTGCCGCTGATTTAGGCCAAGTGGGCGATGTTGTGCATGTGGATGCTACGCAAATTAGTGAACTTCTGGCTTCAGGAATCGTTCCGGTTATTTCTCCATTAAGTGCTGATAGAGCCTGCGTTGCAGGGCTCAATGTCAATGCCGACCTTGCTGCGGCCGCAATCGCTGGAGCTCTCGATGCCAGTGCATTAATTATCATGACCGATGTTGCGGGCATCTATCGCAACTGGCCCGACAAATCTTCGCTGATTTCTTCGATCAGTAAAGGCGAACTTGAATCAATAAAAACTACATTTGCTCAAGGGATGGCACCTAAGGTTCAAGCCGCACTCGATGCGGTATCGGCTGGGGCTAACGCGGTCAGAATAATAGATGGAACAGATCCCAACAGCTTTGCGCAAGCGCTTCTAGGAATTGGTGGAACGTTGGTGAGTGCATGAGAAATCTCGATTTAATTGAAAAATGGAAAAACACAACGCAGAATAATTATGGGGTTCCATCCTTAGCCTTAGTAAAAGGCAAGGGCCTAGTTGTAACTGATGCGGATGGTAAAACATATTTAGATTTTCTCGGCGGTATTGCTACGAACATCTTGGGCCATGCCCACCCTGCGATAGTTAAAGCGGTATCAAAGCAAGTGACTCAACTTTCTCATGTCAGTAATTTCTATGCTCATCCAAATGCATTAGCGTTAGCTGAGAAATTAATAAGTATGACTGGCGAAGAATCAGCGAGAGTATTTTTCGCTCAGTCAGGAGCTGAAGCTAATGAAGCTGCATTAAAACTTTCACGGCGCACTGGTCGTACGCATATTGTTGCGGCGCAAGGAGCTTTTCATGGTCGAACGATGGGGGCGCTTTCTTTAACTGGCCAACCCTCTAAGCGAGAGCCATTCCTGCCTTTGTTGAAGGGAATTAAACATGTCCCATTCTCAGATATTGCCGCAATGCGCAGAGCTATTAACAAAAAAACCGCGATGGTAATTCTTGAGCCGATCATGGGTGAAGCCGGAGTAATTGTCCCTGCACCGGATTACTTAGCAGAGGTCCGTACACTATGTGACGCCAGCGGTGCACTTTTGGTAATTGATGCTGTGCAAACTGGAATGGGACGCACGGGTGATTGGTTTGGATATGAGTACTCAGGGATTACGCCTGATGTGATTACTCTTGCAAAAGGTTTGGGAGGCGGATTGCCACTTGGTGCAATGATCGCGATTGGCGAAGCTGCTTCGTTATTCAAAGCTGGCGATCACGGCTCAACTTTTGGCGGTAATCCTGTTACAACTGCTGCAGGATTAGCCACAATTGCAGTAATCGAAAAACAAAATTTGATGCACAAGGCCGCGAAGCACTTTGATTTTCTTTCAACTGAACTCTCATTAATTCCAAGTGTAAAACAAGTGCGTGGAGCGGGCTTGCTTGTTGGTATCGAACTCAACTCCGACAATGCCAACGCAGTTGCTCAAAAAATGTTGGAAGCTGGGGTATTGGTGAACGCAGCAAATCCAACAACTATTCGTATCGCTCCCGCGCTGATCGTTACGCCTGCACAGTTAAAGAAATTTGTAACAATATTTAGAAAGGTGCTCTCTCATGACAACTAACGCGACAAATGTTTCAGCAAGAAGGGCCAAAGCAATTTCGCTCATTCAATCTGGAGCAATACATTCACAATCTGATTTAGTTGTTGCCCTTAAAAAGAATGGATATCGGGTTACGCAAGCAACTGCTAGCCGGGATTTAGAGGAAATAGGTGCAGTTCGAGCTCGTAGCAAAGATGGGGAATCAATATATAAAATAAGTGATTCGTCAGATGATGCGCTTTCTCGGATGAGCCCCGTTCCTTCGAAGTTGATTCTCTCTGTAGATCACAGTGCGAATTTGGCGGTTATTCATACTCCACCGGGAGCCGCGCAATTTGTTGCAAGTTCACTAGACCATGCAAATCTCACAGGCGTAATAGGCACCATTGCTGGAGACGACACGATTATCCTTGTATCTAAGAAAGCCACCGGGGGAGCGCAATTAGCGAAAGAATTACTTACTTACGCAGCTTCTAAGAATGGGAGAAAGTAGATGGCACTCTGGGGTGGTCGTTTTTCCAATGCACCAGCAGATGCTGTTTTCGCTCTGTCACGAAGTGTCCATTATGACTGGCGTTTAGCGCCTTATGATATTCGTTCCTCTTTAGCTCATTTAGCGGTTTTGCAATCTAGTTCTCTGATTGCGCAAAAGGATGCGGCCGCGATTCGAAAGGCCCTAAACGAACTGGCCTCCGAAGTTTTATCTGGTGAATTTACAGCTTTGCCTGAAGACGAAGATGTGCACAGTGCACTCGAGCGAGGACTGACTCTTAAGCTCGGCGAGATTGGCGGTTCACTGCGAGCTGGCCGCTCTCGTAACGACCAAGTCACCACAGACTTACGGCTCTTTTCTATGGATCACATGAATGAAATCGCAACTTTAGTGTGCGAACTTAACGATGCAATTTTGAAGAAAGCGAAAGATTATGTCAATGACAGTGCACCAGGTTTTACGCATATCCAACATGCGCAACCTGTCTCTTTTGGCCATGAAATTGCAAAACATGCCCAAGCATTTTCTCGCGATCTGAATCGCATCAATGATTGGTTTAAGCGTGCATCAGTGAGTTCACTTGGCGCTGGCGCACTTGCTGGTTCGTCTTTGCCCTTATCTCCAGAATTGACTGCGAATGATTTAGGTTTTGATTCGGTATTCGCTAACAGCATCGATGCAGTGAGCGATAGGGATTACGTTGCCGAAGCTCTATTTATTTTGTCACTCATCGGAATTCATCTCTCACGCATTGGCGAAGAGTGGACCTTGTGGGCATCAACTGAATTTGCATGGGCCAAGGTTGCTGATGAATACTCAACTGGTTCTTCCATTATGCCTCAAAAGAAAAATCCTGACATGGCCGAACTCGCTCGTGGAAAATCAGGTCGCCTTGTAGGCAATTTAGTTTCTGTCCTCACAATGCTGAAAGCTTTGCCTTTCGCCTACAACCGTGACTTACAAGAGGATAAAGAGCCACTCTTTGACAGCATTGATACGTTGTTATTAGTTCTTCCAGCCGTCACCGGCATGATTGCGACGACTGAATTTGATCGCGAAAAAATGGCGTTAGCTGCGCCAACCGGCTTTTCACTAGCCACAGAAATTGCAGATTATTTGGTGCGTAAAAATGTTCCATTCGCATCGGCGCACGAAAGCGCTGGAAAATGTGTAGCCCTGTGCGAAGCAAGTGGTCGTCAACTTCATCAACTCACCGACCAAGAATTAGCAAATGTTCACGCATCACTTGATGGGGGAGTACGTGAGGTATTAACTGTGTCCGGCGCACTTACGTCGCGAACAACTAGTGGTGGAACCGCGCCTGTATTAGTAGCCAAGCAGATCGCAGATACATTGGTGCTCAACGGCCAATACGCAAAGAAAATAGCCGACAGAGCACAGGCTTTTTCAGAGATGATGAGCGCATGAACCTCTTTGAAGACTTACGATGGCGGGGCCTTGTTGCCCAATCCACTGATGAAGCAGCACTCTTAGATTCATTAAAAAAACCAATCACTCTCTATGTAGGTTTTGATCCAACTGCTGCATCACTGCATGTTGGAAATTTGGTTGTGCTACTTGTACTGCGTCGTTTTCAATTGGCAGGGCACACTCCGATTGCACTTGTTGGCGGAGCGACTGGATTAGTCGGGGACCCTTCCGGACGAAATGACGAGCGAACTTTAAATAGCTCAGAAATTGTCGAAGAATGGGTTGCTCGTATACGAAAACAAGTTTCAGCTTTCCTAAATTTTGAAGATGCAGCCAACAAAGCAATCGTAGTTAATAACCTTGACTGGACCTCACCGCTAAGTGCAATCGAATTTCTAAGAGACATAGGTAAGCATTTTTCTGTCAACCAGATGCTTTCAAAAGATTCCGTATCTTCACGTTTGGAAGCTGGTGGAATTTCCTATACAGAATTCTCTTATCAAGTTCTGCAATCCTACGATTTCCTTGAACTATTTCGCAGACACGACTGCACATTACAACTCGGTGGATCAGATCAATGGGGAAATATTGTTGCCGGCTTAGATCTCATCCGTCGTGTTGAATCGGGAAGTGGCCATGCGCTCACAGTTCCACTGCTAACCAAATCTGATGGAACTAAGTTTGGTAAAACCGCAAGTGGTTCAGTTTGGTTGGATCCCGAAATGACATCGCCGTACGCTTTTTTTCAATACTGGTTGAATACTGATGACAAAGATGTAATTAATTTTCTAAAAGTATTTTCCTTTAAGTCGCATGAAGAAATAACAGAACTCGAAAACGCACATCTGGCCAATCCAGGATTGCGCGAAGCGCATCGTGCATTAGCCCGTGAATTAACTTCACTTGTACACACTGAAGAAGTTACAACTCGCGTTGAAGCGGCAGCGCGGGCACTTTTTGGCCAAGGTGATCTAACCGAACTCGATGAAGCAACACTCGCTGGCGCACTTGCAGAACTTCCGCGCACAATTGTTTCTAAAAATGATGAGATACCAACGTGGGTAGATCTCTTAGCAGCAACTGGTGTCGTTGATTCCAAATCAGCTGCGCGTCGCATTGTTAAAGAAGGTGGCGCATATCTCAACAATCAAAAGATTTCTGGTGAAGATTTTGCTCCTCAAAAATCAGACTTTTTATGCGGCAAATACGCAGTTCTGCGAAAAGGTAAGCGGGATTTAGCGGCCGTAGAGCTTGTTTAATGGTGAGTCTGTTACGGTAAAACGCTAGCCCGCTAGCGTTTTTTCCACATTTTTGCCGTTTGTCACATCTCACACCCTTATCATCTATCCCGATTTGACCCTCATGGAACAGCGGGCTATAGTTTCGCTCTTGCTGTGAAACGGACGATTGAGGCCGAACAGCATTGATTTCCAGATCTAGAGCTTCAAAAGGCCCGGTTTGACCGTGCCCGCATGTATGCACTAGGTTTGGCGGTCTGCCCTGAAAAACAGGAGAAATTCTGTGAAGCAGTGCGCATCCGTACCTTGAGAACTCAACAGCGTGCTAATAAGTCAATGCCAATATGTGGCTCTATTTGTCATGCTTTAGATAGCGAAAAGCAGTGTTTTACACTGGTTTTGATAGATACCCACGGCAAAATAAATACTTCAATGAGGTATGACCGTTAAAAGTTATACCCGTTGATTTCCTTTGGTAATAAGACAAAATAAACGTTAGTTTGTTTGTCTGTACGCCAGATAAAA
>CAIQRN010000063.1 GCA_903874255.1 uncultured Actinomycetes bacterium
CCATTGCCAATGCCAAGATTAATACTCCCGTGTGAAGTGCTGTGTAACCAAGTCCGCCTTGCAAGAAGAGCGGAAGTGAGAAAAGCATTCCAAATTCACCCAGTGCTACAACTAAAGCTGCAATGCTTCCATACCGAAATGATTTAATTTTCAGTAAATTCAAATCAAGAAGAATTGGTTTTGCAGCCAGTGCACGTGAATTTTCAATCCGGACAAAAATCGCCATGGTTGCAATACCAATTACAAAAGCAATAACGACTGGTGAAATTGACCAACTCCAGGTAAGTGAACCAACTGAAAACTCTTCTTGCGTTTTCCACCAACCAAAGCGAATTCCCTCAATGAGGCCGAAGACAATTAACGCTAAACCAATAATCGAGAGAGAAACTCCAGCAAGATCGGCACCTTTTTGAACATGCGGATCTTTGGTCTCAGGAATAAACAAGAGTGCACCGAGTAGAACAATCACAACTATTGGAATATTGATAAGAAATGCCCAGTGCCATGACGAAACCGTTGTTAGCCAACCACCAACAACTGGGCCCACCGCGGCCATTCCTCCAATGGTTGAACCCCAAATCGCAAAAGCGATGCCACGTTCTTTACCCTTAAAGAGCGCATTAACCGTAGATAAAGTTGCCGGTAAGACCATTGCTCCACCTACGCCCTGTAAAAAGCGAGCGAAAATTAGCGAACTTCCGGATCCAGAAAAACTTGCAAGCACACTTGCTAAACCAAAAACAGTAATTCCCACCATAAGTAATTTCTTGCGTCCATGTAAATCACCAATTCGGCCTACCGTGATTAGCAATGCGGCAAAAACCAATGAATAGATTGAGTTAATCCATTCGGCATCCGATGCTGAAAGAGAGAGATCTCGAACAATGACGGGTAGTGCAACGTTTACAACAGTCGCATCCATAATGATTAACGAAACCGCAAGTGCGATAAAGGGCATCGCCTTCCAGCGCAGTGGGTGGGCGGCTTCGGTCATTGTGTAGCCCTTCTATTTAAATGATTTTGAGCGCTTCGAGCTTGGCTTTCAAATCATTATCGGATGGTTCGGTTAAATGTGTTCCGTCTGAAAATACAATGACAGGAATTGATTGAGCTCCGCCATTAATCTCTTTAACTTTATCTGCAGCTGAGAGATCGGCATCTACATCGATGTGCGTGTACTCAACATTGAGTTCTTCTAACAAGCGCTTTGACCGACGGCAATCTCCACACCAATCGGCACCGTACATAGTTATTTGATCTTTAGACATGTCGCTCTCCTTTTACATGAATTTATCAAGGCCATGAGTCAGGCCTGGATGGGAAATAATATTTCTAATACCCAGAATTACTCCTGGCATAAAACCTGCGCGATCAATTGAATCATGGCGAATGGTGAGTGTTTCGCCCAATCCCCCAAGGATAACTTCTTGATGGGCTACTAGTCCGCGTGCACGAACTGAGTGAACTGGAATATCGCCGACTAAAGATCCACGTGCTCCATCAAGTGAAGTTGTGGTTGCATCTGGCTGCGCACCAAGTCCTGCCTCTTTTCGAGCCTTGCTCATTAATTCAGCGGTGCGAGAAGCGGTTCCACTTGGTGCATCAACTTTAAGTGGGTGGTGTAGTTCAATAATTTCAGCAGATTCAAAATATCGAGCAGCTTTTTCCGCAAACTCCATCATCAATACCGCGCCGATTGCAAAGTTTGGTGCGATTAAAACGCCAACCCCAGGGTTTGCAGCTAACAAATTTTTTACAGTAGATAGTTTCTTCTCATCAAAGCCAGTTGTTCCAACAACAACGTTAATTCCATTATTAATAAGAAAATCTAAATTAGTCATTACGCTGTCCGGAGTCGTGAAATCGACTACTACTTTGGCGCCGCTATCTTTTAGTTGTTCCAGCGAATCACCGAAATCTAAAGCAGCTACTAGGGCTAAACCTTCTGAGGCCTCTACGGCTTTGACTACTTCCGATCCCATTCGCCCCTTAGCGCCAAGTACTGCAACATTGATCATTTCAATACCTTCTCAAATTTCGCCGTATTTTTATACGGACCTACTAGTGCAAGCGTAGGCGTTTTCGTTAAAAAGGTGCGAGCAATTTCCCGAATGTCCTGCTCATTTACTGCCGAAATAGATTTCAAAATATCGTCAAATCCCATTACCTGCCCATAAACAATCTCATTCTTGCCAATCCTAAACATGCGTGAGCCTGAATCTTCTTGGCTCAAAACAAGTGAACCGCGAACTGCACCTTTAGCCCGCTCGATTTCTTCATGGTTCATTCCATTTTCAGCAACATCGGCCAGAACTTCACGGATAATCTCAATTACTTCAACGGCTTTTGTTGGATTACAACCCGCATAGAAACCAATCTGCCCACTTCCCGCAAATTGCTGGGCATAGGCATAGACCGAATATGCAAGGCCGCGCTTTTCGCGAATCTCTTGGAACAAGCGCGAAGACATGCCGCCACCTAGTGCAGATGCCAAAACTCCCATTGCAAAGCGGCGATCATCATGGCGGGCTACACCCTCCATGCCATAAAACATATGGGCTTGCTCAGTTGGACGTGAAATTAAACCAACGCTCTGTTGTTTAACTTTTTTATCTTGAGTGTTAGGTCGCAAAACTGGCGCACCCATGACATCCAGGAAACCATCAATTGAAAGTGCAGCTTCAACCATCGCTACAACTTTCTTGTGTTTAATATTACCGGCAACTGCAACAACTAAATCCTGCGGTAAATAACGCTTCTTATAATAATTATTAACCGTCGTACGTGGCATACCTTTAATCGAGGCAATGGTCCCAAGAATCGGGCGTCCTAGTGGTGTATCGCCATAATAGGTTTCGGCATATAAATCATGCACTAAATCGCTGGGATCATCATCGCGCATAGCGATTTCTTCTAGAACAACTTTTCGTTCTGCATCCACATCAAGAGCTGAAACTATCGAAGAGGTTATCAAGTCAGAAATGACATCGATTGCCATAGGTAAATCTGTATCGATAACGCGTGCATAAAAGCAGGTGTACTCCTTGGATGTGAAGGCATTCATTTCTCCACCAACAGATTCGATGGAGGAAGAGATTTCCAGGGCTGTGCGCTTCTTAGTGCCTTTGAAAAGTAAATGTTCTAGAAAATGAGAAGCCCCGGCAGTTGCCGGGGTTTCATCACGTGAACCAACATTTACCCAAATACCAATTGCGGCGCTGCGTACCGAAGGTACTTCTTCAGTAACGATACGCAGACCGCTAGGTAAAACTGAACGACGAACGCTCATTTATTCTGCAGAATCTGCAGCGCCTTCTTCGAGAACTGGAACCAAAGACAACTTACCCTTTGGATCAATTTCACCGATTTCAACTTGAATCTTGTCGCCAACCTTCATGACTTCTTCCAAGTTTTCAATTCGCTTTCCGCCATGCATCTTGCGAATCTGAGACACATGGAGCAAGCCATCTTTTCCTGGCATCAATGAAATGAATGCACCGAAGGCCGCCAGCTTTACAACGGTACCGAGGTAGCGCTCTCCAACTTCTGGCATTTGTGGGTTAGCAATTGCATTGATTTGCGCACGAGCAGCTTCAGCTGATGGACCATCAGTTGCACCGATATAAATCGTGCCATCATCTTCAATTGAAATCTCTGCGCCAGTTTCATCTTGGATCTGGTTAATAATCTTGCCCTTAGGCCCAATTACTGCACCGATCTGATCAACAGGAATCTTGACAGAGATAATGCGTGGAGCAAATGGGCTCATTTCATCTGGGCCATCAATTGCTTCATTCATCACATCAAGAATTGCTAAACGTGCTTCCTTTGCTTGGTGCAATGCACCAGCAAGAACTGAAGCTGGAATTCCATCTAACTTTGTATCAAGCTGCAAAGCAGTAACGAAATCCTTTGTTCCAGCGACTTTAAAGTCCATATCGCCAAATGCATCTTCTGCACCAAGAATGTCGGTAAGAGCTACGTACTCGACCTTGCCATCGACAGTGTCTGAAATAAGACCCATTGCAATTCCTGCAACTGGTGCACGAAGTGGAACACCTGCGTTATAGAGAGCAAGTGTTGATGCACAAACAGATCCCATTGACGTTGAACCATTTGAGCCAAGAGCTTCTGATACCTGACGGATTGCGTAAGGGAACTCTTCGCGACTTGGTAGAACTGGAATCAATGCACGCTCTGCTAATGCTCCGTGACCGATTTCGCGGCGCTTAGGAGTTCCAACACGACCTGTTTCACCAGTTGAATATGGCGGGAAGTTGTAGTTGTGCATATAACGCTTGTGATTTTCAGGATTCAACGTATCTAACTGTTGTTCCATCTTAAGCATGTTAAGGGTTGTGATTCCAAGAATCTGTGTCTCTCCACGTTCGAAGATTGCTGAACCATGAACGCGAGGAATAACTTCAACCTCTGCTGAAAGTGCACGGATATCGCGCAATCCACGTCCATCGATACGAATCTTGTCACGAAGTACACGCTGACGAACAAGTTTTTTAGTTAGTGAGCGAAATGCTGCAGGAACTTCCTTTTCACGGCCTTCAAAGTTGGCTGAAACGGATTCCTTAACAGATGCGCTAATTTCATCAATCTTTGTTTCGCGCTCTTGCTTTCCAGCAATTGTTAGCGCCTTAGCAAGATCATCTTTTCCGGCCTTTTCAACGGCTGCAAAAACATCATCTTGGTAATCAAGAAAGACTGGGAAATCTGCGGTTGGCTTAGCTGCAACTTTTGCAAGTTTTGACTGCGCATCGCAGAGAATCTTAATAAATGGCTTTGAAGCATCGAGACCTTGTGCAACAACTTCTTCAGTAGGAGTTGGTGCGCCACCCTTGATGAGTTCGATTGTGCGCTCTGTTGCTTCTGCTTCAACCATCATGATTGCAACATCGCCATCATCACTGATGCGACCAGCAACAACCATGTCAAAGACTGCATTTGCAACCTGTGAATGATTTGGGAATGCAATCCATTGTCCTTCAATCAAAGCAACGCGAACGCCGCCGATTGGACCAGAGAATGGCAGACCAGCAAGTTGTGTTGACATTGAGGCTGCATTGATCGCAATCACGTCATACATGTGGTCTGGATCTAGCGCCATAACAGTTACAACGATTTGAACTTCATTACGAAGTCCCTTAACAAATGATGGACGCAATGGGCGGTCGATTAAACGACAGGTGAGAATTGCATCTTCTGATGGACGACCTTCACGACGAAAGAATGATCCTGGGATACGACCAACTGCATACATCTTTTCTTCAACATCAACTGTTAAAGGAAAGAAATCAAATTGATCTTTAGGAGTCTTTGATGCAGTTGTTGCTGAGAAGATCATTGTTTGATCATCTAAGTAAACTGCTGCTGCTCCTGCTGCTTGGCGCGCTAGGCGACCTGTTTCAAAACGAATTTCTCGTTTTCCGAATTTTCCGTTATCAATAACTGCAACGGCTGACTGAACCTCTTGACCCTCCATGGGTCCTCCTTTGTTTCTATGGACACGACTCACTCACAAGGAAGAATTGCCTTGAAGTGGTGTACGAACTTCTAAATTAGCGGCGAATACCGAGCTTCTCGATAATCACGCGGTAACGATTGATATCTGTCTTTGCAAGATACTGAAGAATTCGACGACGACGACCAACAAGTAGCAAAAGACCACGACGGTTGTGGTGATCATGTGGGTTGGACTTTAAATGTAATGTGATTTCTTCAATGCGCTTAGATAGCAAAGCGACCTGAGCTTCAGGACTTCCCGTGTCAGTAGGAGTAGAACCGAACTCTGCAACAATTTGCTTTGTAACTTCTGGTGTTAGTGCCATTCTGTAGTGCTCCTTTTAGTTATCTGATCACGAGGGCTTTCGGTTTGCCTCACGAAAGCTCGCTTTCTCGTTGGACTGGGCAAGGCTACCAGCGAGCGTGATTTAGGCGAAATCCTAGGCTCAGAGCTCAGTTAGCTCGCGGGCTCTAGCGCAATCCTTGGCCATTTGCACAAGCAATGGTTCAAGACCATCAAATTTCAATGTATCGCGCAATCGCCAACCAAATTCAATTGTGGCGCTTTGGGTATACAGATCAAGACCAACTTGATCCAATGCATAGGCCTCAACTTGGCGACCACGCACTCCATCAAAAGTTGGATTCGTTCCAATTGAAATTGCGGCGGCCCAACGATTAATGCCAACTGTTAACCAACCGGCATAAACGCCATCGGCAGGAATTGTTTGGTGTTCTAGATCGCCTAAGTTGGCCGTTGGGTATCCAATTTCGCGACCGCGTTTTTCGCCATGAACAACGATTCCATCTAGACGATGTGGGCGAGTTAATAGCACGCGAGCTTGTTCAACATCTCCTTCAGCAATTAACTTTCTGATTCGAGTGGAAGAAATAACATCGCCTTCTGCTGGTTCCAGTTCCAAGACAATTGTTTCAAATTCTGAGTGCGCTTTGAGAGTGTCAACGGTTCCTGCAGCTTTAAATCCATATGTGAAGTTCTTACCCACTACAACTTTTGTAGCCCCCAACTGTTCAACCAATACACGATTGACGAAATCCTCGGGCGGCATTGCTGCAAACTCTGGGGTGAACTTCATAACCGCAACTTGGTCTGCATTATGAATTTTAAGAAGCTCAATACGGTCAGTCAAAATTGTCAATAAAGTTGGAGCTCGATCAGGTGCAAAGACAGTTGTCGGATGCGGATCAAAAGTTAGGGCGATGATTTTTTCATCCCCAGCTAGCGCTTTGGCGCGGTTAAGAACCTCTTGATGGCCTTTATGCACTCCATCAAAAACACCAATAACGACGACGCTCATATAACTATTATCTCAGAACTAATTCGCCGCCGCGAATACAGCGCTCGGCTTAGCCAGACCATCTTTATTGGTAAGCAAAGCAATAAGTTGCTGACCTGAGATAGCTGCATAGATTTCATCATCTGGATTTGCAGATAGTGGGCGACCAAAGGAAAGCTCATTTACTTCATCCAATGCAAGTTCACGAACTTTGAAAGTGGCCGAAGCGATCTCAACTAATGGCAATGTTGTTAATTCGCCCGCCTTCAGCGCGGCAAGTGAGATTGATTTATCTAACCCAAAACCGGCGACTCGAGTGCGGCGCAAAGCGTTCAAATGTCCACCTACGCCCAATGCATCACCGCAATCTCGGGCAATGGCTCGGATGAAAGTACCCGCCGAACATGTCACTTCAATATCGATCTCAATTGCACCATCAACTCGGCGAATCGCTTTGATTTCTAAGGCTGAAATTGTGACCTCGCGTTTTGCTAATTCAACTTTTTCGCCAGCTCGAACTCGATCATAAGCTCGCTCACCATCAACTTTTACCGCAGACACCGAACTTGGTCGTTGCAATATTGTGCCGCGCATTTTCGCTAACTCTCGCTCAATGTCTGCATCACTTACTTGGGATATATCTCCAGTGAAAATTACTTCACCTTCTACGTCATCGGTAACAGTTGCTGCACCTAGAACAACAGTTGCGACATAGTTTTTATCACCATCGGTTATGTACTGCAGCAGTCGAGTTCCGTTATTAAAACCTAAAACTAAAACTCCAGTTGCCATTGGATCTAAGGTGCCGGCATGTCCGACTTTGCGAGTTCCGAGTGCGCGTCTTGCAATCGCCACAACATCGTGACTCGTCATGCCTGGTTCTTTATCTACAACCAGAAAGCCGTGCTCGATGATTAATCCTCTTCGATTACTCGAGGTGCTTTATAAGGATCTTCTCCCCCAGCATAAGTTGCGTGAGCACGCAAAGCTGCAACTTCTGCATCTTGCTCATGAACTTTTGCTAACAAAGAATCCAAAGCTTTTGCACTCTCGGGCAAACCATCTTCAAAGAATTCGATGCTAGGAGTAATTCGAAGTCCAAGTTCGCGACCTAGAGCCGAACGAATTGCACCTTTAGCGCTCTCAAGGGCGGCGGCCGTAGATGAGCGCTGATCAATATCGCCAAGCACGGTATAAAAAACCGAGGCTTGCTGTAAATCACCAGTAACGCGCGCATCAGTAACAGTGACAAAACCAAGACGCGGATCTTTAATCTTTGTCTCAAGCAGCTGTGCCACTACTACTTTGATGCGATCTGCAACCTTTTGGCTGCGATGTGATTGAGCCATTCTTATACCCGCTTTTTCTCGCGCATCTCAAATACCTGAATGGTGTCGCCAATTTGAAGATCCTTCATGTTGCCAAGACCAATACCGCACTCGAAGCCCTCTTTGACTTCAGTTGCATCATCTTTAAATCGCTTGAGAGAGTCGATGGTGAGGTTATCAAGGATGACTTCTTCACCACGCAAAATTCTTGCCTTAGCGTTACGTCGAATAACACCATCTTTAACGATTGAACCAGCGATATTTCCAGCCTTTGAAGATTTAAAGATTTCGCGAACTTCTGCGTTACCAAGAATTGCTTCTTCAAAGATTGGCTTGAGAAGACCCTTGAGCGAAAGTTCAATCTCATCGATGGCCTGATAAATAACGGAGTAGAAGCGAACTTCAACGCCTTCTTGATCAGCAAAGATTGCAGTCTGTGGCTCTGGCTTAACATTAAAGCCGATGACAACTGCAGTGGATGCAGATGCCAACGTGATGTCACTCTTTGTAATTGCACCTACACCTCGGTGAATAACGCGAAGATCTACTTCAGCGCCAACATCTAGTTGCATCAATGCTTCTTCTAGAGCTTCAACCGAACCACTCACGTCACCCTTAAGAATCAAATTAAGAGTAGATATCTTTGATTGTTCCATGAAGTCTTCAAGTGAAACCTTCTTGCGAGCCTTAGCAAGTTGAGCATTTCGCTCGGCGGCCTGACGCTTTTCAGCAATCTGACGCGCAGTGCGATCTTCATCGGCTACTAAGAATGTGTCACCAGCACTTGGGACTGATGTGAAACCAAGAACCTGGACTGGACGAGATGGGCCCGCTGTATCAACAGAATCTCCATTTTCATCGAGCATCGCACGCACGCGACCAAATGCGCCACCGGCAACAATTGGGTCACCAATTTTGAGTGTTCCGCGTTGAACTAGAACAGTTGTAACTGGTCCACGTCCACGGTCGAGGTGGGCTTCGATTGCAACACCGCGTGCTGAATCATCGGCAACTGCACGCAAATCAATTGCGGCATCTGCGGTGAGAAGAATTGAGTCAATTAAATCTTGAACACCTTGACCTGATTTCGCAGAAACATTTACGAAAATTGTTTCTCCGCCGTACTCTTCTGCGATTAAGTTGTATTCGGTCAACTGTTGACGGACCTTGTCTGGGTTCGCACCCTCTTTATCCATCTTGTTAACCGCTACAACGATTGGAACATCGGCAGCTTGAGCGTGATTAAGCGCTTCAATTGTCTGAGGCATGATTCCATCATCTGCAGCAACAACTAGAACTGCAATGTCGGTCACCTTTGCACCACGTGCACGCATTGCAGTAAATGCTTCGTGACCCGGTGTATCAATAAATGTTATTGCACGGTTAACGCCATCGTGGTCGTGGTGAATTTGGTAAGCACCAATGTGCTGAGTAATTCCACCCGCTTCAGATTTCATAACTTCGCTCTTTCGGATTGCATCCAAAAGGGAAGTCTTACCGTGGTCAACGTGACCCATAACCGTTACTACTGGTGGGCGGGCAACTAAAGTATCTGGATCGATGTCGTTGAGTTCATCTGCTAAATCAATATCAAATCCCTGAAGCAGTTCGCGATCTTCATCTTCGGGACTAACGATTTCAATGTTATAGCCAAGTTGAACACCAAGAATTTCAAAAGTATCTGCATCAACAGATTGAGTTGCAGTAACCATTTCTCCTAAGTGGAAAAGCGCTGCAACTAATGCAGCTGGATCTGCACCAATTTTGTCGGCAAAATCTGCAAGCGATGCACCGCGGCGCATGCGAATTGGAGTTTTACCATCGCCGTGAGGAACAACTGCGCCACCAAGTTGTGGTGCCTGCATATTGTCGAATTCATCGCGCAATGCTTTTCTAGATTTTGCTTTACGCCCTGATTTTTTACTTGCATTTTTTCCAAATGCTCCACCTGCGCCACCACGTTGTGGCGGACGACCGCCGCCTGGACGTTGCGGACCACCAGTAGTTGCACCACCGGCAGTATTTGATTTATATGGTGAACCTGGTGCGCCAGTTGATGATCCACCAGCACGTGGAGGAAAACCTGCACCTGCGGGTGGTCGTGATCCCGCTGGACGTGCAGCAAAACCTGGACGAACAGATCCTGGACGAGAGCCAGCCATTCCCGGACGTTGCGGAGCGCCGGCTGGACGTTGTGGTGGACGTGGAACTGCGCCACCAGTTGAAAATGGATTATTACCTGGACGTGGTGGACGTGGAAGCGCGCCACCAGTTGAAAATGGATTATTACCTGGACGTGGTGCAGGTTTTGGAAGTTCGGCTTTTTCCTCTGAACTTACTTCGGCGGCATGAGTTCGCGCAGCTTCTGCTTTTGCTGCTTCTACTCGCTCTTGTTGTGCCTTGAGTGCATTGATATCAACACCAAGTTCTGCCGCTAACTCAGCAGCTTGTTCGGCGCTAACTTCACTGGCAGGTTTTGCAGCGGCCTTCTTTGCTGCAGCCTTTTTAACAGGCTTTTTTTCCTCTGCAGGTTTTGCATCTGGATACATTTCAACAAGTTTGCGCACCACAGGTGCTTCTACTGTTGATGAAGCTGATCGGACGAATTCGCCCATTTCTTGGAGCTTTGCAAGAACTTCCTTGCTCTCCATACCGAGTTGCTTTGCTAACTCGTGTACGCGGACCTTTGACACTTTTTCCCCTGTCTTGGCCCGCATGAAACTTTACATGCAAGCCCTAGTTGAACGACCTCATAGTTCTAACGAGCTCATTTGAGTTTCATATCTTTCATTTCCATTTCAGTAGCGCCATTAAAGTGGCGATTGTGCAATGCCCCATGGTACCCAACCTTGAGCCTGATTACATAACTGGATTGTCTGGATGAATGTCGATTCTCCAGCCAGTTAGGCGTGCGGCTAGACGTGCATTTTGGCCATCTTTTCCAATAGCTAAAGAGAGCTGGTAATCGGGAACGACGACTTTGGCCGAGCGGGAGGCTAAATCAGTGACTTCAACCGATGAGACCTTTGCCGGGGCAAGTGAATGTGCCACAAATGTTGCTGGATCTTCAGACCAATCAACGATGTCGATTTTCTCGCCATGAAGTTCATCCATAACTGCTCGAGCACGTGAACCTAATGGGCCAATGAGTGAGCCTTTTGGGCTTACTCCAGCGCGATGAGTTCGCACGGCAATTTTTGTTCTGTGACCAGCTTCGCGTGCAACGGCCATGATCTCGACGATTCTTTCTTGAATCTCTGGGACTTCAAGAGCAAACAACTGTTTAACCAGAGCGGGGTGAGAACGAGACAGCATAATCTCAGGTCCTTTTAATCCCTGCTTAACTTCAACAACAAAACATTTAATTCGATCACCGTGCGTATATACCTCACCAGGAACTTGCTCCTGCGGAGGAATTCGACCTTCGAAACGACCAAGATTTACATTAATCATTTTTGGATCACGGCCTTGTTGGACTACGCCAGAAATAACATCCCCAACATTTGCAGTGAATTCAGCCACGATTGAAGCATCGTTGGTTTCGCGCATTTTCATTTTAATTACTTGTCGCGCCGTTGATGTTGCAACACGTGAAAAACCTTCAGGCATATCGGATTCGTCACCGGTTTTTTCACCTAATTCGTTGAACTGCGGAATTAAGATTTGAATCTCACCAGTTTCGCGATTAAGAACTGCATGCGCATATCGCTTAGCTTCATCGGTTTGGTTGTAGGCAGTTAATACTCCTACTTCAATAGCTTGGATTAACTGCTCGAGCGGAATGCCCTTTTCATTTGTGAGAGCAACCAGCGCGGACATTTCGACATGCATTATTTTTCTTCCTTACGGTTGAATTCAATTTCTACTACCGCGCGCTTGATGTCTGCGAAAGCAATTTCATGATCTTTCATTCGACCTTTGATATTTTCAACAAACTTTGCATGCGTTTCATTAAATTCCAGTAAACGAGCGGTAAGAACGGTTCCATCATTGAGCGTCATTTTGATTAGGCGAGTTAAATTCTTCGTCCAGTGACGAGTCAGTGTAAGAGGGCGATCTACGCCAGGAGACGTGACTTCCAAAGTGAAAGCCTGTTCTCCCATGAGCGGCGCTTCATCCAAAATTTCGGAAATGACCCGTGAAACGGTTGTGACTTCATCCATATCAAGTGGCTTTATGCCATCGACAACGCAGACTACAGTTCGGTGATTTCCAGGGGTTGTAACTTGAACTTCATCTAAGAAAAAACCCGCGGTTTCTACAGCTGGGGCTAGAAGTTCCTGAAGTGAATCTTTAAGAGACATGTTGTATTTCTACTTTCTTATTAAGTTGTAGGGGCAATTGTAACTAGAAAGATGCGAAAGTATCAATTCCGACTTTAATAATTAGTGCCACCGTGACGATAAGAAAAACTTTGCGAACCAAGGTGGATCCGCCGCGTATGGCAAGACGCGAACCAATAATCGCCCCACTAATATTTGCCGCCCCCAGCAATAATCCCAACTTCCAAAGAACTTCACTATGAATACCAAAAATAAGAATCGCTCCAAAATTTGTCGAAACATTTACAACTTTTGCAATCGCAGATGCGGTAATAAATGCATAACCAAGGGATGCAACTAAAATCAACATTAGGAATGAACCTGTACCGGGTCCAAAAATTCCGTCATAGAAACCGATGACGAGTCCAGCAAGAAGTGAGATTTGAATCCGGCGCTTTGCAGGATGTCGCAGTAACTCGATTTTTCCAAGGTCAGGCTTCAACCAGGTATAAATGGCAACGATTAAAAGAAGCACCAAGACAATTGGTCGCATACTTTTCGTTGGAATGTTGGACGCTAACGATGCGCCAAATGCCGAACCGAGAAATGCTGGGATAGACATCGCAAGTAATACCTTGCGATCAGGCTTTATTTGACGACGATACAGCGCCGCAGCCGTTGTAGTACCAAAAACTGAGGCCAATTTATTTGTACCAAGAACGGTCACAGTCTCCGTTTTAGGTAAACCAATCAGTAGCGCAGGCAATTGAATTAATCCACCGCCACCAGCTATGGAGTCAACAAAGCCAGCAAAAAAGGATGCGGAAATTAAAAAGATACATGTCAGCAGAGTTAAATCAGCAAACACTTTTCTAAGCTAATAACTTCGTAATAGAAGAGATTGCATCTGCAAGTGCAACTTCACTCTTCTCTCCGCTCTTACGGACCCGGAGTTCAACTTTTCCTTCAGTGAGAGCTTTGCCCACTACAACGATGATTGGGTTTCCAATAAGTTCTGCATCTTTAAATTTGACCCCCGCACTTGCATCGCGGCGATCATCGAGCATTACGGTGATTCCACAGGCCTCGAGTTTTGTTGCAATATCTAGTGCGGTATCAAATGGAAGATCTTCTTTTCCAGTTGCCACGATATGTACTTTTGCTGGTGCGATTTCAACTGGCCAGTTCAAGCCGATTTCATCACTTGTTTGCTCAGCGATTGCGGCAACGGCGCGAGAAACTCCAATTCCATAAGAGCCCATTGTGACAACTTGAGACTTTCCGTTCTGGTCGAGAACAGTAAGGCTTAGCGCTTCTGCATATTTGCGCCCGAGTTGAAAAATATGTCCGATTTCGATTGCACGGTCAATAACGATTTCAGTATTGCACTCTGGGCATGCATCTCCAGCGCGAACTTCGGCCGCTTCAACATATGCATCAGGAGTGAAATCTCTTCCATTTACTACGTATCGTGCATGGCGATCTTTCTTATTTGCACCACTAATCCAGGATGTTCCCGGAGCAACACGTGGATCAGCTAGAACTTTAATTCCAGATTTAACAGCATCTTGCGGTCCAATGTATCCCTTAACCAAAGTTGGATGTTTTGCAAAGTCGGCTTCCTCGAACACGCGCAACTCATGTATGCCACCAAGGTTTTCTTGTAATCTCTTGAGATCGACTTCGCGATCACCTGGAACTAATACTGCAAGTGGAGTTCCATCTGCAACCAACATAATGTTTTTCAAAGTATCTGCAGCGGTATATCCCCCGCCAAATTTCTGATTCATAAGTTCAACTAGTGAATCTATCGTTGGAGTATTTGGCGTATCCATCTCTTCTAGAGCCGGTACTGACGTTGAATCTGCGGCAGGCATTTTTGTCACCATCGCCTCTACGTTTGCAGCAAATCCACAGTTGGGACACAGCACGTATGTGTCTTCACCTGTTGAACATGGTGCGAGAAACTCTTCAGATTTTGATCCGCCCATGGCACCAGAAACTGCCTTAACGATGTTGTAGTTCATTCCTAAACGGTTAAAACAACTAATGTAAGCATCGCGGTGTTTTTGATAGGAGGCTTCCAAACCTGCATCATCGATATCAAAGGAGTATGAATCCTTCATAACGAATTCGCGACCACGAATAATTCCACTTCGTGGTCTGGCTTCATCACGATATTTTGTCTGTATTTGATAGATAGATAGTGGCAAATCTTTATACGAGGAATACTCCCCCTTGACCATCAACGTGAACATTTCCTCGTGAGTAGGTCCTAATAAGTAGTCGCCACCTTTTCGATCTTGAAGGCGAAATAACGATGGCCCGTATTCTTCCCAACGATTAGTTGCCTCATATGCTTCACGCGGTAAAAGTGCAGGAAAGTGAACCTCTTGAAAACCGGCTTGATCCATCTCCTGGCGAATAACGTTTTCTACGTTGCGCAGAGTTATGACTCCCAGTGGTAGCCAAGAGTAAATTCCAGCTGCAATGCGACGAATATATCCCGCACGTACCAATAAACGGTGACTAGTAACTTCTGCATCTGCAGGATCATCACGCAGGGTACGCAAAAAAAGCGTAGACATTTTTAACATGGCGCGAGCCTATCGAATATCGACGATTGGTTGCCCAGAAGCAACGCCTGCCGCTTCCATTTCTTCGGCTAAACGCATTGCTTCTTCGATAAGAGTTTCAACAATCTGTGCTTCAGGTACAGTCTTAATTACTTCGCCTTTAACGAAAATCTGGCCTTTACCATTTCCAGAAGCAACGCCTAAATCAGCTTCGCGGGCTTCACCTGGGCCATTTACAACGCAACCCATAACTGCAACTCGCAATGGAACTGTCATTCCCTGTAAACCGGCCTGCACTTTTTCTGCCAATGTATAAACATCCACTTGTGCGCGACCGCATGAAGGGCAAGAGACAATTTCAAGTTTTCGTTGGCGCAAATTTAAAGATTCAAGAATTGAAATTCCAACTTTTACTTCTTCTACTGGCGGTGCAGATAAAGAAACACGAATAGTGTCTCCAATGCCTTCGGCTAATAAAATTCCAAATGCAGTAGCCGACTTAATCGTTCCTTGAAAAATAGGACCAGCTTCAGTGACTCCTAAATGCAACGGGTAGTCACACTTGGCTGCCAAAATTCGATAGGCATTTACCATGGTTACTGGATCATGATGCTTTACCGAAATCTTAATATTTGAAAACCCATGCTCTTCAAAAAGTGATGCCTCCCAAAGCGCTGATTCAGCCAACGCTTCCGGTGTTGCTTTGCCATATTTAGCTAAAAGGCGCGGATCTAATGAACCAGCATTTACGCCAATACGGATTGGAATTCCGGCATCCCCAGCAGCTTTGGCAACTTCCTTAACTTTGTCATCAAACTGTTTAATATTTCCAGGATTAACTCGAACGGCGGCACACCCTGCATCAATTGCGGCAAAAATATATTTTGGTTGAAAGTGAATGTCAGCAATGACGGGAATTTGAGATTTCTTTGCAATCTGTGCAAGCGCGTCGGCATCGTCCTGACTTGGAACAGCAACGCGAACTATTTGGCAACCGGAGGCAGTTAACTCTGCGATTTGTTGCAAAGTAGCATTCACATCGGCGGTAAGAGTGGTGCACATAGATTGCACGCTGACGGGGTGATCACTGCCTACCCCTACATTGCCCACCATCATTTGTCGCGTTTTACGGCGAGGGTGAAGTGTTGGAGGAGGCGCGCTTGGAATTCCCAGATCAACCATGGCGCTATTGTGCCGTAAGAATGGGCTTAGCGCTAAAGATTGAGAACTACTGGATTTACGATGTCTGCGACAAGAAGTAGAACAGTAAGCGCAGCAAGAATCACAAAGACCACCATCGTGATGGGGGTCAGTAAAGTCACATCAATCGCGGCCGGTCGTGGACGGCCGCGCAATCGTGCGAAAAATGCACGAATCTCATCCGCGATCGCAACGGCCATATGCCCACCATCAAGTGGCAATACCGGCAACAAATTAAAAAGACCGACGAATATATTTAAACTCGCGATAATTAAAATAAAAGTAGAGAGCCGTTCGACAATAGAAAGCGAATCACTGCCTATAGCTTGTCCTGAGACTCTTGCAACTCCCACTACTCCGACTAAACCATTTGGGTCACGTTTTTCTCCACCCACAGTTTGACCCCAAAGAGCTGGAATTTTAGATGGCAGACTCTTGAGTGACTTTACGCTTTCAGTTAAGAAGCCCCACGTTACCGTTCCAGAGTTTTTAATTGAGGTCAAAATTCCTGAGCGCTTCAAACCAATTTTATTAACAATGCCAAGTATGTAGCGCTTTTCGCCATCTACATTTTGAATCTTTGCTGAAGCTTTAATGACAACAGTGGTTGATTCACGTTTGACTGTAATAGTTAATTCTTTTCCATGTGAATCACGGATTACTTGTACATCGTCGTACCAGTTTGTAACCTTTTTCCCATTAATTGCAATTACTTCATCATTGGGCAGAAATCCAGCAGCTTGAGCGGCAGAACCCTTAACTACTTCTTGAATAGTAGGAAGTACTTGATTTGTTCCAACACAGGCAAACAAAACAAAGAGTAGAAGGTAACCAAGAACAAAATGCAAGAATGATCCTGCTCCAAGAACAACTAACTTACGAGAAGATTTAGCGGTATAAAAAGCACGGGCTTCTTCGCCTTCGGGCATAACATCACCGGGAGTCATTCCCTCAATTTTGCAATAACCACCTGCAGGGATTGCCTTAATGCCGAATTCGGTTTCTCCGCATTTGGTTGACCAAAGTTTGGTTCCAAAACCTAAGAAGAATTCACTCACTTTCATCCCAAATCGTTTTGCCATGATGAAATGGCCAAATTCGTGAATCATTACAGAGAGAAGTAAGGCAACTACAAAAGCGAGAATTCCAAGTATCTGCATTATGGGGCCAATCGTATTAGATGTGCCGAAGCACGTGAGCGAGCATCATCTTCAATTGCACTGACATCGTCCAAATCACGCAGGGTTTTTGGTGAATCCTTTTCCAATTCGGCAACAACTGCGGCAACAACTTCCACAATGGCTTTGAATGAAAGTTTGCCACCAATGAAAGCTTCGACTGCAACTTCATTTGCTGCGTTAAAAATCGCCGGCAGGGCGCCGCCAATCTCTCCACAGTGGCGGGCTAAATCAATAGCCGGGAATTTCCTAGAGTCCACTGGTTCAAAACTCCAGTTGTGTGGAACCGACCAATCGATGGGGCTTGTTGAATTCGGCAATCGAGCCGGCCAGTTCATTGCATATGCGATTGCCCCTTTCATATTTGGTGGACTTGCCTGGGCAATAGTTGATCCATCATGAAATTCAACTAAAGAATGCACAACCGATTGCGGATGAATCACTGCCTCAATCTGTGAATATGGCATTTGAAAGAGATGATGCGCCTCAATGATTTCTAATCCTTTATTGATCAATGTCGCAGAGTTGATCGTCACGACCGCGCCCATGCTCCACGTTGGATGTTTCAGCGCATCGCTAACGGAAATTCCATCAAGATTTTGGCGATCTTTAAATGGGCCACCACTTGCAGTCACAATCAATTTCTTTATTTCGTTTTTCTTACCGGCCAATGAACTCTGAAATATTGCACTGTGCTCGGAATCGACAGGGATAATCTGCCCAGGCTTTGCTCGATGCATCACTAAATCTCCACCGGCAACCAAGGATTCTTTATTTGCCAAAGCTAAAACATTGCCTGATTGCAAGGCTGCTAACGTTGGCCCAAGACCAATGGAGCCCGTGATTCCATTGATTACTACATCGCACTTTATCTCTGCGATTTCTGTTGAAGCTAAAGCGCCATCAATAACCTTTACGCCAGGTAATGCTTGGCGAATAGTTTCAGCGTTTTTTATCACACCAACATATTTGACAGAAAATCTCTTGGCTTGGGCAATGACTAAATCAGGATTACTTCCGGCGCTAGAAATTGCAATCACATTAAATAACTCAGGGTTATCGGCAATGATTTCTAAGGTTTGAACGCCTATCGAACCTGTAGAACCCAGTACAACTACATCGCGCATTTATCTATCCAAAAGATTTTGTGTTGGAGAATACTTGGTTCCTGATCGGCGTTTTGCAATTGCGCTGAGGGCTTCAAGAACCACTCGGTTTGCCAAGATGGCGGTTATATCCGCGCTATCAAAAGCTGGTGCCACCTCAACTACATCAATTCCGACAACGGGTAGTTCTAAGCAAATTCTTCGAACCGATTCCAACAACTCCCGGCTGGTCATTCCTCCGGGTTCAGGGGTTCCGGTGCCAGGTGCCATTCCTGGATCAACAACATCGATGTCAACCGAGAGAAATACACCGTCACATTCGTTAGTAAGAATGGCGAAAGATTCATCAAGAACTGCGTTGAGTCCGCGGTGATGAATTTCAGTCATTTCATAAGAGCGCATTCCTTGATCGCGCATCCAATCTAATGTTTTTGCATCTGGCCAATAGCCACGCAGCCCCAACTGCAAGAAGCGATCCCCACGGACAGTTCCTGTATCAATCAAGCGGCGCATGGGAGTTCCGTGTCCAATAAGCGCACCCCACTGATCTTCACCAGTATCTGCATGTGCATCAAAATGAATCATCGAAATTTTGCCAAGCCCTCTGTGTCGTGCAATTCCTGCAACATCGGCAGATGCAATGGAGTGGTCTCCCCCAAGAATTACCGGAATTGCACCAGCACGTGAAATTTTCTCTGTTGCTTGCGCCAATACTTCTAGAGATGCGACAAGATCTCCGCCAGGCATTAGTAAATCTCCGGCATCAACAACTTTCATTTCTTTCAATGCATCAATGCGAAGGGCTAAATGTGGACGCTCGGCATCATGTGGCAAATAGTCACCACCACGAATTGCTTGTGGACCAAATTTTGCGCCTGATCGATGCGACGTCCCGCTATCAATTGGAGCACCAACAATTACTACATCGGCATCTGAATATGATGATGCAATATCCAAATCACAGCGTTCGATCCCAAGAAATGTGAAGTCGGGGCCATACATATTGCCGTGATTAGTCATGGCTTAAGAATAGAGGCAAAGCTTAAGAATCAAAGCCTAAGCCGAGTACGTCAAGGAATCTCAGCCATAAATTACGCTTACCCTGATTTTGATCAGCCCTGTTTATCGACCACTGAGTTAAGCGAATAAAGATAAATTTCAACGGTTCGGGTGGAAACGGTAGCGGTTTCTTTTGCACCATCTTCAACCGAGTTCTTTCATTATCAATGCCGTCCAATAAATCAAGCATTACCTGTGCACCAAATCGAGTAGAGCCAACACCTAGTCCGGTGTAACCCATTACATAGGCAACTCGGCCGCCAAAAGCTTTACCCCAGAATGGCGAGAAGCGTGAACAGGTATCAATTGCGCCTCCCCATCCATGTGTGAATTTAATTCCCTTTAACTGTGGGAAAGTTTCTAGAAATGCCTCGGCCAAATGTGCATATGTTTGTGCATCAGATTCATATTCTTGGCGAACTTTTCCGCGGAAGTTATATATAGCATCGTAACCACCCCACAATATTTCATTGTCTTTTGTAAGGCGGTAATAGTGAAATTGATTTCCGGCTTCTGATAAACCTTCACGGCCATCCCAACCAATTGATTGCATTTGTTCTTTACTTAAAGGCTCCGTAACAAGTTGGAAGTCATAAACAGGAACTACGTATTTATGCGCCCGTTTTACTAGTGACTTAAATACATTGGTTGCCAAAGCAACTTTTTGCGCATAAACCGAACCGTAAGGAGTGTGCACAATCATTGCAGTGCTAGTTTTTTCCAACCATTCCACATGTGTATTTTCATAAATCTTTACACCAAGCTTGAGGCAAGCCCGCTCTAAGCCCCACACTAAACGCGCAGGATCTACAAGTGCAGTGCCATCTGGATCCCACAAAGCAGCTTTAGATAATGGTGAATTGACTCTGCCTTGAATTTCATCTTGGTTGAGAACTTCTACGTTATCTCCCATTGAATTACGCAGATTTGCTTCTTCAACTAAACCTTCGATTTGCCACTCTTCATTTGCAATACGGAGTTCGCCCGTCCATTCAAACTGGCAATCAATTCCGTAACGTTTAATAGTCTCTTCAATCGCATCAAGGTTTTCACGCCCTAATCTTTCAATCACAGCCATTTCATCTTTAAATCGGCTGTAACCATTCATAAATCCATGTGTGAGCGAGTAACTGCAGAATCCGCCGTTGCGACCTGATGCACCTGCACCTGTTTCACGTTGCTCGACAATTATCACTTCACGTTCTGGGTTTTGTTCCTTGGCCAATAATGCGCTCCATAGCCCGGTATACCCAGCGCCAACAATGCATAAATCTGTTGTGACATCACCAATTAAAGTTGGATTTGCTTGAGGCTCAAGTGGATCTTCATCGAGCCAATATAATGCTGGCTGCATATGAGATAAATGTTTGAGAACGTAAGGGTCGATGGTTGCCATCGTGCTATCCGGCCTTGACCGGAATCACCCCTTCAATCACTACTCAGAGTTGGCCCGGGTCCTCCGGAACCTAACCCCATAACGCAGATTCTCTTAAACAACCTGTGGTTCGTTATGGACTAGCTGAATATTACCGTGTTTTCTTTCGATTGACGAGTTGCCCCGCAATAACAATTGCTAAAGCTAAGAAAAACATGGCAGAACCAATGACATTTGCCTGTGCAGGGATTCCTCGTGCGGCGGCAACATAGACAAATTTAGGGAAAGTAATCAAAGTTCCTGAATTGAAATTAGTAATAATGAAATCATCGAAAGAAAGGCTAAACGCCAAAAGTGCTGCGCCTGCAATTCCTGGCGCAACTAGAGGCAGAGTGACTCGTTTGAAAGTTTCGAGTTCGTTTGCATAGAGATCCATCGCCGCTTGTTCTAGTCTGGGATCAAGTGATGCAATTCGAGCTTTAACTGTTACAACTACGAATGAGATACAAAACATCACGTGTGCGATAACAGTTGGCCAAAACCCTGGATTAATTTTAAATACAAGAAATAGCGAGAGCAGGGAAGCTCCAAGGACAATTTCTGGAGTTGCCATAGGTAGGAAGATTAATAGGTTTGAACTAGCACGGCCCTTAAAATGGTATCGGCCAATAGCAAAAGCGATCATAGTTCCAAGAATTGTTGAGAAAGTAGTAGCCAAAAGACCAATTTTAATTGAGTTGCCTAAAGCGTTACAGACTTCAGGCGCACCGCAAGGGTTCTGCCAATTACCTAATGTAAAGCCTTTCCAAATCAAATTGCTTTTTCCTGAATCATTAAAGGAAAATGCAAATGTGTAAGCCACTGGAATAAAGAGATACGTAAAACCGAAAATCATGTAAATACGAAGTAGGTTGCGTCCGAACCAACGGGAAAAGCGAGCTTTAAATGGGATTGTTGGGATTGATGCATCCTTAATCTTTTGTGTCATACCAACTCCTCCGTTCCTGCTTTTCTAATATAGAGAGTTACTAATATTAAGATCGCAGCCATTAAAGTGAATGAAAGCGCAGCCGCAGTTGGATAGTCCACTATTTTGAAATATCTTGATTCGATGACATTTCCGATCATCTTGGTATTTGGGCTTCCAAGAATTGCGGCATTTACATAATCACCAGCAGCTGGAATAAAGGTCAACAAAGTTCCAGCAACAACGCCAGGCAAAGAAAGTGGGACAGTTACTCGGCGAAAAGCGGTGATTCCATTTGCATAAAGATCACCAGCAGCTTCAATTGTTCGTGGGTCAATGCGCTCAAGGGATGCGTAAAGTGGCAAAGTCATAAATGGTAAAAAGTTATAAGTCATACCTGCAACAACGGCAAAGGAAGTTGAAGTTAAGGTTGTTTGTTGACCAATAATGTGAAGTGAACGTAAGCCCGGCACAACAAATCCTTCTTCACCGAGAATCTGCTTCCAAGCGATTGTGCGAAGCAAGAATGACGTAAAAAAGGGGGCGACAACAAGGACTAGAAGAATATTCTTGAATTTTCCTGATTTGAATGCGATTGCATAAGCCAAGGGGTAAGCAATTGCCAAAGCAAATAATGTTGCAAGAGTTGCATAGAGAAATGACCGACCAAATTGTTCTTTGTTATCTAGAAAAGCTTGGACATAATTGCTAAAGGCCAGAGTTTGTTCGTACTGCCCGGTGTCTCCCCCAGCAATTGGAGTCTGTGTTGAAGTCTGCGCCAGATTAATAATTGGCAGGATAAAAAAAGTAAAAAGAAATGCAAAACCTGGGAAAAGGAGTAGGTAAGGAACACGTACCTTTGGCAAGGACACGCTATTCCTCCTCTAATTCCTCAGGATTTACTTCTGTGCCAGCTTCGATATCTTCATCCCCACGTAAACCAAAAGTAAAGTTTGGTTCCCAAGAGATATTTACTTCATCGCCTTTATCAAATGGAGGAACTCCGTCATCATTTTGCTCAAAGACCATGACCTCTTGTCCCCAAGGCATAGCTACAACATATTGTGTACTCACGCCAATATAGGAAACATCTTCAATTCTGCCTCCAGTTAATGAGTTACCTCGAACTGGTGTACCAACTAATGAAATTCGAAATTTTTCCGGGCGTATACCGGCATACATTGAATTATCAACTGCATGGCTTCGACTCTTTGGCATAGAAATTTTCTGACCGAACAAATCGACCACAAGATTGTCGCCATCAGAGCCCTCAATTTTTCCTTTAATTAAATTGGACTGCCCTAGGAAGTTGGCAACAAAGGCCGTCTTGGGGTTGTCATACAAATCAGCAGGTGTTCCCATCTGCTCGATTTTGCCTTCATTCATAACTGCGATCGTGTCAGCCATCGTCATTGCTTCTTCTTGATCATGTGTTACGTGGACGAAAGTTAAACCAACTTCGCGCTGGATCCACTTGAGTTCAATCTGCATCTGGCGACGAAGTTTAAGGTCAAGGGCGCCGAGAGGTTCATCAAGTAGCAATAACGCAGGGCGATTAACAATTGCGCGTGCGAGTGCAATGCGCTGTTGTTGACCACCAGAAAGTTGTGTTGGCTTGCGTTCTGCTAAATGTGGAAGTTCGACAAGGTTTAGAACTTTATCCACCTGCTCTTTAACATCTTTGATTCCGCGCCGGCGTAAACCAAAAGCGATATTTTCAAAGATAGTTAAATGTGGGAATAGCGCATAGTTTTGAAAGACAGTATTAATGGGGCGCTGATAAGGGCGTGTAGTTGTAATGTCAGTATCGCCTAAATGAATACTTCCAACTGTTGGTTCTTCAAGTCCAGCAACCATTCGAAGTGTTGTGGTTTTGCCACAACCTGATGGGCCAAGGAGAGCAAAAAAGGATCCCTTTGGAATTGTTAAAGTCAGATCATCAACTGCAGTGAAGTCACCGTACGACTTGGTGATACGAGTGAGTTTGAGATCGCCTCTTGCTGAAATTGAATCTTTTGACACTAGTTGCCTTGTGCCTGCTGGAACGCTTCTGACCACTTAGTTTCCTCGGTCGGAGTAAGTGAACGGAATACATTTAAACGAGATGCAGTCTTCTCAGTTGGGAAGATGTACTCACTCGTTGCAAGTTCTGGGGCAATCTTTTCCATCTCAGCTTGTGCACCTTTAACCGGACACACATAGTTAACGTAGGCCGCAACTTCAGCTGCAACCGCTGGTTCAAAGTAGTAATTAATCATCTTTTCGCCATTTAATTTACCTTCAGCAGATGCCGTTGATGGAATCATCAAATTGTCGCCAGAAATAGTTCCGCCTGATTCAGGAATTGCAAAATCAAATTTTCCTTCATTTTCACTTGAAAGAATAAACATGTCACCTGACCAACCGATAACGGCAGTTGCATCTCCAGATGTCAGATCTTCGGCGTATTCATTGCCCTTAACGCCACGAATCCAACCATCTGAAATCTTCTTAGCCATGAAATCCACGGCGTTCATGAATTGATCTTCAGTGACCTTTGTAATATCTACGCCTTGGCCCAATAAAATTACGCCTATTGTGTCGCGCATTTCAGTGAGAACAACGATCTTTCCCTTGTTCTGGGGAGCGAATAAATCATCGAGTGTGCGAATCCCCTTTGGATTTTTTTCAACGTTCCAACCAAAACCGCCCATAATTCCCTGCCACGTTAGTGTTGATTCACGGTTTGGATCATACGAAGGTGAAGCAAGAGAATCCAAAATATTTACTTTGTTAGGAATATTTGCTGCGTCGAATTTTTGTGCATATCCAAGTCGAATCCAACGTGCTGCCATCCAGTCTGTTGGCGTTACAACGTCATACCCAATATCTTCGCCAAGTTTAAGTTGTGCCTGAACCTTTCCAAAGAACTCATCGTTGTCGTTGTAATCTTCAAAGTACTTAGCATCAATTCCGGTTTGTTCAGAAAACTTTTCAAGTGTTGGATATGTCTTTGTCGCTTCATCAAAATCTAAATACAAAGGCCAGTTGCCCCAGCGAACAGCATTTGCATCACCGCCGGCAGAAGATCCTCCGCCACCACATGCTGCAAGTAAACCTGCCGCACCTAAACCACCTGCGCCAGCTAGAACTGCGCGACGTGAAACCTGTGTTCCTAAAATTGATCGGGCTTCCGGTGAGAGTGAACGCTCTGTTGCCATTGGGGTGAACTCCTTAATTGTGAAGGTTCCTATGGGGCGAAATACTACGCCCCAAGGTTGGTCATGACGTGCTTGATTCGTGTGTAATCTTCAAATCCATATGCAGAAAGATCCTTGCCATATCCCGAGCGCTTGAAGCCTCCGTGTGGCATTTCGGCGACAATTGGGATGTGCGTATTTATCCAGACGCATCCAAAGTCAAAAGCCTTTGCCATCCGCATGGCTCGGCCGTGGTCCTTAGTCCAGACGCTTGAAGCCAGGCCATAATCAACGCCATTGGCCTTGGTGATGGCATCTGCCTCGTCATTAAATGGTTGAACGGTAATTACCGGTCCAAAAATCTCACTTTGAATCATCTCATCGTCCTGCTTCAAATCTGAAACAACGGTTGCAGGGAAGAAGTAGCCCGGTCTATCTAAAGCTTTGCCACCGGTTGTGACTGTTGCATGATCTGGAAGGCGGTCGAAGAAAGCGCTGACCCTGGCCAACTGGTTGGCATTATTAACTGGCCCCAGGAATACATCTTCTGACGGAGCCCCAATTGCAATGCCCTTTGCTTGCTCCGTCAATAGCGCAACGAACTCTTTGTAAACACTTGCTTCAACAATTACACGAGTCGCTGCCGTGCAATCTTGGCCCGCATTGAAATAGCCCGCAATTGCTATTGCTTCAGCTGCTGCAGGTAAATCTGCATCAGCAAAAACTACGACAGGTGCTTTTCCACCAAGTTCAAGGTGAACGCGCTTAAGTTGAGTTGCTGCAGATTGGGCCACTTGAATTCCTGCACCAACTGAACCGGTAATCGAAACCATATCTGGGCGCTTATGTTCTACAACCATGCGTCCGGTTTCGCGCTCTCCACACACAACATTGAAAACACCATTCGGAAGAAACTCGGACATCACAGAAGCCATCCACACTGTTGATGCAGGAGTTGTATCACTTGGTTTTAACACCACCGTGTTTCCTGCTGCAATTGCAGGTGCCCATTTCCAAACTGCCATCATCATTGGATAGTTCCAAGGGGTCACTTGACCGATAACTCCAACAGGTTCGCGGCGAATCATTGAAGTCATTCCTGGCATATATTCACCAGCTGATTTGCCCTCTAAATTTCTTGCAGCACCTGCAAAAAAACGAATCTGATCGATCATCGGTGGAACTTCTTCAGAAGTTGTTAAAGAGATTGGTTTACCTGTGTTTGTACTTTCAATATTAATGATCTCATCTGCACGCGCCTCTATTGCATCTGCAATCTTTAGTAATGCGCGCTGACGTTGCGATGGAGTTGAATCGCGCCAGCCAGGAAATGCATCACTGGCAGCTTTAAATGCGCTATCAACATCTGCTGCATTTGATTTTGGGGCAACCGCATAAGCAGTTCCCGTTGCTGGATTGATGAGTTGTGAAGTTTCGCCGGACGTACTGTCTACGGCCTTGCCATTGATGAAGTTAGTTAACTTTTCCATGGAATTGAGCCTACCAATTCCAAACCTTGCTAACTAGTAGGGCTTTGGTTTTTTTCAGCCGCGGCCAACTGGCCACATGCGCCATCTATTTCACGGCCTCGAGTATCTCGAACCGTGACAGGGACCCCATAACTTTCAAGGATGCGAACAAATTCAGCTTCATCTTCGCGGCGTGAAGCCGTCCATTTAGAACCTGGCGTTGGATTGAGTGGAATTAAATTGACATGGGCGTTTCGATTCTTGAGCAATCTACCTAATAAATCGGAGCGCCATGATTGATCGTTTATGTCTCGAATGAGTGCGTACTCGATTGAATATCTACGACCTGTTTTCTTTTCGTAAGCATCGGCGGCGGCCAATACCTCTTTAATTTTCCACCGTGAGTTAATTGGTACTAATGAATCACGTAGTTCATCATCGGGTGTGTGCAAAGAGACGGCCAAAGTTACAGATAATCCCTCTTCGGTAAGTTTTTCAATTCCATTTACTAGTCCGACTGTTGAAACGGTTACTGAACGTGCACTGATTCCGAGACCATCCGGGTTTGGATCAGTAATATTCCGCAAAGTTCGTATTACTGCGTTGTAATTTGCAAGCGGCTCACCCATGCCCATAAAAACAATATTAGAAAGTCGGGCTTCTCCCCCCGGTAATTCGCCATTTGCACATGCACGCGCTGCGGCAACAATCTGTTCGGTGATTTCGCCTGCACTTAAATTTCTCGTTAAACCAGCCTGACCGGTTGCACAAAAAGGACAGTTCATGCCGCATCCAGCTTGTGAAGAGATACATACAGTTACTCGATCGGTGTAGCGCATCAAAACCGACTCAACTAAGACGCCATCATGTAATTTCCATAAATCTTTACGCGTCATTCCGCCATCACATTCAACAGAACGTACGAGCTCAATAAGTTTTGGCGTGAATTGTTGCGCAAGCGAAGCCCGCAAGTCAGCCGGAATATCTGTCCAGGTTTCTGGATCATTAGATAAATGTGTGAAGTAGTGAGTCGCAATTTGGTTGGCACGAAAAGCAGGCAGACCAAGAGAAACCGCTAAGTCGCGGCGTTCCTGTGGAGAATAATCCGCTAGGTGCTTAGGCGCTTTTTTGCGCTGGGTTGGCTCGTCAAAAACCAAATTGATTTCAGTTTTACTCATGACCAGCGTTTCACAAGCTCTAGTGCTAACCATAAAGCCGGGGCTGAAATTAAAACAGAATCAAGTCGATCAAGGATTCCACCATGGCCCGGTAGAAGCGATCCCATATCTTTTAACTGTAGGTCTCGCTTCATTGCGCTTTCAATTAAGTCACCACATGTTGCCGTAAAAACAATCATGAGCGCAACAATTGCACCAATCCACCAGTGCATCTTCAAAATGTAATTAAATGCTAACGAACCACCAGTAATTGTAAATATAAGTGAGCCAGTTAATCCTTCCCAGCTTTTCTTAGGACTGATGTTTGGCACCATTGGATGTTTACCAAATAAAACACCAACGATGTATCCAAATGTGTCATTACAACCGACAAGAACTACAAAGGTCATCACACGGGCAAGGCCATTGCTTGGTCTAGCCAGCAAAATTAAGAAGCCCGCAAGAAATGGCAAATATAAAAGTGAAAAAGTCGTTGCAGTAGCGCTCTGCACAAAGCCCTCAGGACCCTTGGTTAGTAATTGAATGAGCAGCAAAGGAATAGCGATGGCGGTTGCTATAGCTAATCCCGCAACACCACCATTCCATGTTGCATATGCCAAGCCAAGTGAACCAGTCACCAATGAAGCCGATGAAATATAAATCTCTCGGGCCGAAAATGCCCTTACGATTTCGCGGATTCCAAAGAGGACCGCTACTGCGACAACTACTGCAAAAATTTCGCGGTGGTATGCAAGCGCGAACCAGATAAGTGCGATAAGTGACAAAGAAACAAGAATGGAAGGACCAAGTTTTCGGCCAGCGCGCTTATTAATCGCATTGTTAATGGATTGAAAATCAGACATGAGAGTGAAACTGCCTAGACTTCTAGGAGCTCAGCCTCCTTGTGCTTAAGCAGTTCTTCAACTTTAGCGACATGTTCGGCGGTAATTTTCTCTAACTCTTTTTCTGCACGCGCCAAATCATCTTTGCCAATTTCGCCATCTTTTTCCATTTTTTCAATCGTCTCTTTTGCTGCACGACGAATGTTTCGCATCGAAACCTTGGAATCTTCGGACTTTCCCTTAGCTACCTTGATGTATTCCTTACGGCGCTCTTCAGTCAGTTGTGGAAAATTAATACGAATTACAACTCCATCATTTCCTGGATTAACTCCAAGATCGGATTCACGAATTGCTTTTTCAATGCTAGCCATCGCCCCTTTATCAAAAGGTGCAATTGTTGCCATCCGTGCTTCAGGAACTTGAATTGATGCAAGTTGGGAAAGTGCGGTGTAAGTACCGTAGTAATCCACCATGATCTTGTTGAACATTGAAGGATGTGCACGGCCTGTGCGAATCGAAGCGAAATCATCTTTTGCGACTTCAACCGCTTTGCTCATCTTTACATCTGCGTCCTTGAGGGCGCTTGCTAAATCTGCCATGACTTCTCCCCTTACATACTTAAGTCGGTAATTCTATATGAAATGACCCAATTCACATTACCGTGCAGAATTATGCGTAATTCATTGATGTTTTTACCAAACTAGCACTGGCACTCAGGATTTCTTGGTGATGTATTTAGTGACAGGAGTAGTTTCCAGTTAGTTACAACAACGGGGAGCTACATAGTGTTTCAAGTCAGATTTCATGGTCGAGGCGGCCAAGGCGTAGTTACAGCCGCAGAGTTATTGGCACATTCTGCTTTTGATGAGAAGCGATTTGCTGCAGCATTCCCAAGTTTTGGATCAGAGCGAACTGGTGCACCGGTTGTTGCATTTTGCAGAATCTCAGCCAACCCCATTCGAGTTCGTGAGCCAATCATGCATCCAGATGCATTAATTGTTCAGGACTCAACGTTATTCAAGCAAGTAGATATTTTTGCGGGTCTCAATGAGGGGGGTTATGTCCTCATTAACTCAACACGAACTTTTAAAGAACTAGGAATTGAAGATCTTGTAAATGGAAATCCTCGTTTTGTAACGGTTCCTGCAACAAGTATTGCTATGGAGCATTTGGGCCGTCCAGTACCTAATGCGGTTTTACTTGGTGCATTTGCCGCGCTCACTGGAGAAATTTCTCTTCATTCTGTCACCGATGCGATAACTGAGAAATTTAAACCAAAGATTGCTGCAGGAAACTGTGCCGCCGCAACGGCTGCATATGAATTTATTATGAGTAAGGCGGCTACACATGCTTAAGCAAATTGAAGGCTCGAAAGCGATTGCCGACACTGTGGCTGCCTGCAGACCCGAAGTTATTTGCGCTTATCCCATCTCACCACAAACCCATATTGTTGAAGGTTTAAGTGCGATTGTTAAAGCTGGAAAATTAGCCAAATGTGAATTCATTAATGTTGAATCAGAGTTCGCGGCAATGTCGGTAGCGATTGGCGCAAGTGCAGCGGGTGCTCGCGCATACACCGCAACGGCAAGCCAAGGTCTTTTGTATATGGTGGAGGCTGTCTACAACGCCGCAGGTTTGGGATTACCAATAGTGATGACAGTTGCCAATCGCGCAATTGGCGGACCTATCAATATTTGGAATGATCACAGCGATTCTATGTCTCAGCGTGACTCTGGTTGGATTCAAATGTATGCCGAAACTAATCAGGAAGCCGCTGATTTACATGTACAGGCTTTTGCAATCGCTGAAAGACTTTCTCTTCCAATAATGGTGTGTATGGATGGCTTTATCTTGACCCATGCATACGAACAAATAGATGTTCCAGAGCAAGAGTTAGTTGATAAATATCTTCCGACTTTCAATCCTCGCCAAATACTTGATCCAGCCGATCCCGTTTCTATCGGTGCGATGGTTGGGCCAGAAGCTTTTACTGAAGTGAAATACATGTCGCATATGAAAAATCTCCAAGCGTTAACTGTAATCCCTGAGGAGTCCGAGAAATTCGCCCAAGTATTTAATCGAGATTCAGGGGGCTTAGTTCGACCTTATAAAATGCAAGAAGCTCGTAACGTTGTGATTGCCCTTGGATCGGTTCTAGGCACTATAAAAGATGTTGTCGATGAAATGATTCATGACGGTTATTCCATTGGAGTTTTGGGATTAACCACTTTTAGGCCGTTTCCATTTGAAGCTGTTCGTGAAGCCCTGACCGCTGCGCACAATGTGTTTATCGTTGAGAAAGCTTTTCAATTAGGTGTAGGTGGAATAGTCACTGAAAATGTTCGTAGCTCACTTCGAGGAACGGCAACACATGATCAAACCCTCATTGCCGGTCTTGGTGGTCGCCCGATAACGAAGCAATCACTTCGTACATATTTTGAAGCAGCAATCGATGGACGAGTTGAAGAGTTAACTTTCTTGGATTTAGACAAGGATCTGGCAGAGCGTGAGCTGCTGAAAGAGAAGGTCGGACTATGACAACAACTCCCATTAAGTTTTACCAGGTAGGAAGTTTTGCAGTAGGAAATCGACTTCTCTCGGAGGAAGATCGCTCTATTCAATCCGATCCAAATCGCACCAATGCTTTAACTTCTGGTCACCGCGCATGCCAAGGATGCGGTGAAGCTTTAGGTGCGCGCTATGCATTAGATGCGGCAATGCGTGCATGTAATGATCAAGTAATTGCAGTTAATGCCACAGGATGTTTAGAGGTATTTTCAACTCCATATCCAGAATCATCGTGGCGAATCCCTTGGTTACATTCCCTTTTCGGAAACGCACCTGCAGTTGCAACTGGAGTAGCTGCGGCAATGAAAGCAAAAGGTCGCACTGATGTTCGCGTAGTTGGCCAAGGCGGAGATGGTGCAACTGTCGATATTGGTTTTGGTGCTTTGTCAGGAATGTTCGAACGAAACGATGACGTGCTCTATATCTGTTACGACAATGAGGCATACATGAACACGGGAGTTCAACGATCTGGAGCGACTCCCCCAGCTGCACGTACTGCAACAACACAAGCCGTTGGTAGCGCCCCTGGAAATGTATTTGGACAGGGAAAGAATTTGCCGCGCATCGCAATGGCCCACGAAATTCCCTACGTTGCAACTGCATCGGTAGCAGATTTACGCGATCTTGAAGCCAAAGTAACTAAAGCTATGAGTTTTAGGGGTGCGCGTTATATTCACGTTCTCGTCCCATGCCCACTTGGCTGGGGATCTGCTTCTTGCGACACAATAAAAATTGCTCGCCTTGCAACTCAAAGCGGTTTATTTCCAGTATTTGAAGCTGAAAGCGGCGAAGTAACCTCCTCAACACCAATTAGAAAGAAAGTTGATGTTGAGGAATATCTCAAATTACAACTTCGATATGCGCATTTATTTTCACCCACACGCAACGATGCCGTGATAAACCACTTGCAGGAAATGGCGGATAAAAATATTCGTCGCTATAACTTGCTCAATCAAAGTTCGGAGAGCTAAGCACTATGGAAAAACCTTTTGCAATAACTTTGTCAGTTGAGAGTTCGCTTGCAAATCACACAGGCTCTTGGCGGGTAGAAAAACCTGAATATGTGCATCGCATGCCCCCTTGTAATAATGCATGTCCTGCAGGTGAAAATATTCAGAACTGGCTCTATATCGCCGAAGATGGTTCTTACGAAAACGCTTGGCATGCTCTGATCCAAGAAAACCCATTCCCTGCAATTATGGGGCGAGTGTGTTATCACCCATGCCAAGATGTTTGTAATCGTTCATTTCTTGATGAAGCTGTCGGAATTAATTCAGTTGAAAGATTTTTGGGCGATCACGCAATTGAAAAAGGTTGGAAAATTCCCGCACCCGATGTGGAAAGTGGGTTCAAGGTTTTAATTATTGGAGCGGGTCCTGCCGGATTAAGTGCCGCTTATCATCTACGGCGACTTGGCCATGATGTAACCGTACGCGATGCCACTCATGCACCTGGTGGAATGATGCGATATGGAATACCTAAATATCGCCTTCCACGCGAAATATTAGATGCAGAAATTAATCGCATTAAAGAGATGGGCATCCGTTTTGAAATGAACACCCGGGTCGATGATGTTCATGTGGCCATGGATGAAGGCTTTGATGCAGTATTTCTAGCCATAGGCGCACAATTAAGTAAGCGTGCATATATCCCAGCAAGTGAAGCTGCTCGAATCATGGATGCAATCAAAGTTCTACATGATGTTGAAGAGGGCAATCAACCACTTCTCGGTCGCAAGGTTGTGGTCTACGGCGGTGGAAATACTGCAATGGATGTGGCACGAACTGCGAAGCGTTTAGGCGCCGAAGAGGCAGTAATTGTTTATCGCCGAACCAGAGATAAAGCTCCAGCAAATGACCTTGAAATTACGGAGGCACTTGAGGAAGGGATTCTTGTTAAATGGTTATCGACGGTTAATCACGTTGGTCAACATGAGTTGCGAATTGAAAAGATGGAGTTAGATGAAAAGGGATTCCCACAGCCAACTGGGGAATTTGAGACCCTTGAAGCTGATTCATTGATTTTAGCTTTAGGGCAGGAAGTTGATTTTTCATTGCTGGGAAATAGTGCAGACCTCGATGTCGTGGATGGAACCATGACAGTTGATGCAACGATGATGACAAGCCATCCAGGAATCTTTGCAGGTGGAGATATGGTTCCGGCCGATCGCACCGTTACAACTGGTGTTGGCCACGGTAAAAAAGCTGCACGCAATATCGATGCTTGGTTGCGCAAATCTACCTATGAGAATACAAAGAACACCGATCTTGTCACTTACGAACAATTGAACAGTTGGTATTACACCGATGCACCACACGTAGTTCGTGAGCGCTTAGAAGCTTCCCGGCGTGCCAAAGATTTTTCAGAAGTTGTGAAGGGTCTAGATGAGTCAAATGCTTTATACGAAGCCCGTCGTTGCATGTCTTGCGGAAATTGTTTTGAGTGTGACAACTGCTTTGGGGTGTGTCCAGATAACGCGATTATCAAACTAGGTCCGGGCAAGGGATTTGAGATCAACTTGGATTACTGCAAAGGCTGTGGAATCTGCGTTAGCGAGTGCCCATCAAGTTCTATTGTGATGGTGGCAGACAAATAATTAGGAAACTAAAGTACCTATAGTTTCACCACGCACTGCTCGAGCTATATTTCCATTTTGCATTAGATCAAAGACCACAATAGGTAAGTGATTTTCACGGCATAGAGCAAAAGCTGCTGCATCTGCAACTGCGAGAGACTTACTTAAGACCTCATCGTAAGAAATAGTTTCAAACTTGACTGCCGACGCATCTTTCTTAGGGTCTGCGTTGTAAACACCATCGACGCCGCTCTTTGCTAATAGCAAGGCTTCTGCGCCGATTTCAAGTGCGCGTTGGGCTGAAACTGTATCGGTGGTGAAGAATGGCATTCCTGCACCTGCACCGAAAATTACCACGCGACCTTTTTCAAGATGTCGAATTGCTCGAAGCGGAATGTAAGGTTCAGCTACTTGCCCCATTGAGATTGCGGTTTGTACGCGAGTTTGAATTCCCTCTTTTTCAAGAAAATCTTGGAGCGCCAAGCAGTTCATCACAGTTCCGAGCATTCCCATATAGTCAGCGCGCGAGCGATCCATTCCACGCTGTGAAAGTTCTGCTCCTCGGAAATAATTTCCACCGCCAACAACAATCGCAACTTGAACACCGCTACGGGCTACATCAGCGATTTGTTTGGCAATATCTTGAACAACATCAGGGTCAACACCGATGCCTTTTTCTCCACCAAAAACTTCACCAGAAAGTTTAAGGAGCACCCGCCGATACGTTCCTCGTGTACCGGGCATGAGTGCTCCTTTAACTTCTAGTTCGAATATCTAAATTCTAAGCGTTAAAGCCTTTGAACTTATTGACCGACGCGGAAGCGATCGAAAGCCTTAACGGCTGTTCCTGCTTCATCGAGGATCTGCTTGACCGTCTTCTTTGCATCTTTAGCAAATGACTGCTCGATTAAAGAAACTTCCTTGACGAAGCCAGTAACTCGACCCTCAATGATTTTAATCATCGAAGCTTCAGGCTTACCTTCTTCACGGGCGGTCTCTTCGGCAATGCGTCGCTCATTTTCAATGAGATCTGCAGGCACATCTTCGCGATTTACAAATTGTGGCGCAAAGGCTGCAATGTGTTGAGCGATGTCCTTGCCAACTTCAGCAGCATCCTTAGTCAATTGAACTAGAACGCCAACTTGTGGTGGCAAATCTGGGCTAGTGCGGTGCAAATAGATTCCAACTGGAGAATCCTTCAACACGGTGATTCGGCGAACTTCAATCTTTTCGCCGAGCGTTGCGTTGGCTTCATCAACTGTTGCTTGGACAGTGCTTCCATTTGCCATTGTTGAAGCAAGGAAAGATTCAAGTGAATCTGACTGAGCATTTTGAAGATGAGCAAGTAGTTCATCAGCAAGAGCAATAAAGCGCTCACCCTTAGCAACGAAATCTGTCTCGCAGTTAAGCTCAAGCATCACGCCAAGATTTCCTTCAACCTTTGCAACTACTGCACCGTTTGAAGTTAAACGACCCTCACGCTTTGTTACTCCCTTGAGTCCCTTAACGCGAATGATGTCGATGGCCTTGTTGTAATCGCCTTCAGCTTCATCCAAAGCTTTCTTGCAATCAAGCATTCCCGCAGCTGTTGCTTCGCGAAGCTTCTTTACATCTTCAGCTGTATATGCAGCCATTTAATTAAGCTCCTTCTGTAACTGTTGGTGCTTCTGTTGCAACTGCTTCAACTGCTGGAGCAGCGGCTTCTTCAATTGTTCCCGCAATTTCTTTTTCCCAGTCAGCTAAAGGTTCGCCTTCAGCAACTGCAGGCGCTTCAGCTTTAACTTCTGATTTAGCTTGAGCCGAACGTGCAGCAAGACCTGCAACGATTGCATCAGTAATAACGCGTGTTAGTAATCCGATTGAACGGATTGCATCATCGTTACCTGGAATCTTGTAATCAACTTCATCTGGATCGCAGTTTGTATCCAAAATTGCAATTACTGGAATACCAAGCTTCTTAGCTTCTTGCACTGCAAGGTGTTCTTTCTTCGTGTCTACAACCCAAATCGCTGAAGGCAACTTAGTCATGTTACGGATACCGTTAAGGTTCTTAAATAGTTTTTCGCGTTCGCGACGCAAGACAAGAAGTTCCTTCTTGGTTAGAAGTAAATCATTCTTCTCTTCAAGTGCTTCAAGCTCCTTAAGGCGCTGAATACGCTTGTATACAGTTGGGAAATTTGTAAGCATTCCACCTAACCAACGCTCAGTCACTGTTGGCATACCAACGCGCGCTGCTTGTTCGATGATTGGTTCTTGTGCTTGCTTCTTTGTTCCAACAAATAAAACGTGACCGCCCTTTGCAACTGTGTCCTTAACGAACTCGTAAGCATTGTCGATCAAAGCAAGTGACTGTTGGATATCGATGATGTAGATGCCATTGCGTTCTGTAAAAATAAAACGCTTCATCTTTGGATTCCATCGACGAGTCTGGTGTCCGAAGTGGACTCCGCTGTCGAGGAGTTCGCGCATTGTTACAACTGCCATTTCGGCATACTCCTTCTTAGGTTTTACGTGCAGCGCACAAAAACCCGCTCGGTTTTGGCCAAACAATTTGTTAGGCCCGTCGCACTGAAAGTCATCTACCGATTTAACGGACCGAGATGATTCACCGACCAATTGGTCAGGCAGTGCTGAGATGTCACCGCTGAAAAACATCAGTGGTGCAGGCGAAATCTTACCCGAGCCCTGAGCGTGAAATTACCGCGTTAGACCCCGCTCGGAGCACAGATATAGAGGCCAGTTATTGGGGCATTGGTATCGGCAGCGCAGTTCGAGGTGACCCACGATGTGATGGAGTTGCTGGCGCCAGCCTCTTTTCCTGGCTGACCCATTCCCCCATCAGTTAATACATATCGAATATCTCCGGCATTAACTAAATCGATGAATTTTTCTAAGGTCGGCGTTGGATCTTGACCATCAAAACCGCCGATTGGCAAAATATTTTCACCAGTTGCAGTTATGTATGGCGCAGCCGACTGCGCACCAAAGGTAACAAGCAGAAACTTTGCACCATTGCGATTGGCTTTTAGGTAATCAAGAGTTGTTGAAACATCTTGTTGTCCGAAATTACCAGGGCTCGGATTCCCAAATCCAGGAGCGCCGTTGCCGGGCAACTGTGGTGCAAAACCAATGCGTCGATCACGTGGTTTGAAATTCCCATTCATTGGCCCACCGTGGCCACCGCCCATAGCTTCAATATTGCCAGCGAGTGGGTTAATCGAATTTGTGTAACTGTGTGCATCAATTGCCCATGCTGCTGGAGTTAAAACTAATGCACCTAATAGCGTTGCCGGGAAGAGATATCGTGAAACTCTATGTGAAGTGAAGAAAATGAGTGCAATCGCGGCGATAGCAACTCCACCTTGTGCATAAGCAAGCCAAGAAAGATATGCGTACTGCTCACTGAAAAGAAATGCAGAGACCGAAGCGGTCAAGGCCAATATCAAGAGAATGGCATGGTTGTGCGTTGATCGCGCTTTGGACACTGCACCAGCAATCAATAACGCTACTGGAATCGCTAGGGAACTTGTGTAGAACTGGTGGATTCCTGCAACTACTGAAAACATTGTAAAAAAAGTAGCAAGCCAAATTGCCAGGAAAATAGTGATTGATGTTCGAGCGCGCATAAAAATTAATGCAATGATTGAAACGAGTGCGGCGGGAATCAACCAAGCTATTTGCCCGGAAACCGCTTGACTAAAAATACGACCGAAGCCGGCAGTGCCACCAAATGGTGGCGTAAAGGATCGGAAATTAGGATTATCTGTTGTGGTTGAAAGCGCAGAAGTCGTTGAGCTAAAACGTCCAAGACCGTTATAACCAAAAACCATTTCAAAAGGATTGTTGTGATACGTACCGCCAACATATGGTCGATGGCTTGCTGGAACTGCCCAAACAATTAAAATCCAAGAGAGCGAAAGTACTAAGGATGTTGTACCCGCAACAAGCAAATCAATTATCTTTTTACCCATTTGTTGTTTAGTAAAGAGCCAAGCGATTATTAATGCAGGCCACAATGCCCAGGCTTCAAGCATGTACGTATGAAATGCCAAAGCGATAAAGGCTCCGGCGATTACTAAATCTCTCCGGCGAGTACTCTGCAAAGCCTTTACGGCCCACAACGAAGACAAAGCTAGAGTTAATAGAAATGCTGATTGTGGTTGATTAGCTCTAGCAACGGCAATAACGATTGGAGTTGTTGCAACAATTGCTCCAGAGACTAGTGCACCCGTTGTGCCAAATAATCTCTTTCCTATCATCGCAACTACAATTACTAAAGCAATAGTTAGTAGTGCATTTGGAGCGAGAATTGCCCACGTGCTAAAACCAAATATCTTTACAAAAATCGCTGGCAACCAATAAGAGCCTGGGATTTTATCGAGCGTTACCGTGCCTGCAGGATCGATGGCACCGAAAAAGAAGTTTCCAAAGTTCTTGCTCATACTCATTGCGATAGATGCATAATATTCAGAGCGTTGTGATTTAGCTAAGCCCCATAAAGTGGTGAAGCCGGTGAAGAAAGCTAAAACAAGTAGCCCTAGGTGATAAATATCTTTAAAAAGCCCCCAATATGTCACGCGTGCCATTGCTTCGATGACAATTCGCATTGACATTTTGCTCTTACCAAATGCTCTTTCAATGAAAGTTATTGGCACTTCCTTAATCACGGCTCCAACATCATGTGCTCTGCGCGTCATCTCGATTTGAAAGCAATATCCTTCACTTGTAATTGTTGACATGTCCATACGTTTGATGAGTTCTGCTTTGTAGATTCTAAAACCAGCCGTTGAATCTTTAACTCCCAAACCAATCATCGCTTGGGTGTATTTATTCGCCACACGAGATAGAAGTTCACGGCCTTTGCTCCAATTAACCACGCGTCCGCCATGCATCCAACGCGAACCTATAACTAACTCTGTAGCTTGATCGGCATCAATCACCTGAAGCATGGCTGGTAAATCACTGACTTGGTGCGAACCATCGGCATCCATCTGAATTATTTCGGTGTACTCATGTTCCAGTGCCCAGGAATATCCCGCCCTGTATGCACTTCCTAGCCCCATTTTTTTATTTCTTTGAAGTATAAAAACTGTAGAAATATTCAATGAATTAATGAGATCAACTGTGCCGTCGGTTGATCCATCATCAACAATCAAGACATCAAGGGCTAACTCATTCACAGGTTTTAGAAGAGCAGCAATGCTTTCTACTTCGTTGAAGGTAGGAATAATAACTAGTCGTTTAGGCGTGTTCATATGGGAATCCTTATTTATAAACCTGAGTAAACCATGAGTGGCATCTGAAATTTTGCAGCAAATTTAGGCACGCGGATGTGCCTGCTTGAAGGTTTTCTGAAGTCTATCCGTCGAAACATGTGTATATATCTGTGTCGTGGCAAGTGAAGCATGTCCCAAAATCTCTTGCACTGTTCGCAAATCAGCTCCACCTTCAAGTAAATGCGTTGCCGCTGAATGGCGAAGTCCATGTGGACCCATGCGCGTAACCCCTTCAATGGCAGATAACGCATCGTAAACAACAGTTCGCACTGCTCGTTGATCAATCCTTTTGCCCCGAGCTCCCAGAAATACTGCATCTCCAGATTTGGCGTTTGCTAATTGCTCTCTTCCTTCGGCCAACCATTTCTTCAAAGCCCGCATAGCTGGATTTCCAAGTGGAATAACTCGTTCTTTATTTCCCTTACCCAGTACTTGAATAGTTTGGCGATTGTAATCAATATCGCCTAGATCTAAACCGCATAACTCGGCTACACGTGCTCCTGTGGCATATAAAAGTTCCACTATCGCGACATCTCGAAGGGATTGC
>CAIQRN010000064.1 GCA_903874255.1 uncultured Actinomycetes bacterium
GAAATCATTATTAAGGTGGAGGTTTATAGCTAAACAAGCGTGGAATCTAACCCCTATGACTACTACCGCTGATACCGAAGAAGTTTTTTCTATTCACACTTTTCGCATAGATCAATCGGCACACACCGTCGAAGAGGATTGGCTACATCCGCTCCTAGAAATCTTTAGGCCTACCGCTGTGACAAAGGAGCAGATTCCACAGAAGTTATACCTAACGCCGATGCAATATGAAGGCGAATATGACCCTGACTTTGCTCCAACACCTACGTCGGCTGCAGATTTGCCGGAACTGCAGGGATGGACTCAACGCTTTGCCCACAATGTTGTTGAGATCTGGGCGGGACGTCGCTCCCCCAATCAACTAGAGAATCAATGCCACTTCACGATTTACTCAGAACTAGTTAGAAAATCAGGTTCACAGAAAATCGTTGGCCGCATTCGTAAAATTCATATCCAAGAACCATTAGATGGAATATGCGAAGCAACAATCACGGTCAGATTCAATGACCGTTTGCGATCAATCATTCTGCGTTTTGAAGGTTTAGATAAGCGCTGGTTGTGCACTGCACTTACTTTGCTTTAAGCACCACCGTGGCAACGCTTGTATTTCTTTCCAGATCCACATGGACATGGCGCATTTCTTGAAACTTCACCAGTTGTCTTGACGCCATTCTCATCTGCTGCAGTGTATTGCAACCCTGATACTGGAAGTGGTTTAGCTTCTAATCCCGCGCCACTAATTTCATTGGTAGAACCTTCAACAGTTACTTGTATGTTGAATAGGAATCCAGCGATTTCTTCTTTGATTGCATCCATCATGGCCGAGAATAAATCATAACCTTCACGTTGGTACTCAACTAATGGATCTCGCTGTGCCATTGCACGCAATCCGATTCCTTCTTGTAAATAATCCATCTCATACAAGTGCTCGCGCCATTTACGATCTAGAACAGATAGCAAAACTTTTCGTTCTAATTCGCGCATTACCTCAGAGCCTAAAGTTTCTTCGCGTTTGGCGTAAGCGGCCTTACAATCTTCGATGATTGCTGCAGTTAAGTAATCAGCATCGAGTGCACTTCGTGATCCAACTCGTGCGATAAGTTCTTCGACTGAAAATGAGATTGGATAAATAGTCTTAAGGGCATTCCATAATGTGTCTAGATCCCAGTCTTCGGAATACCCAGCAGAAGTTGCTGCACTTACATATGCCGATAAAGTCTCACTGACAAAAGTAGCGACTTGATCTTCAATATCTGCACCCTCTAGAACCATTCGGCGCTCACCATAGACAACTTGGCGCTGGCGATTCATTACATCGTCATACTTCAATACATTTTTACGCATCTCAAAGTTCTGTGACTCAACTTGAGTTTGCGCTGATCGAATTGCATTGCTAACCATCTTTGATTCGATTGGTGTGTCTTCTGGAATTCCTGCTGCGGATAAAAAGCGCTCCACCATTCCAGAATTAAATCGGCGCATGAGTTCATCTTGAAGTGAAAGATAGAAACGTGATTCGCCAGGGTCTCCTTGACGACCGGAACGGCCACGAAGCTGATTATCAATTCGGCGTGATTCATGACGCTCAGTTCCGAGCACATACAAACCACCAAGTGCAATTACTTCTTCATGACCCAAAGCAACTGCGGCTTTTTGGCGAGCAATCTCATCAGGCCAAGCTTTTTCATATTCCTCGGCATTATCTACTGGAGATAATCCGCGACGTTGTAATTCATAATCGGCCATGAACTCTGGATTTCCACCGAGCATGATGTCTGTTCCGCGGCCCGCCATATTTGTGGCAACGGTTACTGCGCCCTTAACACCTGCGCGAGCAATGATCGCTGCCTCGCGTTCGTGGTGCTTTGCGTTTAGAACTTCGTGAGCGATACCAGCTTTGCGAAGAAAACCTGAGAGCTCCTCTGATTTTTCAACACTCACGGTTCCTACAAGAACTGGTTGACCTTTGCGGTGCTTTTCAACAATATCTGCAGTTACTGCTTGGAATTTTCCAACCTCTGATTTATACACAAGGTCTGGCTGATCAATACGGATCATTCCTCGGTTAGTAGGAATAGGAACTACACCCAACTTATAAATTTGGTGAAATTCAGATGCTTCGGTCATTGCAGTACCGGTCATGCCTGAGAGTTTTTCGTATAAGCGGAAGTAATTCTGCAAAGTGATTGTGGCAAGAGTTTGGTTTTCATCTTGAATTTCAATGCGCTCTTTAGCTTCAAGGGCTTGATGTAAACCTTCGCTATAGCGGCGCCCTGCCAGCATGCGTCCTGTGTGCTCATCGACGATTAATAGTTCGCCATTCATGACAACATAATCTTTGTCTCGCTTGAAAAGCTCCTTCGCGCGAACTGCGTTATTGAGATAGCCAATCATCGGAGTGTTAGCCGCCTCGTAGAGATTTCCGATTTGAAGCAATTCCTCGACCTTTGTAACGCCAACTTCAAGAATTCCTATGGTTCTCTTTTTTTCATCAATTTCATAATGAACATCGCGCTGTAATTTTCCTACAAGATTTGCAAATTCCACATACCACTTGGTTGCTTTGTCGGCAGGACCGCTGATGATCAAAGGTGTACGGGCTTCATCAATCAAAATTGAGTCGACTTCATCCACCACTGCGAAAAAGTGATCGCGTTGTACACATTCCTCAAGTGTCCACGCCATATTGTCACGCAAATAATCAAATCCAAATTCATTATTTGTTCCGTAGGTAATGTCTGCTGCATAAGATTCGCGACGTTGGGCTGGAGTCATGTTGGCAAGAATCACGCCAACTTTTAATCCAAGGAAACGATGAATACGTCCCATCCACTCGCTATCGCGTTCGGCCAAATAATCATTTGTAGTAATTACATGCACTCCACGACCTGCAAGTGCGTTTAAATACGATGGCAAAGTAGCAACCAGAGTCTTTCCTTCACCGGTTCGCATCTCAGCGATGTTGCCTTTATGCAGAGCGGCACCACCCATGAGCTGAACATCGTAATGACGCTGACCCAGAGTTCGCTTTGCGGCTTCGCGAACGACGGCAAAAGCCTCTGGCATTAAATCATCCAGAGTCTGGCCCTTTGAAAAACGATCCTTAAAAATATCGGTCTGCTCGCGCAGTTCAGCGTCACTCATTGCACTGATTCGCGCTTCATGGCTATTGACGACAACAACAATCTTGCTGAGTTCGCGTAACAGGCGGCCTTCACCCGCACGCATAATCTTGTCAAAAAACGCTGGCATCAATGCAACCTTTCAAGAGTTCACAACCGCTTGTGCTCAAGGGCCTATCGTAGAGGTTGAGTCACGCAAGCGGTAACTGAGCCGATTACGTGGAAACCGCCAGCACGCAAGGCCCGTACCGCCTCGGTAACTGTGGCTCCCGTGGTGACCACATCATCGATAAGAAGCAAGTCACCAACTGGATGGCTGTGGCTCTTGACGCCAAAAGCACCATTCATATTGGACACTCGATCCTTGGCAGTAAGACCACTTTGATCTTCAACTTTCTTAACGATAGTAAGAATCGATGAGAGAGGTATCTGCGTTTGCTGTGAAACTTCTTTGCAAATCGATTGTATGAAATCCCTACCTCTTCTGCGACGATTATTGGTAGAGGATGGCACTGGCACAAGCCGTATGTTGTGCCACGAAAAATTACCTTGGTTAAGAACGTGAATGATGGCACTAATAATCAGTGCGTCCGCACCCTTTATTCCATTTTCTTTGGCACTAAGAATAATTTTGCTAGAAGTTGGTGAGTACAAAACCGCAGAATGAACATTAATCCCACCTACATGCGTTTGATAATAATGCGGGTGCCATTCACTACGACATTGCGAACAAATCGAAATCCCAATTGAGTTACACCCAAAACAGCGCGTGGGAAAGATAATTTGACTGAGTTCTTGAATCGATTTCATGCGATGCAAACTAACTCAAAGCTAGGTAGCTGATTTAGTTGGTGTGGAAACTATTCATGGTAGTCATCTGGTTGCAATTTAATAAGACGTGATTCGATTCCTTGTGTGGCGTTTCTCGGTAGAGTTAAAACAAAGTGCGCTCCTTTGCCTGGCCGTCCCCACGCTTCAAGTTCTCCATTGTGTAATCGTGCATCTTCAAGTGCAATCGAAAGTCCAAGACCTGTCCCACCACGAACGCGCGCCCGAGAAGGATCAGCGCGCCAGAAGCGATCAAAAACGCGATGTAATGCATTTTCATCAAGGCCTAGTCCATGATCGCGAACTCCAACTGCTGCGTCATGCTCACTTGCAATAATCGTAATAGCTATCGGTTTGTCCTCAGCATGTTCAATTGCATTTGAAAATAGGTTACGCAGAATTCTTTCAATACGTCGAATATCTGCTTTGACAGTAATACTTTCGGCAATTGAATAGATCCGAAGTTCAGTAGAGCCTTCCTTGGCTACCAGAGACAAATCCTCTGCGCATCGCTTGGCTAGCGCCACGAGATCGAAATCTACGGCTTCAATAATCGCAACCTCTGCGTCAAATCTGCTTACTTCCAACAAATCTTCAAGCAAACGCTCGAAGCGATCAAGCTGGGCCACTAATAATTCCGTACTCCTTGCTATGGCCGGATCAAAATTCTCGCGGGATGCAAATATAACTTCCGAGGCCATTCTTAGCGTCGTTAGTGGCGTACGAAGTTCATGGGATACGTCAGACACGAAACGTTGTTGCACCCGAGACAAATTCTCCAAACGTGCAATTTGTTTCTCGAGAGACTCGGCCATGGCATTAAATGCATGACCTAATGTGGCGACTTCATCTCCAGTTGTCACTTGCATACGTTGGGTAAAATCACCAGCGGTGAAGCGCGTTGCAACTAACGCAGCTTCGCGTACCGGTTTCACAACTTGGCGAACCACAAGCCAAACAATGAGGGCAATAAGTAGAATGAGGGCAAAACCTGTAAGGATCAATAAACGCTGGATTAAATCCAACGTGGCATTTTGGCTTGCTAATGAAAATAGTAAATACATTTCATATTTGCCGGCTTTTGGAATGGTAACTTTCTTTCCAAAAGCTATTCCAGGAATTACTTGGCCACCTTCATATTTGATTGATACATAAGACCACGTGAGTTCGGCACTCTTTCGCACATCTGATCGAAGGGACTCAGGTATTGAATTAATTTCTACGAAATTGGAAGTAGTTTCGTAATTTTGGCTTTGTGTATTTCCTGGACTTCGAATAAAAATCACTTCACGTGCATTTTCATTTGACGTTAAGGATGTTGCTGAACTTATAACATCGTCAACAACCTTGTGAATTGCTTTAGCATCTTCACCTTGAGCTAATAGAAATTTGTATTCGGCGCTAAAGATTGTTGAGCGAGCTTCGATTCGCGAGGAGTCGAGATTTACTTGTTTAATACCTGTAGAGAGTTGAGAATTTAGGGCAGAACCAGTCAAGTAAATAACGAGCAGTGAGAGTAAGACTGTGGAAATGATTACTTTTAAAGCTAAAGAGTGTTTAAAACCCACCATGAAGCGGTTCATTGCTAAGAACCACCCATAACTCCAGCTTTGTAGCCAATGCCTCGAACGGTCACAACGATTTCAGGATTCTCTGGATCGTGTTCAATTTTCGAACGAAGTCTTTGCACGTGCACATTTACTAAACGGGTATCAGTTGAGTGCCGATATCCCCAGACCTCGCTCAGTAACGCATCGCGAGTAAAAACACGTCCAGGCTCTTTTGCTAAAGCAACCAATAAATCAAATTCCAATCGTGTAAGGCCTATCTGCTTGCCAGCGCGTAAAATCTGATGTGCTTGAACATCAATTGCCAGATCGCCGATAGTTAATAGCCCTGATACATCGGCATTTGTGCGGCGAAGACGAGTACGAATTCGCGCAATCAACTCAGATGGATGTTTAAATGGTTTAACCATGTAGTCATCAGCACCGGCTTCAAGTCCACGTACTACATCATGGCTATCACCTTTTGCTGTCAACATGATAATTGGAACCATTGACTCTGCTCTAATTAATTTACATACCTCTATACCATCAAGGCCTGGCAACATGACATCGAGTAATACTAAATCTGGAGGGTTATTTCTAAAGACTTCCAGAGCTTCATCACCGCGACTTACAAGGTCTACATCAATTCCTGCACCGGTTAAGACGATACCGAGCATTTCGGCAAGGTCCTGGTCGTCATCGACGACCATAACCAATGTCATTAGCTACCGTGTTCCCAAGAGTTTAGGTACATATCTTGCGCAGGAGTTAGAACGTCAATCAAACCACCCATGCTTTGCAGTTTCAGAGATGCGACTTCCTTGTCAATATAAGTTGGAACGTTATGTACTCCTGGTTTCAAGTTCTTAGCTTCTTTAACTAAATATTCAGCTGTAAGTGCTTGATCAGAAAAAGACATATCCATTACTGACGCAGGGTGGCCTTCTGCTGCACCAAGATTTACTAAACGACCCTCTGCAAGTAGTAACAAGCGACGACCATCTGCAAGGACGTATTCATCAGTCTGGTGACGCATTTTTGCATTCTTCTGCTTTGCATTTTGTTCAAGCCAGGCAACATCGATTTCAATGTCGAAGTGACCGGAGTTGGCCATAATGGCGCCATCTTTCATGACAGCAAAATGTTCGTCACGCAAAACATCGCGGTTTCCGGTTACCGTAATAAAGACATCTCCAATTTTTGCCGCATCAAGCATTGGCATCACACGAAAACCCTGCATCATTGCATCTAGGGCTTTAGTTGGATCAATTTCAGTAACGATTACATCGGCTCCCATGCCTTTTGCGCGTTCGGCAACGCCTTTACCGCAATATCCGAAGCCTGCAACGACGAGAACACGTCCAGCTAGTAAGAAGTTAGTTGAACGGAAAACTGCATCCAGAGTTGATTGTCCTGTTCCATAACGGTTATCAAACATATGCTTGGTATCAGTGTCATTTACGGCAATCATAGGAAATTGAAGTGCACCATCTTTTGCCATTTGATTTAATCGAATAACGCCAGTGGTGGTTTCTTCACATCCACCAGTGATATTCGGAATTAATTCTTTACGTGTTGTGTGGAGCGTATTAACCAAATCGCATCCATCATCAAAAACTTGATGAGGTTCGATATCAAGGGATGCATTGATGTGTTTGTAGTATCCATCGCGATCAACTGCATTTCGTGCAAAGACTGAAATTCCATATTCATGAACCAAAGCAGCTGCAGTGTCATCCTGTGTTGAAAGAGGATTTGATGCGCACAAAGCGATTTCTGCTCCGCCGGCTTTTAGAACGCGCATTAAATTAGCTGTTTCAGTAGTGACATGCATGCACGCTGAAATTCGAACACCAGCAAATGGTTGAGACTTTTCAAAACGCTCGCGAATTTGGGCGAGAACAGGCATGTTGCGCTCTGCCCACTCGATACGTAGACGACCTTGGGCTGCAAGTGATGCATCGGCGATGTCATGACGTGGAAGAGTGGAAGTAACTGGTGCGTTCACAAAAAGCTCCTTTATTGGTGCGGTCAGGAGCATAGGTTATCGCCCTGAAAGCAAAAGCGAGTAATGAAGGGTCGAAACTAAGCGCGAATTACGACAAGGACCTCATCGCGTAGTTGTTCCATACGGTCGGCGGTTTTAGCCTCCACATTAAGGCGCAGTAAAGGCTCAGTATTTGAAGGGCGAAGATTAAACCACCATGTATCACCATTGACCGTTAGCCCATCTAGGTGATCAATTTCGACGGAGCCTTTGCCAGCATACGTGTCCTCAACTAACTGCATGGCGATTGTGGCATCTGAAACCTTTGAATTTATCTCCCCGCTTAACACATAGCGCTGGAACGGCTTAAGAATCTCAGACATCGCTTTATCAATTGCACCAAGTGCGGCAATGGCGTGGAGTGCGGCAAGAGCACCTGAATCTGCACGCCAAAACTCATCGAAATAAAAATGGCCAGAATGTTCACCACCGAAAATAGCCTTGCTATCTGCCATCATCTTTTTAATGTAAGAGTGGCCGACACGACTACGTAAGCCAACGCCACCGTTTTCTTCAATTGTTTCTAGTACTGCGCGTGAGGAAATTAAATTATAAATTACAGTTGATCCAGGATGTTTCTTAAGTTCGCGAAATGCAATGAGTGCAGTTAAGTCAGATGGGTTAACGGCATTTCCTTTTTCATCAACCAGGAAACAACGGTCTGCATCACCATCAAATGCCAAACCTAAATCTGCTTTATTTTTAACTACCGCTTTCTGTAAATCTCTTAGGTTCTCGGCATCGATGGGGTTAGCTTCATGATTTGGAAAAGTTCCATCCAATTCGAAATACAGAGGAATAACTTCGCAATTGAGACGTTTGAAAATTGCCGGGGCCGTATGTCCCGCCATTCCGTTTCCGGCATCAATCACAATTTTTAATGGTCGGATCTCTGAAAGATCCACCAAATTTAATAAGTGATCAACATACTCTTCCAACATGTCGCGTTTGGTTTCAATGCCAACTGAACGAATTTCAAGAGGAGACCCCTGTCGCACAAAATTTTCAATCGTAAGCAAACCTGATTCTTTGCCGATTGGTCGTGCACTACTCAGACAGAGCTTGATTCCGTTGTACTCAGCAGGATTATGACTGGCTGTGAACATTGCACCAGGTAGCCCCAATTTTCCAGAGGCAAAGTAGAGCATGTCCGTAGATGCTAAGCCGATTCGGATTACATCCATGCCCAGTGAAGTTGCTCCTGCCGAGAAGGCATCGGCCAAATTCGATGATGATGGCCGCATGTCTTCGCCAATTACGATGGTGGCCGGTTCACGTTCTTGCTGCAAGAAACGCGCGAAAGCTAAGCCCGTTGCAAAAGTGAAATCAGGTGTGATTTCTGAATCAACAAGGCCACGAATGTCATACGCTTTAAAAATATCTGCAATCTCGGTTGCCATTTAAATTAATCCTTACGATGGGATTGCGCGCAGATGACCACGTCGGCCAATAGTGCTTTGTGATTGCACTTCCTGAACGTGTGAAGGGTTTTCGACATCTCGTACCGCAACTTCGCGTACGGCATCTGCAATTGCCATCAAATCATCTTCGGAAGGACCTGGCTCATTGCCTGTTAATTCATGTTTGATGACATTCCATCCGTGAGGAACTTTAAGTCGTTCTCCATGCAATGCACATAAATCATATGCATGCGGTTCTGAAAAAGTAGCAAGGGGTCCAACTACAGCAGTTGATTCTGCGTATACGTAAGTAAGTGTCATTGTTGCAATTGATCGGCACCCCGCGCGGGAACATCCTCGACCTACGTGCAACGGAGTTTTCATACCTCGAAGATTAGTGTGCTTTCTTTGAAATTCTTGGGATTTTCAGGGATTCAAAACTCTAATGTTTGAGTTGGGAACTTCAACTCGGGCTAAAGCGCTTCCAGGCTGCACTGGGATAAATCCAGAGCCATCAGCTGCAGTAATGATTGCCGCTGCGAAAGTTTTCTTGTTTGTCGAGTCGATGGTAATGATTCTGGAGTTATCAGGCGCCCGCCAAGTAACTAAATCCGTGCCCTTTAACCGAGTCGAAACTTTCTTCCCGCTTGCAAAGGTAACTGTGATTCTCACCGAGATTGAATCACCAGAAAACGCAAAAACAGGTGTGAGGCCACCAATTGCCATCGACATCGGAGACAGTGCTGGTGAACCAGTGCTCCACAACAAATCCTTGTGCCCATTGGAAGTAATAGAGGTTGCAATTGATGCAACAACTGGTTCTTGCGCACTCACATGAACGGCAAAAATCTTTGCGGAAATATCCGGGGCAAATGCGAACTCGGAAACTCTGCCTGCTTGAATAGATCTAGAACTGAGCTTTACGGGGATGAATCGACCATCGGTAGTTAATATTTCTGCATTAAATGTAGTGTCTACAGCACCAGGTGCAAGGATACGTAGTGTGTGAGTTGTATTAGTTTTTTTGCTATTGCCTAAAATTTGATGTGGAACCGCAGGAATGTAAATATCTAAAGCTGGTGATGAATAAGCATTTACAAAATCGCCACCGAGAGATCTAAGGCCAGCACCTCGCTCATCAATCATAAATGAGTTAACGCGCCCTGAACGAGGAGTCACTTGTACCGCCAGTAAATGATCTCCCGGCGCCAATGTATCAAGTGAGATCTGTGTAGAACTCTTGGACTTTAGTGTTAAAGATTTAATTGGTTGTTTTCCATTTTCAGAAAAAGTACCAATGTCAATAATTGCATCACTTAGGCCACTGTTAGCAATCAACAAATGGCCTCGAGTGGTTACATCCGAACTACCACCTACAAACCACTGTGTAGATGCAGGTCCTGCGCAGATAACACCTCCGGCCCAACCTCTTGCCTTGCTCTGCCAAACCACAGGAGTGATTCCCTTTGCGTCAATAACCACAGAACTTTTTGTCAATGAGTAGCGAGAACTCTTAAATGGAACCGTCTTGCTGCTCCGATTCTCTAAATTTTGAAACTGAACTTTTGAGGACGCAACTGAAACTTGGGAATTAAGGCCCTTCATAGTTGGCGGGCACACGACGGATGGATATGACTCAGAAAAATTTCGGTTGACCGCTGAGCCATTAACGAAAGATGCAGATGCAACGGCTAATGCAAGAATAGAAATTTGGATGAGAGGGCGTTTAGCAATCATGCCAACTCCTCTTCTGCAATCTCTTTCCTTCTTCTACCAGCTGGCAAAACCATCACAAATGCGACCGTGAAGGCAATGATCTGAAAGGAAAGCCATGCGCGTCGAACAGTTCCATCATGAAGCACAATGATTTCACCGGCCTCACGAACATCAAATTGAGGTAAGCCTTGTGCATTTATAGCTCGAGGTAATCGATAGCCATTTTCGAGTACTTGCCAGGATCGGTCAAAACTTTCGCTCAAAGTTAAAGTTCCGGCACCAGGAACGGTGATTGGCGCTCCCGGCTCTGAACTCTGCAACACACGTTGTGAACCATCGAGTGAAGTAAAAACCAAACGCCCTACCGCGCCAGAAACTCTCCACACAACTCCTAACGATGTTGCGGATGTTCGCGAAAATCCACCCAGGCCATCAATCGTTTGAACAATTGAAGAATTAAATGGCTTCTTTACGAAAACATACTTGATTCCAAAGGCCGCTAAAGTTTTACTGCTTGTTATTCCGCTGCCATCTATCAGTTGCTGAGCTGCGGTTTCGATTTCCTGAATTTGTCCTGGAGCAACATCGGGTTCACCTAAGAAAATATCAGTACCTCTTGAAACATAAAATTCAATTCTCTTTTTTCCTTCATAATTAATTTCTCGCAAAACTAGAATTTTAGTATGTGGCTCAGCCGCTAGAAATGCTGGCATCACAGTTGAATGGCCACTTCTCAATGGAGAATCTGCACCGGCAGTTACCGCCCAAGCAGTACTCGTTAATCCATAGATTGCGGCGAAAGCGAGCAAGAGAGCTGCAAGAATGTGCCGATAATGGATATTGCTTATCACTAAGACGCCGCGAATACGATCCAAAATAATTACACCTGAAACCGTTGCGCACAAAGTCGCTACTGCCAAGAAGGTTCCTGTCCAGACAGTAACTTGATCAGAATTTCCATGGAATGAAATCGCAAGGGTTGAGGAAATAACTGCTGCACTAATGAGCGAAATTCCATACTGACTTATCAAGCGAGCAGAACTTGAAGTAAAAAGTGAAACGAGCAAAACCAATAGCACTGGACTAACCAACCACCAAGGTATTGATCCAGCTCCACCTGGATTTGCAAAAAGTACTTGCCCGATTGATCCACCTGATATTGCTAAACCTGGTTCTGCAAAGAATCGTGCGGGCTTGACTAAAGCTTCAAAGGAATACGGGGCAAGAATCAAGAACGGAGCAATCAAAATAGTTAATCTGCGATAAATGCGCGAAAGGAATAACTCTTTATTTGAATCTTGCTTAAACGCTCGATAATCAACATAAATCGCCGGAGCAATTACTCCCAAGGAAATAACCGTTACCACCAGGGAAAAGGCTCCACATAGCGCCAAGAACAATGCAATTGAATAGATTTTTCGCCAGCTATTTAATTCAATGAGTTTCCAGTTACTTGTAAATCTGGGTATCTGCGGCGCAAGAATTAAAATGACAATTGTTGCAAAACGTCCTGAATTAGTGGAGGCAATTGCGACTGGAGACATTGCATAAAGGAAGCTGGCAGGGATCGTAATAAAGGAATTATTTGAAAATTTTTGCAAAAGTCTATGCGCAGACCACATGATTAATAGGGGAGCAATCAAGAAGAAAAGTGAGATGAATACGGGCAGTTTTCCAAATGTGAAAGCCGACATGATTGCCACAATCGGGACCCAGGCAGGTGTTGCATGTGAACTACCCAAGCCAACTTGATGCCACGATTCAAAGTATGTATTCCATAGTTCATGTGCTGAATTCTGTGCAGCCGGTAATGCTCCGCCTAACAATGCTCCAAAGCGATTATGCGAAGCAATTAACGTAATTACAGTTAGCAGTAAATATCCAGCAGCTTCTGGCTTTCGTAGAATTTCAATCCATTGCCGATTCTTGGTTGGAACCAGAAGATCTTCATCTTCTTCAAGTGATTGCAAGACAGAGATAGAAGCAACTTCATTGACTGGAATTAATTTCGAACGAATCGAGCCAGTTAATTCTACAAAAGTATTTTTAGTCTGAGACCAGCGCGGTGGGATATAGGTTGAAACGACTCGAGCAGAAACTAATCGCTTATTTTTTCGCTCTTTACGGGCATTAATTAACGCAGCTGGTTTAATTATTAACGTCGCAATCGCTAATATTTCATCGCCTGCATATCCCGGCAATTTTGCAAGAAGAAAACCGGCAGAACGTATTAACGCTGACGTTAAGAGCTGAATTACCAGCCAAGGAGTCATCCACCAAGAAGAGTTTGCTAATAATACGTAGGCAGCATTTCTACGATCAAGAAGTCGAGGGCGATGTAGTAAAGCGCCTTCAACATCGATACTACGACGTTCATTGGTAGCAGCTTGTGCGTGATAGGCCACTGCTTCTGTAGTTGCAAGAACTGCGTGACCGGCAACTCGAAGGCGCCAGCCAAAATCTATGTCGTCACGAAATAGCGAGAGATTAGAATCAAAACCACCAACCTCTTCAAAAATCTCTCTGCGAATAAGGGCGCCCGCGGTACTTACTGTGAGCACATCATGCACTCCATCATGTTGACCTTGATCATATTCAAACTCTTCAAGGCCAGTCCAGCGCGCACCATTTCCGGCAATGCTTACGCCAACTTCAAGTAAGTGTGTGCGATCGTGCCATCCAAGAAGTTTGGGTCCGACCATTGCAACTTGTGGTCGTTCTTCAACTGCTTCAAGTAATTTTTCTAGCGCTGAAGTTGCTGGTGCACAATCATCATGGATTAACCAGATCCATTCATTAATGCCTTCGGGTTGTTTGGGAATTTCTTGTACTGCGAGCGCAACCGCATCTCCGAAGCCGCAATTACGTTCGGCACTGATCACGGAAATTCGCGCAGATTCCAACAATCGAATTGATGAATCTATTGATCCTGTATCGACTGCGATGACTTTATCTATGGGGCGAGTTTGTGATGCCAATGCTGCGACAACTACCGGTAACCAACTTCCGCCGTCATGTGAAACCAATATTGCTGTGACGAAGTTTTTATCGCTCACTGACATTGTTCAAATCCTCCACTCTCTTAAAGAGTTGAGTGCACGAAAATTACGCGCTACGTCGCTTTAGACGGCGGCGTTCACGTTCTGAAAGGCCACCCCAAATTCCAAAGCGTTCGTCATGTGCGAGCGCATATTCCAAACACTCTGATCGAACATCACAAGAAAGACATACGCGCTTAGCTTCGCGAGTGCTGCCACCTTTTTCAGGAAAGAACGCTTCTGGATCTGTTTGCGCACATAGGGCGCGCTCTTGCCAGGAAAGTTCAACGTTCTCGCCATTTTCCAAAGTGACTTTTGGTCCAGCCGTAGGAATCAGGCTCTTGGTGGCTTCAGGTTTAATCGGCATGGTCGACTCTCCTTGAAAAGCTTTAGGGTCTTATCCCTTGTGGAAAAGACTTACTTAGGAGTGAATTACACGCGTGTAAGTCGGATAAGTCAAGTGCGGATACCCCAGTCCATGCGGGAGAAGTTGGAAAATTACTCTGGAATGGGGATTATTTCGCCATTTGTGACAAATGATGCCCAAATTTCGCTGTTTTTTGCCACCGTGGCCGAGCGGGCGACAAAAGAGCCTTCGATGCGGGCCCCCTGCCCAATGAGTGCGCCGGTCTCAACGATCGAGCCAGAGATATGAGCACCGGCCTCCACGATCGCACCATCGCTGATGCAACTTCCGCCGTCGATCACCGCAGTTGGATCTACTTGAGCACCTTTCATAATCAATGCTTCATGAGTGTGTGTTTCTACGTTGTGTGAAGTTAGCGCCAAAGTTTTTGCTCTCGAAGCGACCAAATCGATTGACCCTTTTAATAAAGCTTTGGGAGTTCCGATATCTAGCCAGTAAGAATTATCGATGAAACCAAATAATTTTCCACCGCTTGCTACGAGTTCTGGGAAAACTTCTCGCTCAACGCTTACAACAGTGTCTGGCGCAATGCTGGCAATTACAGATGGATTAAATACATAACATCCTGCATTAATAGTGTTCGTGACAGGGTTTTCCATCTTCTCAAGAAATGCAGTTATACGACCATCGGAATCAGTTGGAACGCATCCAAATGCTCTCGCATCTTCCACCGTAGTTAAATGCATCGTCACGTCTGCATTTTTTGACTCGTGTTCAGAAATTTGCTGAGCTAAATTATGTGAACTTAAAACATCACCATTAAAAATAACTACAGATTCATTTGTTGTTAAGAGTTTGGCAGCATTACGAATTGCTCCACCTGTACCCAGTGGTACTTCCTCAACCGCATAAAGCAATTTCATACCCCATTTGGATCCATCTCCAAAATATGGAATAAAAACATCTGATAAATAAGATGTCGCGAGAACTAGAGTCGTGATTCCTGCATCTCTTGCCATGGTTATTTGATGTTCGGTAACTGGCAATCCAGCAACGGTTAGCATCGGTTTGGGAGTATTTTTCGTTAATGGCATTAACCGCGTTCCAAAGCCGCCTACCAACAAAATTCCAACGGCCACTTCTTATGCCTTCAATCGTCTAACTGCATCAGAAATTTGTGAATCGGTAGCGGTCATTGCAATACGAATATGGTTCTTGCCTTTTTCGCCATAAAAACCACCAGGTGTGGCCAAAATTCCGCGCTGAGCTAGCCACTCAACACTTGCCCATGCATCTTCATCACGAGTGCACCAGATATATAGACCAGAGTTACTGAACTCAATACGAAAACCGCAGGCTTCAAGGGCTGGCCTTAGTGCATCTCGGCGCGCGTTGTAGCGTGCGCGTTGTTGGGCAACATGTTCATCATCTTTTAGCGCAACGGTCATAGCATTTTGTACTGGAAGCGCGACCATCATGCCGGCGTGCTTTCGCAGCTCACGAATCTTTGCAATAAGTGCGCTATCACCCACCATAAATGCGGCGCGATACCCTGCCATTGAAGAACGTTTTGAGAGTGAATGTAGGGCCAAAATATTTCGATTATCCCCATTAGTATGGGCCAAGATTGAAGTTGATTGTGCAGTGTGATCGAACTCTAAATAGCACTCATCTGAAATAAGAATTGCACTATTTGTTCTGGACCATTCGATGCTCGCCATTAATTCTTGGGTGCTATGAACTCTGCCTGTTGGATTTGAGGGTGAATTTATCCACGCTAAATCTGCACTGGGCCATTGAACTGAATCAATTCCCACCGGAATCGATTCTGCTTGAGCTATCAAAGCCCCTACATGGTAAGTGGGATATGCAATCTCTGGAATTAGAATTTTCTTAGCTTCAACAATTGTTGCAAGCCAGGCCACTAGTTCCTTGGATCCGATAAGTGGCAATACATCAAAGTCACCTGTTGCACCTAAACGTGAAATTGCCCAGCTTCTTATCGCTTCTCGAAGTTCTGCGGTTCCTGCTGTAACTGGATAACTTGGGGAGTTGGAAGAGTCACGAAATGCGGATTGAATAAATTCTGGCGTTGAATCAACTGGAGTTCCAACTGATAAATCAATAATTCCTTCAGGATGCGAGCGCGCGATTTCACCAAATGGTGCAAGTGCATCCCAGGGGAAATCTGGGAGTTGAGAGCGCAAGAAAAATTACTCGCTCTTTGGGGGCAGAGCTTTTACGAATTCGTGATCGGTATGCGTTGCTCCGACTTTGCTGGCTCCACCAGGTGATCCAATTTCAACAAAAAACTCTGTATTAACTTTTCCAAACTCTTTCCACTGTGGTGGAACATCATCTTCATAATAGATTGCTTCAACCGGACAGACAGGTTCGCACGCACCACAATCAACGCATTCATCGGCTTGGATGTACAACATGCGGTCGCCTTCATAAATGCAGTCCACAGGACATTCAGCGATGCAGGATTTATCTTTCACATCGACACATGGTTCGGCGATCACATACGTCACGATTAGCCTCCGTAAGAATAATTAGTAACCAACGGCTCAGATTCTAATCGCAACCGCTCTCCCAAAGCGATATTTGAAGTTAAGGTTTATCGTTAAGCCATGCCCTTGGGACTAGAAGCCAGATTCAGTGAGCTAATTGGTAAGCGCGTGACCATCCGTTTGCACGATCCCGAAGGGGGCTTTCGTGACATTGTTGGTTATCTAGAGTCACCCGTCACACTTCGAAATCGGCATGGACAGTTAATCGAATTTTCTCACTCCCAGATTGCACTGTGGAAAGAAGTGGTTGAAAAGCAGTGACACTGAGCCTGTATGACACGGCAACTCGACAAGCAGAGTTAGTTAAATCCAACAATGGCCTTGTCTCAATATATTGCTGTGGGCCTACCGTTTATCGCGACGCACATGTCGGCAATTTACGGACTTTCTTGCTAGCAGATTTAGTGCGCCGAACTTTAGAAATCTCTGGGAATAGAGTTGAACTTGTCCAAAACATAACCGATGTTGGACATATGTCAGATGATTATCAAGAACAAGACAAAATGCTGGCACAAGCAAATACTGAAAAAATAGATCCTTTTACCGTTGCCAGAAAGTACGAAGCAAGTTTTCATGAAGATTTATCCCGCCTAAATATTCAGCCGGCTAATAAATATCCCAGGGCGAGTGAATCAATCTCCTTAATGCAGGATTTGATTCAGAAGTTGATTGATAGAGATTTTGCATATGTAGGTGAAGATAAAAATGTTTATTTCAATTCCAGATCTTTTGAAAGTTACGGTGCAATTAGCGGGAATCATTTAGATTCGCTGAAACCTGGCCACCGCTTTGATTACACCGAGCAAGGCGCTAAGCGCTTTCACGCTGATTGGGCCCTATGGAAATCTGCTGGTGAGCGGAGAGAAATGATTTGGGATTCACCATGGGGGCAAGGTTTCCCAGGCTGGCATATCGAATGTTCAGCAATGTCACTCTCGCTCTTGCCAACCCCGATAAATATTCATATCGGTGGAATTGATTTGCGTTTTCCGCATCACGAAAATGAACGCGCTCAATCCAATGCAATTATCGGCGGCGAGGCAGTTGATTTGTGGTTGCATGGTGAGCATCTCCTTTTTGAAGGTCGAAAAATGTCGAAAAGCTCCAATAATGTTGTTCTTGTCCAAGATCTTATTAATAAAGGCTTTGATCCACTTTCACTACGTTTTTGTTTTCTAGAAAATCGTTATAGGTCGCAGATGGACCTTACTTGGGATGCAATCGCTGCCGCTAGTACGACTTTAAAGCGCTGGCGGCAGAAGTTAATTAAATGGGAAATTAACTACGATTTCTACGATGCAGAATTAATTGCTTTAATCGAAAATGATTTAGATACTCCAAAAGCTATGCAATATTTACGTGAGATTGAAAAGGATGATTCGAATCCAAATCGTGGATCAATATTTAAATTTGCCGACAAAATTTTGGGATTAGATCTCGACCGCGCCCCGCTTCTTATGCCACTCTCGCTCCACCAACAGGATTTGTTGGCGCAAAGAGTTGATGCAAGAAATTCGAAAAACTGGCAGGAAAGTGATCGAATTAGAGTTTTGCTAGAAGCTTCTGGACTAGAAATTATGGACAGTGCATCGGGTCAGACGTGGAGTTGGCGTTAAACAGGCAAGAGAATTGCAATTACTAGCGCAAGTACCCCTAAATTCATTAGTGAAATACCAACAGAATTACCAGATATTAAATATTCATCGTTAATACCTGGAAAACCTGCACGTAAAGTTACGGCGACCCATGCAACTGCGGCAGTAATACGAAGAGATTTTCCACCCCATTGTCGGCCGATGCACCAAATTCCAACTACGGTAGAAATCAAAACAAATATCAAACCAAAAGGTACAAGTGATGCGTGTAAGAAAACTGAGCCCACTCCTAAAGCCGTACCAATTAGAAATGAATATATGTAGCGCATTAAAGAACGACTCCAGCCGTTAAATCACTTTCTCTTCCCATTGCATCAAACGGCTCGCTTTTCACTCCCTTGACCAATGTGTAGTACTCGTGCCCCCAGACTTGAAGCCCTAAATTATTAGATAGCGCAAAGAATGGACCATCCAGAGAAATCTGAGTTTCATGGGCTTTCATCGCGGCCATTTTTGCATCCACGAAAGCATTTCCATCTATCAAAGTTGTTACGAGTGAATCATCTTTGGCAAATGGAAGGTCGTCAACACTTTCTGCGCCAAAGAAATCTGAGCCAAGCTCTTTCATTTTTGCAATGCCTTCGGCAAGAACTGATTTCGGCATGGTGTTCCAATAAATCTTTTGGATCTCCCATTGTGAAATTTCACTCGCCCTCATGGCTACACGATGGGCTTGGATGTGATCAGGATGGCCGTAACCACCAATTTCATCGTAAGTTATTAATACGTGAGGCTTTAGCTCATCAATAACAACTGCCAGCTCTTTGGCGGCGGAGTCAAGATCTGCTTGCCAAAAGACATCGGGGCGATTATTTGGTTCGGTTCCCATCATTCCACTATCGCGATAGTTACCTAGAAATCTAAAATCAGAAATTCCTAGCTCTTTCATCGCATTAGCAAGTTCGATTTCGCGGTGCTTACCTAATCCATCTTCAAGGGTGCTCGCTAAATGTGAAAGTCCCGGAACAAGAACTTCGCCTTCTTCGCCACGAGTACATGTGACGAGAGAAACCTGTGCACCCAAAGCGGCATAGAGCGCCATCGTCGCGCCATTATTGATGGTTTCATCATCGGGATGCGCATGAACTAAGAGGATTCGATAGCCTGCGTATGTATTTTTCATAACTTCTCCCATGCAAGTATTCCCCCACTTAAGTGACGAGAGTTTGTAAATCCAGCAGCCTGGATTATTTCAAGGCATCGCAAAGATCTAACCCCCGAGCGACAATGAAGAATAATCTCTTTATCTTTGGGCAGTTGTGTGAACACGCTTGAATCTTCAAAATGTGATTTAGGGATTAAGACTGCTTCAACAATACGCGACTGGGCAAACTCTTCGGGTTCTCGCACATCTATCAGTAAAAAATCATCACCTGAATCAAACTTTTGTTTCAGCTCTTGGGCAGAAACCTCTAGAGAGGTTTGAACACCACAAAATGCATCGTAATCATTTAACAGGGATTTCTGTGAAGCATCTACTCCGCAAATTGCGCAATTAGGATCTTTTTGAAAATCAATTTTTGTAAACTCACCAGCGAGAGCATCGAAAATTAATAGTTTTCCGATTTGAAGATCGCCAATGCCTGTTATGGCCTTAATTACTTCGTTCACTTGCATTGATGCAATTGAGGCACATGTAACCCCGAGTATTCCTGCTTCGGCACAGTTTTGAACTGAACCTGGAGCTGGTGGTGTTGGATGTAAGCAACGATAGCAAGGGCCGTGAAGGCTCCAAAAGAATGCGGCTTGACCATCAAAACGATTTACCGATCCCCATGCATAGGGTTTATTCAGTAATACAGCGGCATCATTTATTAGATATCTAGTTGCAAAGTTATCGGTAGCATCAATGATGACGTCATAGTCGGCAAAGATCTCTAATGCATTTGATTTATCTATCCGAAGTGGAATTGAGATTACTTCAATAAAAGGATTCGCAGATTGAATTTTCTCACGAGCAACATCAGCTTTTTTCTTACCGACATCTGTCTGACCGAAAAGTATTTGACGATGTAGATTTGTTTCATCGACAACATCAAAATCTACAATTCCTAACGTTCCAATTCCGGCGGCAGCTAAATACATAAGTGCTGGTGAGCCAAGACCACCCGCGCCTACACATAGAACGCGTGCATTCTTTAATCGCTCTTGGCCCTGGAGCGAAAGTTGTGGAATCACAATTTGACGGCTGTACCGGCGAAGTTCTGCCTCGCTAAGGCTCGTGCCTTTTTCCACTAGCGGTGCAACATTCATAGGTAGGCAATTCTGCCGTAATAGGGCATGGCTTGCTACATCTATTAGCGCATTGGCCATATCTGCCTCTACGATTGCGCCAATGACAAATCTGGATGCATCAAACAAAGCACGCTTACCACGCGACGAGCGTCGAGCGCTTTTACTCTCAGCAGCTTTAGAGGTTTTTACCGTTGCTGGTTATCACTCAGCAGCAATGGATGAAATTGCCGATCGAGCAAATGTAAGTAAGCCCGTGCTTTATCAGCATTTTCCTTCAAAACTTGAACTCTATTTAGCAGTTCTAGATTTGCATATTGATTCCTTGGTTTTTGAAATTCAGAAAGCAATTGCATCGACGCCAGATAATGCCAACCGTGTGCATGCAACCGTCGCTGCATATTTTGCATTTATTGAAAAAGAGGGTGAAGCTTTCCGATTGCTTTTTGAAAGTGACATGAGTGTTGAGCCATCTGTTCGTGAACGACTTAATCGAATGACATATGACTGTGCCGCTGCAGCTAGCGCCGTCATTTCTATTGATACTGGACTTCCAAAAGAGGCATCGATGCTTCTTGGTGTTGGAATGATTGGGTACGCACAAGTAACTGCCCGACATTGGCTTGATCGCGACAGCGCTTTGACAAGAGATCAAGCCGTTGAATTAGTAAATAACCTTATGTGGAGAGGTATTTCCGGTTTTCCACGCAATTAACTCCGATAGGATTAGACACATGAGCTCCATTAAAAACAAATTTTCTGGCGCCGCTTAACGTGTCAAAAACTTTCGCAGAACTACCACTACGCCCTGAAACTATCGAGGCTCTTCATGCCCATGGCTTTATCGCCCCTTTTGCAATTCAGGAGATGGTTCTTCCTATCGCCTTGAGTGATGGCGATGTCATCGGCCAAGCCAAAACCGGAACTGGAAAGACTCTTGCATTCGGTGTTCCAGTAATCGAACGAGTGATTGCTCCCAATGATTCCGAGTGGGAAAGTTTTGAGCACAAGGGAATGCCACAAGTATTAATCGTTGTTCCTACACGCGAACTGTGTACGCAAGTTACAAGAGATATTGAAGAGTTGGCGAGTAATCGTGGAATTCGTACTTTGGCAGTTTATGGTGGACGCGCATTTGAACCACAAATTGAAGCATTGCAAGCTGGCATTGAAATCGTTGTAGGAACACCTGGGCGATTACTAGATTTATCGCGCCAAGGGCAATTGCGTTTAAAACAAGTTTCCCGCCTTGTCCTTGATGAAGCTGATGAAATGTTGGATCTCGGTTTTCTTCCCGATGTCGAAAAAATTCTGGCCAACACTCCAAATCGCATGCAAACAATGCTTTTTTCAGCAACTATGCCTGGTGACATCATCGCTTTAGCCCGTCGCTTCATGAACCAACCTATTCATATTCGCACACAGGACAGCGAAGATGAAGGCGCCGTTGTAACTCGAATTAAGCAGCACGTATTACGTGCTCATGCGATGGATAAAATTGAAATGTTGGCCCGTATCTTGCAAGCCGATGGCCGTGGTCCAACTATGGTTTTCTGCCGCACGAAGCGCACCTGTCAAAAAACAGCTGAAGAGTTACTAGAGCGTGGTTTTAAAGCCGCACCCATCCATGGTGATCTTGGGCAGAGTGCACGTGAAAAAGCGCTCTCAGATTTCAAGGCCGGTAAATCAGATGTATTGGTTGCAACAGATGTTGCAGCTCGAGGAATCGATATCGATGGAATCACGCATGTTATTAATTATCAGTGCCCTGAAGATGAAAAAACTTATGTTCACCGCATTGGTCGTACAGCACGTGCAGGTGCACATGGAATCGCAGTTACTTTCGTTGATTGGGATGAATTAGCCCGTTGGAAAATGATTAATCAAACGCTAGATCTCGGCTTGGCCGAACCAGAAGAAACTTACTCTTCTTCCCCTCATCTATTTGAAGTACTAGATATTCCAGCGGGATCTACTGGCCGAATTACTAAGGCAAAACCAGAAGTTAAAAAAGTTGAAACAAAAAAGCCGGCCGCCAAAAAAGCTGAAGCGCCAAAAGCTAAAACCGAGCGGACGCGTACACGAACTAAGAAGTTTAAAGAGAGTTAATTAGCAACAAAGATTCGGATCGCATCCACCAGCATTTGCACAGCGATGGCTGCAAGAAGTAAACCAGCGATTCGAGCAACAAGAGTTACGCCGGCTTCCTTAATGACTTTCATGATTGTTGTTGATGCCATGAGTGCTGCAGCGATCGCTAAGTGAACGGCCACTACAGCACCTACTAAACCAAAAGCCATACTTGGACCGTGAACTTGTTGCACGAAGATCATTGTTGCAACGATTGCACCAGGGCCGGCAAGTAATGGAGTGCCGAGTGGAACTAAAGCAATATTGGCATCTTGCCCCTCGCCTCGTCCGCTCCCCTTGCCACCTGTAAGCAAATCAAGTGAGATTAAAAGCAAGAGCAATGCACCTGCAGCTTGCATGGCGGCAATGGAGACGTTGAGGTAACTCAAAATAAAGCGGCCAAATAAAGCAAAAATTGAAATCACAATGAGAGAAACACCTGCAGCTTTTAGCGCTAGAACTCTGCGCTCTTTAGGGGTTTTATCTGCAACTAGTGCCAAGAAAATTGGAGTTGCGCCAGGCGGATCCATGATGACAAATAGAGTTACAAAACTCTGTACGGCAAAAGTTAACGCACTAATTTTCATACTCGCACAACCCTTCTCGCATCTGCCTGAGATTCTAATTTTTCCCATTCCAACGGATCGGTTTGGCACTCAGCTAATAAATTAACTTTACCGCCACCGTGATAGTCGCTGGAACCAGTTATTGCTAAATCAAGTTCGCGCGCAATTGTTCGAAGCATCGCTCTTTCTTCGGGCGTTTGATCTCGATGGTCAACTTCAATTCCATTAAGCCCTGCGGTGACCATAGGTTCAAAATCACTTGGCTTGAGAATCTGACCGCGATGCGAAGCAAATGGATGCGCAATAACAGCAACGCCTCCAGCCCGGCGAATCATTGCAATCGCTTCGGCAGGCGTAGGGGCGGCATGTGAAACATAAAAAATAGAGTCATTATTGAGCATTCCATTAAAAGCTTCCTCACGGGATGCAATGATGCCTTTGCTCACGAGCGCATCGGCTAAATGTGGTCTGCCAAGGGTTGCGCCAACAGGTTTAACTGCTTCAACATCATCCATCGAAATATCGAATCCGGCGCTGCGCATTTTCTCAATCATTTTTCGCATTCGAGGAATTCGTCCATCACGTGTTTCCTCAAGCATGATTTGCATTTCTGCATGAGTCTCATCAAAAAGCAGGCCGAGCATGTGCACACTTACTCCATCACTTGTTAGACAGGAAATTTCACTTCCTAAAACAAGTGACAAGTTGCCACGCAAAGTTTGCTTGGCTTCTTGCCAACTACTGGTTGTGTCGTGATCACTTATGCCAAGCACCGTTAAGCCCTGCACGATGGCTTTATTGACTAACTCTCTGGGACTATCTGTGCCATCGCTCTTATTTGTATGTGTATGTAAATCAATCATGGCGTTAATTCCGGCTTTGAACTGCGCGAACGCGTAACAACTAAAACGCATCCAATTAAAATCAAAGCAATACCGGGAAGAATTCCAAGTGGCGGAGTTTGTCCTAACCACCAAATTGCTAGCAAGGAACTTACTGGAACCTCAAAGAAAATAATCAATGAAACTATTGCTGGAGAAACCCGTTTGAGAGCGGCATTAAACATTGAATGCCCAAGTATTTGTGCACCAAAAACTAGGCCTAGCAAAATCCACCATTCTCGTGCCGAAAAATGCAGGACGGGGAAACCCATAACCAGTGCCATTGGAAGTGCGGTTATGGCGCACACGAAATAGCAGATTGATGTGTATACAGTTGTTTCAACGGTTCTTTGTGCTTTGGATCCAGCCATCATGTAAAGCGCGGCAAGAGCTGCAGAAATAAGAGCTGCGAGGTCACCAAGAAATTTATGGAGTGATATATGCAAATCAATACCAGAAATTAGAAGCACTCCAGAAAAACTTACAATCATTCCCAGCCAGGCCTTAGATGGAATATGCCCGCCACTAAGTTTTACAAATAACGCCGCAAAGATTGGCTGTAGGGCAACGAGCGCAGTTCCGGCAGCAACACTTGTCCAACGCATTGCAAGGAAGAAACCAACAAAGTGGATAGCAAGCAAAAAACCAGCGATTACCGCCCACTTAACACCGTTGCGATTTTTTGGATGGTGCAGCGCAAAAGGCAGCGTAAGCAATGAGCCGCCGAGATTTCTCCAAAATATTAAAGTCGGAATAGGCATTGCACTCATTGCAATTAGTGGTCCTGAAGTACCTATACCCAGAATGCCAACGCCTAATCGTATTAAATCGGGCCGACCTGGAATCGTGGTGTGACTGTCTCGCGCATGCATCTCTGGGGCGAGTTCTTTACTCATGGGAGAAAGGTACCCAATGAATTAGGGAGTAATCCCCAAACGCACTCCAACAAGGGACTTACTTCGTTTAATTAATTTTTCTGCAATATCGAAAAGGGCAAGGGCTGCAGGAGATTGTGGTGCTGATTCGATCACAGGAATTCCTTCATCGCCACCAGAACGCAATGCAGGACTAAATGCAATCTTTCCTAGTAGAGGAACGTTGCTTCCAACTAAGGCTGAAAGCCGCACTGAAGTTTCTTCTCCGCCACCTTCGCCGAAGAGAGAAAGTTGTTCTCCGCATGTTGGGCATGGGAAAGCAGACATGTTTTCAATCACGCCGATAACTTGCTGATGTATCTGGTGTGCAATTCGTCCCGCACGTTCAGCAACCTCTGCTGCAGCAATCTGCGGAGTGGTCACTACAACTATTTCAGAATTTGGAATTAATTGTCCAAGTGAAATTGCAAGATCGCCAGTTCCTGGTGGTAAATCAATAAGTAAGACATCAAGATCGCCCCAATACGCATCTGATAGCAACTGTTCTAAGACTCGATGGAGCAAAGGACCTCTGTATGCAACTGGATCAGATCTCTCTGGTTTGAACATCTCCATAGAAACGGTTTTTACGCCAAAAGATTCCAAGGGAATAAATAATTGATCGATTGCAGTAGGACGTTGGCCCATCAAACCCATTAAGCGGGGAATTGAATGCCCATAAACATCAGCATCAAGAATTCCTACTTGTAAACCTTTTTTGGCAAATGCAATTGCAAGATTTGCAGTGACTGAAGATTTTCCAACCCCGCCCTTGCCCGATGCGATTCCAATTACACGAGTAAGTGATTCGGGTTGCGCAAATGGAATTGTTTTTTCGCGGCCATTACGAACCACTTTCTTCACATGATCACGCTGCTCTTGTGACATCACGCCAAAACTCAGTGCAATACTTTTTACACCCTCTACATCCGTGATGGCCTTTGTTATATCGCTACGCAAACGATCTTGCATAGGACAACCGGAAATAGTCAATAAAATCTTTACAGTTACTGCGCCATTTTCCTCTGATAAATCTTCGACCATTCCGAGATCTGTAATCGATCTGTGAAGTTCGGGATCTTGAACTGTGGTTAAAGCATCAGCTAGCGTATCGATAAGACTCATATAAGTTCTGGATCTATCTTTGCCAAGGGTTTAGCTGACTTCTTAACTGGTTGTTCATCAAGTAAATCGCCCAACTGTTTTTTAACAAAGTTTTTAGGGTGTAAATCCTCTGGTTGCAGGTTTTCAAAACCTGGTCCTAGATTCTCGCGAAGTTCGGCAGTAGCCGATTGGGCAAGGCCGCGAGCCTTTTTTAGCCACTGTGCTGCTTCAACTGCGACTTTCGGCAAACGCTCAGGACCCACCAAAATCATGCCAACAATGGCAAGACCTAGGATTTCACCTGCGCCGATATCGAAGAACATATGCGAAGCCTACCCACAAATTCCAAAATTAGTTTTTCGCAGCAATAAGAGTCAAAGTGACTGTGCTCGCTTTGTCATTGCGCACATAAGTTATTTTGACCATATCTCCCACGTTTTTAGCGCGCACTGCAACTATAAGTTCATCTGGGGTGTTGATTGTGCGATCTTCAAATTTGGTAATCACATCACCAGCACGAAGGCCGGCTTTAGCTGCTGGACCACCCTTCATAATTGCTGAAGAAGATTTTGCAATTAGCGCCCCAATTCCTGTGTAGTTCATATCGATAGATACACCAAGGATTGGATATGTAGCCTTACCGGTTTTAATTAATTGATCTGCAGTTTTACGGGCTTGATTAATTGGAATCGCAAAACCTAATCCGATTGAGCCAGTCTGTGATGTAGAACCGAGTGAAGCAATTGCAGAATTAACGCCGATTACAGCGCCAGTTGCATCGACTAATGGGCCGCCAGAGTTTCCTGGATTAATTGCGGCATCGGTTTGTAATGCGTTAATAAATGAATTATCTAAACCAGATTCACCCGCAGTGACGGGACGATTCATTGCGCTAATTATCCCAGAAGTAACGGTGCCAGATAAACCAAGCGGAGAACCGATAGCAATAACTGGATCACCAACTGCAACCAAATCACTATTACCAAACTCTAGTGCTGGCAGATTTGTTGCATTAATTTTAATGATCGCGAGATCATATGCGGATTCTCGCCCAATTATTGTGCCGTCGAATGATTCGCCGTTATTAAGCGTAACTTGAAGTGTTCCGCTCCCGTCAGCAACATCGGCGATGACGTGATTGTTAGTTAAAATATAACCACTACTATCAATAACAAATCCTGAACCGGTTCCACCACCATTAGCTGTGCGGGTAGTTATAGAAACCACAGAAGGTAAAACGCGTTTTGCAATTCCAGCTACTGAATCTGGGGCGCGTTCGATAGTGCTTGAAGAATCAACAATATTGGCCATATGAAATAGATTTCCACCACTAGCCGTGACTCCTAGAAACCCGCCTAAAGAACTTGCCAGTAAAGCCACAATAAAAATATTGCCACGCGATTTCTTTTGCGGTGCAGGGGTTTCCCACCAAGGGCGAACTGTTTGAGGTCTGTTTTTTCTAGGAAAAATCATGTGCATATCTTGCTACAACTTTGTTGCAACTAACAATCCATCACCAACGGGAATCAAGGTACTCACCCAATGTTCTGTGTCATTCTTAATCATTTTCCCAGCATCACGAAGCGCCACGGTTCGTGGGTCGCGTTGGGCCGGATCATTGACTTTAGATCCTCCAAAAAAATTATCAATTACAAGCGTGCCACCGCTGCGCAAAATCCGATGGGTTTCTCCAATTACATAGGATAAATCCTCAGGATTATGGCGAAGCACTACCAAGTCATATGCCCTATCGGTGAGTTTAGAAATTACTTCAAGAACCGAATTTGTAATCAACCGGTATCGGTTTTGAGGAATATCAGCATCGCTAAAAGCTAATTTTGCTATCTGCGTATGTTCCATCTCATCATCAATAGAAGTTAGCGTTCCACTATTGATCATTCCATCTAGAAGCCACAAACTTCCGACTCCTGATCCAGTCCCAACTTCAACGACTGATTGGGCCGACAAAGTGAAAGCAAGGTGTCGAAGATATGCACCAACTCCTGGAGTTACATCGGTGGCCCCAACTTCGATTCCGCGCGCACGAGCCTGTGATTTGAAATGGTCTTCGACGATGAAACTCTCTGCGTACTCGTGAGGATCTGTTTTCATTGCAAGTCCATGATCCACTGAGTCAAAAGTCGAACACCAAAACCAGTACCACCTTTAGGGTTTTCGCCTGCATCAGACTCACTGCGTCCAGTTCCTGCAATATCGAGGTGAACCCAACGACGGCTTCCAGCAAAATGTTCAAGGAAAAGTGCAGCAGTTACTGATCCTGCTGAAAACTTAGCTTTTTTTGCTATGTGATTAAAATCTGCAATATCACTTGCCAAGGCATCTTTGTAATCATCAACTAGTGGCATATGCCAAACTCGGTCACCAGATTTATTGCCGGCAGTTTCAAATGATTGCGCTAACTTTTTATCACGCGTATACATCGCCGCGTATTGCCTACCAAGACCAAGGGTTGCCGCTCCAGTTAACGTTGCAATGTCTACCAAATAATCAGGGTTCAAATTCTTGTCGGCATATGCCAGGCCATCAGCTAAAACTAAACGGCCTTCGGCATCAGTATCGATAACTTCTACAGTTGTTCCGCCATAGTGCGTAATGACATCACTCGGGCGTTGGGCAGTTCCAGAGAAAGCGTTTTCTGCACACATCATCAACGCACTTACTCGAACTTGCGGTTGTAACTCTTCTAAGGCTGTCAACGTTGCCAAAATCGCTGCTGCTCCAGCCATGTCACTCTTCATAGGAATCATTAGATCGTATGGGCGCTTCAAATTGATTCCACCAGTATCGTAAGTAATTCCTTTACCGACTAACACAACATGGGGTATTTGTTTCTTTCCAGAGTTTTTTGCTTTTGGTGCATAATCCACGTGAATGAACCGTGGACCTGGTTTAGGAGAAGAATTACCAACGGCACGAAGTCCGCCAAATTCTTGTAACTCCTTACCCGCGAGCGCCTTTACTGTGAGTCCTGTGCCTTTGGCGAACTCTTTAGCTTTTGAAACCATCCACGCAGGATTCTTAATATTAGAAGGCGTATGAACCAGATCACGAGCACGCGCAATCGCTTTCGAAATAGAGATAGCAGCATTGAATGTCTCCTTATCGTCGGTGGCAACTAAAAATGTTGGAACCCCTGCAGCTTCGCCTGACTTCAAACTCCAGAGATAAGCACCTAACGTAAGCGCAATTGCTTGCGCTTTGATGTCTTCACTCTTAATCGCTGATGCGCAAAATACAGTTGTCTTCTTACCGCGAACTTTTCTGGCAATAGAAGTTCCCGCAACTCTCATTGAAGGCGTTGAAGCATCACCAATTCCTACCAAGAAAATCCGATCGACTTGTGCATCTTGTGCACTTACTGGAATTTCAAAGAGTTCGCCGGCCTTACCAGTCGGATTAAAAAAAGAAATTTCATCGCACAGTGTTATTGAGAAGTATTTTTCAATATCTGCAATAAGAGTCTTTGGAGCAGAAAAGGAAAAACTTCCATCCGTATTCTTACAAAAGGAAATTGCAATTGAATCAGCGGCAACAGCAGAGGAAATCTGGGGCTTTGCAGCTTTTAGTATCCAAGACATGCGTTGAAGGCTATCGCCTGTTGTTGATTTACTTCTTAACTAAAGCAACCGCGGCATGTAATGCGGCGCTTAGGTTATTGGCCTCTTCTGAGTTGAGTTCAACTACAAGACGTCCGCCGCCTTCGAGAGGAATGCGCATAACCAGAGATCGGGCTTCCTTAGTGACCTCCATAGGACCATCACCGGTACGAGGTTTCATGGCTGCCATATGGAGACTCCTTTGAAGGGAAATGAAGGGAAGTGATTCAAGAGGAGAAGTATCTCGCATGTAATGGGCTAGAGCGAAATCGTCTCTATGCGCTAGAGGCCCAACATGGCGCTTAATCTGGCTTTACCGCTTGAAATCACCGCGCTGACCGAGCGTTCAGGGACCTGGAGCAGCGTTGCGATCTCGGGGGCCGACATTGATTTTAGGTAGTGAAGGGTCAGAACTATGCGTTCTTCCTCCGGCAATCCCGCAAGCGCTTTGGCTAGTGGGGTTGTCTGGCTCATGGCACCAAGGTTACTGGGTGAGTAATCAAGTTCGGCGCTTTAGCGAAATTGTCGAGCAAATCGCGCCAAAGAGATTCGAACTCCCACATAGAGACCTGGCTTGATGAGGTTAAAAACAATTCGAGGCGCAAGAACTTCTTCCGACCAATCAAATCTTGTAATACCTGGGGTTTGCTCGTGCAATTTAAATGTGCCCGTACCTTTAATTATTCGACCTGTATGGATCACGTCGCAGATAAAAGGAGGTTCCCATTTGGTTACCTGCATTGTGTCCAATATTCCAAGTCGACCAACGCCTGTAAAAGCACTTATCTGTGTTCCTACACCTTCGCTAATGTCAGAAGTGACCCATACGCGAGTTTGAAGCATCCATTGACCTTGATTTTCCCATTGTGCAATTTCGTTCCATACTTTTTGTATTGGTGCATTAATTGTTAAGGAAATCGCTAAGTGATTTGAGGTTATTCTGAACATGCTTGCAGCGCACCTTCGCACGTAGTGTTCCAAGAAATTAGCTCGCGCATTCCAGGTTTGATGAAATTTTCTTTTTCTAGGTGATCCACCAATTCATGCAATGGATTATAAATTCCAAATGGATCTAGAATTACAACAGGTTTATTATGAAATTTTAAATAACGCCCAACCCAAATTTCAAAAAACTCTTCAAGAGTTCCGGCGCCACCTGGCAAAGTAATAAATGCGTCAGCAATATCTGTAATCAAAGCTTTGCGCTCACCCATGGTTTCAACCACGTGCAATTCATCATTATCGTGATCGGCAAATTCAATATCGACGAGTGCTTGAGGAATAACACCGATGGTTCGCCCACCGCCATCACGTGCACCGCGTGAAACTGCGCCCATCATTGAAATATGCCCGCCCCCAGTAACTAGTTCCCATGACTTACCGGCGATTGAAGCACCGAGTTCGTAAGCCAGTTCGACATATTTAGGGTCAATAGTTGGCGATGATGAACAAAAAACAGCAATGCGCATGAGAGAAAGGATAGGGGTTAGGCTTGTCCCATGACGACCATCGCATCAGGCCACGGAATCGCAACGGTAGCAGCGGGCAAAATTCTAGACGTTTGGTTTCCCGCGCCATCCCTGTCTGCTTTATCTGGTGAGCCTGCACGTGAATTGGTAGCGCTAGTTGGAGTTGATGAAGTTCGAGATGTTACGCGCGAGTTAGTAAGTATTGAAATAGACATTACTTCTGCCCCAATAGATACCGCAGATGCATATCTGCGTTTGCATCTTCTTTCCCACCGTTTAGTGAGACCACACGGGCTTTCACTCGATGGCGTTTTTGGATTGCTCAATAATGTTGTGTGGACTTCAGTTGGGCCATGCGCAGTTGAAGGATTTGAATTAACGCGAGCTAGATTAAAAGCACATTTTCCGCATGTAACTGTTTTTTCTGTAGATAAGTTTCCACGAATGGTTGATTATGTAATCCCAAGTGGAGTTCGAATTGCAGATGCCGATCGTGTTCGCCTAGGAGCGCACTTGGCTTCTGGAACAACGGTAATGCATGAAGGGTTCGTAAACTTCAATGCCGGAACTCTCGGAACTTCTATGGTTGAGGGTCGCATTTCTGCTGGAGTGGTTGTCGGCGATGGCTCTGATATCGGTGGAGGCGCATCGATCATGGGAACTCTCAGCGGTGGCGGCAAAGAAGTTATATCAATTGGTGAAAAAACTTTGCTCGGTGCTAACTCTGGTTGTGGAATCTCCCTCGGAGACAACTGTGTGATCGAAGCAGGAACATACATAACTGCGGCATCAAAAGTTCGCCTTCCTGATGGTGAAGTTGTTAAAGCTGCAGCGCTTTCAGGTGCGGATAATCTTCTATTTCGCCGTAATTCTTTAGACGGTGCAGTTGAAGCAATGAATCGAACTGGCACTTGGGGTGGGCTCAACTCCATATTGCACGCCAACTAAATCAAACCAGGCCGAAGGTATTTTTGTTCGGCTTCTGAAAGTTTCACCTTTTAATGTGACTTGGATGCCCGAACTTGAAGTGGCGCGAACTTGTGAGACTGCTCCGCTTTCATTTTTCCCAAGGATTTCTAGTGAAATCACGTCAGGCAAGACAAAGGCAGTTGCAACTATGTTTTGTTGAATTACTCGGCTCCAGGAAACAAAGTTTGGATTTAGAGCCAAATCAAGTGAGCCAGGATCATCAACAGTTTGCGTATAGTTTCTGGCACTTCCCCAAGCATTAATTGAAGTCTCGGTCTTGCCACCCGAAGATGAAAAGAAATATGCAGTGATCGGTAATCCAAGTTGTGTAATTGTTAAACCAGTCGTGTTTGTAACTGCACTTTTCCAAATTTGCCCATATTTCTTATCACTTTCTTTGGCGAAACCAATAAACACCTGATCGTTTATCTGCCCGTATAAATCACAGTCACATGCCGCACGATATATTCCCGCTTTACTCATTGCGTATGAGCGTGAAGCGATTGCTTGTGCTTCAAGGGCTGCAACCGGCCAATATGAAGGCATCTCACTCACACCCCATAAATATTCATCAGCTAATCGAACAGAGTTAGTAACTTCAAGGCGATAACTCTTGGTTGCTTTAACAACTTTAATTTGGATCTGCCCGTAGCGAAATTTTTGTGTTACCCCTGATTGAAGAACATTCACTACAGAGTCAATGCCTTCTAGATAGCGAGTACCGCTCCAGCGAATAGTAAATATTCTTGCTTGTCCATAATCGATATTCGCTTTGCCTGCCAATATTTTTGGTTTTGACCCAACTAAAGAAATATTGAAAAAACTCTTACTATCTATTGAAGTTAGCGGAACTGCATCTGTTTGGTCGCCTATATCCCCCGCAAACAATTGGATTTTTGCGCCCTTAGTACTAGTTGAAATTTTGGTGCTAGTTAAAGAATGCCCAATGTTTACTCGAAGAATTTTAGAATCATCTTTGGCCTCAATGGCTACATCTTTAAAGTAGTACTGCAAAATTTCAGTTGCGCTGCTTCCAGAAAGCGCCATAAATCGTGCCCCCATTTGGCTGAGGCCAACTCCATGGCCATACCCAGAGCCTTGAAAAGTAAACTCAGTTGGTATTGCAGCTGCTTGTGCTGCTGGAGTAAATCCTGCAACCAAAAGTATGCAGATTATGAAAGTTCTCAAAAGCCTCAATGAGCATCACCAATTAAAGATTTCGACGAAGTGATAAAACCAATACCCCATGTCATATGCATCGTGAGCAAAATAAATGGAAGTCTCAGAAACTCGGCAATTGATTTACCAATCACAGCCGAAGCAATAACTATAAAAACTCCGTAAATTATGGCAGGAGCAAAAAGAATTGGTGAAACCAACCATCCGCACATGAGCGATATCGCAACTGCAAGCACAGTAAAGGGCGGAACAAGATATCGAAAGTTAATAGTTCCTTGGTGGCGTCGTGCAACAACTCTTCGCCAACGTCCATATTCGAAATATTGTTTGGCGAGCGCTTTGAAAGTTGATCGAGGTCGATAAGTAACAACCAAACGTGGATCAAAATAAATCACACCACCGGCCATGCGAAGTCTGTGATTGAGTTCCCAATCCTGTGCGCGCGTAAATCTTTCGTCATAACCACCCACCGCCAACAATGCTTCTTTCCTGAAAGCTCCCAAATAAACTGTGTCGACTTCGCCCGCTCCACCACCTGTATGGAATCGAGCCGCGCCAACCCCCAATGGGCTACGCATTGCTCGTGCAACAGAGTTTTCAAAATGATTGCGGCCTTCGGCAGCCATAACGCCGCCAACATTTACCGCACCTGTCTCCAACAAAATCTCAAAAACTTGGCTGAGATAATTTTTAGGAACTTTGGTGTGCCCATCAACTCTTACGATGACTCCGTAACGCGATGTCTTCACAGCAATATTTAATCCAGCTGCAGTTCGACCAGTTGGGTTTTCAACTACAACCACTCGTGAATCTCGTTTGGCGAGTGCATGTGCAAGTTCTAATGTTGAATCCTTAGATGGCCCAACTGCCAAAATTATCTCGGTGAGACCAGCAAAATCCTGCTCGAGAATGGCGTTCACAGCCTCTTCTAAATAATCGAACTCATTAAGTACCGGCAGAATTACTGAAATTTCACGCCTCGGTGAGCCATATAACTCATTTGCTGATGTCGTCATAACCCCACCACCGTATCGCCCAAGTAGTCTCTCCCTGTGAAAGCGACTCGGCCTATACGAATAATTACATCATTATCTCTGGCTGTCGTCGCATTGTCTGCGATTTCTTGGCTTGGATTGAGCCAGATAAGCGGGGCAATAAATCGAGTGGATGTCTTTGGTTCTTTAAATAAGAGACCAGAAAAACCTACAACGGCATTGAACTATTTGCTCGTTGGATCAGATACTCGCGAAGGATTAAATGGGCAACAGTTAAAGGCTATGCGCGTTGGTTCAACTGCAACTGCCGCGGGAGCACGTTCAGACACAATGCTTTTGGTCCATATAAGTAAAGCTCGTGACAAAGTAACAATAATTTCAATTCCACGAGATTCATTAGTGACAGTTCCAGCGCATCCTTCCATTTATGATAAAACTAAGATTTCGCCTGCATCTAAAACTAAAATTAATGCCGCATTTGCATGGGGTGGCGCCTCACTCTTGATTCAAACTATTGAACAAGAAACAAATATCAAGATCGATCATTACGTTGAAGTTGGTTTTGCTGGCTTTGCAAACATGGTTGACTCACTTGGCGGAATTCAAGTTTGTACAAAACGCGATATTAATGATCCAAATAGTCATCTAATTATGAGTGCAGGTATACATACAGTTGATGGAATTGAAGCGCTGAAATATGTCCGCACGCGAGATTTTGATGGCATGGGTGATTTAGGACGTATGCAACGCCAGCAACAATTTATGAGCGCTGTTCTTAGAAAAGTTACAAGCACGGGAGTGCTTCTTAATCCAATCAAATTAGTAAACTTCTTTAATGCAGCGGTTGCAACGGTTAAAACAGATTCCGAGTTAAATGAAAATGATCTTATTGTTTTAGCCAAGCAGATGAAAAATCTAAGTCCTAGCAAAGTTAGAACTCTGACGATCCCACTTGGAAACGCCAATGCACGTTATCCTGGCGTTGGTTCAGTTGTTATTTGGGATTCTGTCCTAGCACCTGATCTTTTCAATCGAATTAATCAAGATCTCCCAATCATTGATGAAGTAACGCCAACTCCGACGGCATCCTCATCAGCTAGCCCCTCAGCCTCACCTACGACAATTGATAAATTTAAGACTCGTACGGCCGCTGAAAATCCCTGCGGTTCACTGAAGTAAACTCCGATCATGAAACTGAAGCTTTCGGTTATCGGTTGCGGATATTTAGGGGCAACGCACGCCGCTTGCATGTCTTCACTAGGTTTTACGGTTGTTGGGGTTGATACCGATGCAAACAAAGTGGCCATGCTTGCAAATGGCGAACTACCATTTTATGAACCCGAATTAGATGCTTTACTTGCGCAAGAAATTAAAACTGGCCGACTTTCATTTACAACAGATTTTTCCGCAGTACAAGATGCCGATGTTCACTTTATATGTGTTGGAACTCCTCAAAGTTCTAACAGTTTGGCAGCAGATTTAACATATGTTAATTCGGCAGTTACACAGTTAGCCCCATATTTAAAAGCCGGTGCAATTGTGGTTGGTAAATCAACTGTGCCAGTTGGTACTGCAGATGCATTGCGTGAACAATTATCACTTTCTGCACCTCAAGCTGATTTAGCCTGGAATCCAGAGTTTCTTCGCGAAGGTTTTGCTATTGAAGATACTTTAAGACCCAATCGACTTGTGGTTGGAGTGACTAATGATCGCGCCGAGTCTGTGCTTAAAGAAGTGTATGAACCACTACTTTCAGCTGGCGTGCCATGGATTCGCGCTGATCTGCCAACTGCAGAGTTAGTAAAGGTGGCGGCGAATTCATTTCTTGCTACAAAAATATCATTTATCAATGCAATGGCCGAAGTGTGTGAAGCTGCCGGTGGCGACGTAACCGTGCTTGCTCAAGCAATTGGTTATGACCCTCGTATCGGAAATAAATTTTTGCAGGCAGGCATTGGCTTTGGTGGAGGTTGTCTTCCTAAAGATATTCGTGCATTTATGGCACGTGCCGAAGAACTTGGCGCTATGCAGGCTCTGGAATTTTTACGCGAAGTTGATGCAATAAATCTTCGGGCGCGTCAACGAGTTATTGATGTTGTCCGCGAAGAATTAGGTGAAGACTTAACGAAATTTAGAATTGCTATCCTTGGAACAACTTTTAAACCAGATAGTGATGACGTGCGTGATTCCCCAGCGCTAGATATTGCTGTCCAGCTAAGAGCCGCTGGTGCATCTGTAGTAGTTCATGATCCCAAAGGAATTGAGCCCGCTCGAAAGCGCTTTCCGAACCTTGAATATGCGCAGGATCTAACTGTTTCAATTAAAGATTCAAATTTGCTAATGCATTTAACTGAATGGAAGGAATATCGCGCGATAGATCCTTCCTCAATCTCTCATTTGGTCAAAGATAAAATTATTATTGATGGCCGTAATCTTCTAGATCGCCAATTATGGCGCGCAGCAGGTTGGAAGTTTCGAGCATTGGGGCGCACTGATTAATAGTCAGGAGACAATCGAGGCGGTCCTTGCCATGAAGACTTGGGCCATCGTTGGTTTAGGAAACAACCCAGAACGTGCGGCATTTGGCGTTGCAAAACTTCTTCAAGACAAAGGTCACACAATTATCCCCGTATATCCGCGAGCAGAAATTGTGCATGGCGAAAATGGATTCAAAACACTTTCAGAGATCCCGGTACCGGTGGACGTTGTTGATTGTTTTGTAAATTCAAAATTAGTCGGCAAAGTTGTAGATGAAGCTATATCTATTGGTGCAAAGGCTGTGTGGTTGCAATTAGATGTAATTGACCAAGAGGCGATCGCTCGAGCACAAGCCGCTGGTTTATTAACTGTGATGGATCGTTGCCCGGCAATTGAATACCGAAACCGAAATTAGAAACCAGTCTTTTGATTTCTGCGAGCAGTTAAAGTTGCGGTTTTAGCTTTTGCTTCTGTATTAATCTCTTTCAGGGCGCTGGCGACCTTTGCATTTATGGAACTATCTGAAACACCTAAAATACGTGCAGCCAACAATGCGGCATTCTTAGCATTTCCAATTCCTACAGTTGCAACTGGAATCCCTGCAGGCATCTGAACAATCGAAAGCAATGCATCCATTCCATCAAGATTTTTCAATGCAACTGGGACACCTATTACTGGCAAGGTAGTGAGCGAGGCGACCATTCCAGGTAGATGTGCCGCGCCACCAGCACCAGCAATAATTACTTTAAAAGCTTTGGATTGTGCGGTCTGAGCAAACTCGACCATTTCCATTGGCATACGGTGCGCTGAAACAACTGCGGCTTCGTAAGAAATACCGAGAGCATCTAATGTTTTTGCCGCTTCTTCCATGACAGGCCAATCAGAATCTGATCCCATGATTATTGCTACATCACTCATCGATTTCTCCGCTCATGTATTCAAGGGCATGCATCACTTCTTGTGTTAATTCTACGAGATTATTGCCGAGCAAATTTACATGGCCAATTTTGCGACCCGTGCGTACTTCCTTCTTGTAATGATGGAATTTAAGAGTCGGAGTTCGGGCCATGAGATGTAAATATGGGCGGTACATATCGCTCTTTTCCCCGCCTAAAATGTTTCCCATAACTGCAAATGGAGCAGTCATTGAAGGATCTCCTAATGGAAGATCAAGAACTGCGCGAAGATGCTGTTCAAATTGGCTCGTGATTGATCCTTCAATCGTCCAGTGTCCAGAGTTATGTGGCCGCATCGCTAATTCATTTATAAACATCTCTTCACCTTTTACAAAAATCTCAACTGCCATCACGCCGACTACTGAAATTTCATGTGCGATATCGAGTGCAAGTTTTTGAGCTTTCTCGCTCATCGCATCGCAAAGCTGCGGAGCTGGTGAAATCGTCATGGTGCAGATTCCATCTCTCTGAATAGTTTGCGTTGGAGCCCAAGTCGTAGCTTGACCATGCGGTGAACGCGCGACCATAACTGCAATTTCATAGTCAAATTCAATTAACTCCTCAATGAGGATTTTTCCATTTTCGAGAAGAATTTGAGTTAACTCATTGGAATCATTGACTTTCCAAACTCCACGTCCGTCATACCCGCCAGAAATTCTCTTTGCAATTACGGGATAGTGCAAAACTTGTGTGGCATCTGTTATTACTTGACTACTTGGCGCAGGAAAATCCTTCAAGCGTTCTCGCATCGCCGCCTTGTCCTGCGAATAAATAAAGCTAGCTGAGCTGGGCCGAACTACTACCCCATCAGCTTCTAAACTCTTAATGATGCTTAATGGGATTAATTCATGTTCAAAAGTAATCACGTCACATTTGCTGGCGAAAGCACGAACTGTTTCTAGATCTTTATAGTCACCAACAATATGGTGCGCAATCTGTGCCGCGCTATCGCTTGAATCATTAGCTAAGAGAAGAAGGTTAATTCCAAGAGCTTGCGCTGGTCCAACGCTCATTCGCGCTAATTGACCCGCGCCAATAACTCCGACTGTTGGAAAGTGCTCGCTCACTGTCTTATCGTAGATGAATTATGTCGCCGGCTTGCACATGACTTCCAGAATCCAATACCAACTCACCGCGCGCTGATATTCCAACAGCGATTCCACTTTCACTCTGATTATCTGGGTACTGGATTTGAACGTGCTTTCCTAGCGTTGAGCTAAGCGATCTGTAGAGCTCGCCAACAGAATCATCTTCTGCGTCCCAAGAAACAAACAACTCTTGAAATTGTGAAAGCACCTTACTTAACAACATATTGCGATCAAAACCATGTGCGCCTTCAATCGCAAGTGAAGTTGCATTAGGGGCAGGTAACTCCTCTTTCTCCATTCCAACGTTAATGCCAATTCCAATAACAACACCATCACCGATAATCTCTGCAATCAGGCCAGACACTTTTTTTTCATTTATCAAAATATCATTTGGCCATTTAATCCGGGCTTGATAATCTTGAAGTGATTGAGCAACAGCGGCTCCTGCAATAAGTGAGATCCAACCCCAATCCTCTTTTTTTCGTTTCGGTTGGATGTAGAAAGAAAATAAAAGTGCGGAATTTTTTGGAGCTTCGAAACTACGAGACATTCTGCCGCGACCAGCGCTTTGGAAATTTGCCGCTAAAACTTCACCGGGAGTTGCGCTACCAAGCCGCACAAGTTCAGCAAGGTCACTCTGTGTTGATGCGGTGACATCAACCACGCTTACTCGCCAGTAATGCGTAAGTAGTGCGCTAATGCGCGAACTATCAAGTGCCGCTCTTAGCATTTCATTGCCCATGACATGTACCGTAGGGGTATGAGCCGTGATCTGCATACAACTGCCGGAAAAATTGAAGATCTACGCGCGCGAATTGAGGAAGCGGTACACGCTGGTTCAGCTCGTGCAGTCGAGAAGCAACATGCCAAGGGAAAGAACACTGCCCGAGAGCGCATTCACATGTTGGTCGACCCGGATTCATTTACCGAAATTGATGAATTCGCGCGCCACCGTTCAACGCAGTTCGGAATGGAAAATAATCGTCCGTATGGTGATGGCGTTGTAATTGGAACTGCAACCGTTGATGGTCGACCAATTGCTTTGTATTCACAGGATTTCACAATTATGGGTGGCTCACTCGGTGAAGTTCATGCTGAAAAAATCGTAAAGATTGCCGAGTTTGCATTAAAAAGTGGAATACCTTTAATTGGAATTAATGACTCCGGTGGAGCCCGCATTCAAGAAGGTGTTGCATCCCTTGCTGGCTACGGCAAGATTTTCCGACTTAATACCCGCTCATCAGGTGTAATCCCACAGATCTCTTTAATTCTTGGCCCATGCGCTGGTGGATCTGCTTATTCTCCTGCATTAACCGACTTTACTGTGATGGTTAATGAAACTTCACATATGTTTATTACCGGCCCCGATGTAATTAAAACGGTAACGGGTGAAGAAGTTGGAATGGAAGAACTTGGTGGTGCGCGCACGCATAATGTTCGAACCGGAAATTCGCATTACTTGGCTGAAAATGAAGCCGATGCAATAGATTATGTGAAAGCTCTGCTCTCATATTTGCCTTCAAATAATATGGATGGTGTTCCGCATTTACCGCCAACAGAAACTATTGAGAAAAAAGCAACAGACATAGCTCTTGATACGTTAATTCCAGATAGTCCAAATCAACCGTATGACATGAAAGTTTTGATTCATGCGCTGGTTGATGAAGCTGAATTCTTAGAAGTACATGCTTTATATGCTCCGAATATTATTGTTGGATTTGCCCGCATTGAAGGCGAGACAATTGGAATAATCGCCAACCAACCAAATCAACTAGCCGGAACACTTGATATTAATTCAAGTGAAAAAGCCGCCCGATTCTTGCGCTTTTGTGATGCTTTCAATATTCCAATTCTTACTCTCGTTGACGTACCTGGATTTTTGCCAGGTACAGAACAGGAATGGGATGGGATCATTCGCCGCGGAGCTAAATTGCTCTATGCCTATGCCGAAGCATCGGTTCCGCTAGTAACTCTCATTACTCGTAAAGCTTATGGGGGTGCATTTATTGTTATGGGTTCTAAGTATTTGGGGAGCGATATTAATTTTGCATGGCCAAGTGCTGAGATTGCAGTTATGGGCGCTCAAGGTGCAGTAAATATTCTGTATCGAAAAGAGCTAGCTGATGCTAATGATCCTGTGGCAACACGAGCTCAATTAGTCGATGAGTACAACGAATCTCTGGCAAATCCATACTTAGCCGCGGAGCGCGGAACAATTGATACGGTTATCGAACCAAATCAATCGCGCGCATACATAACTAAAGCATTTAGAACTTTACGGACTAAGCGAGATACTTTGCCAGCCCGCAAACATGGAAATATTCCGCTGTAATGGGTTTCTCAATCACTAGTGGCGATCCAACGCCTGAGGAATTTGTTGCAATCCAAGTTGCAGTCACCCAACATAAGCGCGAAGAGTTAAAACCAGTGATCCGCAGAAGTGTGTACGGCTTACCTCAACTTCGCCAAGCTTTGCCCCACCAGATTACTTTCGGCGCACGAAAGAATGCATAGCCGATGCCACAAATAGTATTAGCTTCTGCTTCTGCATCCCGTAAGCGTTTGCTTGAATCCGCTGGGTTGAAACCAACAATTATGGTCAGTCACGTTGATGAAGAAACTGATTTCTTTAATTCAATGTCTCCTGCAGATATGGTAATTGCCCTTGCTATTACTAAAGCACACACAATCCGTGAACAGATAGATTTTCCAGCAATCATTATTGGCTGTGATTCAACATTTGAATTTGAAGGACAATCCCTTGGGAAACCTGGGACACCAGAGATTGCAATCGAGCGCGCCACTAGAGTGCAGGGAAATTCAGGCCTGCTTCATACTGGCCACTGCATTATTGATACATCCAAAGAAAAAGAGATTTCAAGTATTGTCACAACTAAAGTCACTTTTGATTCAATGACTGCCGCTGAAATCGAAGATTATGTTGCTAGCGGTGAACCTCTCCATGTTGCTGGTGGTTTCACACTCGATGGATTCAGCTCGGCCTTTATCCCCACTATCGAGGGTGACTACACAAATGTTGTCGGAATCTCAATGCCATTTTTGCGAAAAGCCTTTGAACAACTTGGATATTCCTGGCCAGAGGTTAAGGTGATGCAATGAAACGCGTATTAATCGCCAATCGAGGTGAAATCGCCGTCCGTGTAATCCGTGCCTGTAAAGATCATGGGCTTCAAAGTGTTGCCGTGTATTCGGAAGAAGATCGCACCGCAATTCACGCGCAACTTGCCGATGCTGCATTTTCATTGCAAGGGACTACTGCAACACAAACATATTTAAATATTGAAAAACTTATTGCAGTCGCAAAAGAATCCGGGGCCGATGCAGTTCATCCGGGCTATGGCTTTCTCTCTGAAAACGCTAACTTTGCACAGGCTGTCATCGATGCAGGTTTGATTTGGATTGGTCCTCCACCTGCAGCAATCCGCGCACTTGGCGACAAAGTTTCTGCGAGAAAAATTGCCGCTAAAGCCGGTGCACCACTTGTTGCCGGAACCAAAGATCCCGTTGCCGGGCATGAGGAAATCATTGCATTTGCAAAAGAGCATGGATTACCTGTTGCAATCAAGGCTGCACATGGTGGAGGCGGCCGTGGATTAAAAGTTGCACGCACTATGGAGGAAATCCCAGAGTTATTTGCATCTGCAGTTCGTGAAGCAATTAGCGGTTTTGGTCGTGGTGAATGTTTCGTAGAACGCTATTTAGATAAGCCACGACATGTGGAAACTCAGGTCTTGGTTGATATGCATGGTCACGCAGTTGTGGTCAGTACTCGTGATTGCTCTTTGCAGCGTCGCCACCAAAAATTAGTCGAAGAAGCACCGGCACCATTTTTGACCGATGCCCAAAATGAAGAGCTATACAGATCTAGTAAAGCGATTATGAAAGAAGCGGGCTACGTCGGAGCAGGAACGTGTGAGTTCTTAGTTGGTCTCGATGGAACAATTTCTTTCTTGGAAGTAAATACTCGTTTGCAAGTGGAGCACCCAGTCAGTGAAGAGATTACGGGGATTGATTTAGTTCGCGAGCAGTTCCGCATCGCCATGGGTGAATCTCTTGGATTTGATGATCCAGTTATTCGTGGGCACTCTATTGAATTCCGTATTAATGGCGAGGACCCCGGGCGTTCGTTCTTACCGGCCCCAGGTCGCATCACTGAATGGATGATTCCTACTGGGCCAGGCGTTCGCGTTGATGCTGGTTTTGCTAAAGGCGACACGATCGGTGGAAACTTTGACTCACTTCTTGCGAAATTAATTGTCACTGGCGCAACGCGCGAGCAAGCGATTGAACGCGCCCGTCGCGCACTCTCTGAATTTACCGTTGAAGGTTTAGCGACTGCGCTTCCATTTCACCGTGCGATTCTTGAAGATGACGCTTTCACCCAAGAGTTCAAGGTTTATACAAGTTATATCGAAAACGAATTTAACAACGAAATTCCTGCTTACAACGCTGCTGCACTTGCATTAGAAACTCACATGGCACCAGAACATCTGGTCACTGAAGTAAATGGCAAGAGATTTGAAATTGTTATTCATGCGCCAAAACCTGTTGTAAAACGCCATCGCGCCAAACAATCTATGGCAGGTGGTGCAGGTGGTGCTGCATTAACAAGTCCAATGCAGGGAACCGTTGTAAAAATTGCGGTGAATGAAGGCGACCAGGTCGAAATTGGAGATTTAGTAATTGTGCTTGAGGCGATGAAAATGGAACAGCCATTAATGGCTCACAAAGCTGGAATTATCAAGAATTTGAGCGCAGTTATCGGTGCCACGGTTTCAAGTGGAACGGCCCTGTGTGACATCATTGATGCATGACAAATAGCGAACTTCTCTATTCAGATCCGATGGCGGCGGCCGAGGCGGCAGCTAAAGAAATAGTCGATCGCACGGGGATTGCTGCCCACGATGTTGCACTCATTATGGGTTCTGGTTGGGTGAGCGCAGTCGATGCACTTGGAACACCTTCATATGAATGTGATGCAGAGGATTTAACTGGCTTCTTACCGCCAACTGTTGAGGGCCACTCCGGAAAAGTTCGCTCGTATGCAATCGAGTCAAGCGGAAAAACTTTGCACGCACTTGTATTCCTTGGACGTACACATTTGTATGAAGGCAAGGGAGTAGAACCAGTAGTACATAGTGTTCGTGCTGCAGTCAAGGCTGGCTGCAAAATAATTATTTTGACAAATGCATGTGGTGGAATAAATAAGAGTTTTACAGTTGGTCAGCCCGTAATTATTCGTGATCATATTTCGCTAACCGCAGTTTCTCCTTTATCTGGTGCTACTTTTATTGATCTCACTGATCTTTATAGCAAGAGAATCCGTGAAATAGTAAAGCAAGAAGATTCATCACTTGAAGAAGGTGTCTATGTTCATTGGCGAGGCCCGACATATGAGACACCCGCAGAAATTTTGATGATGCGCACGATGGGTGGGGATTTGGTCGGTATGTCTACCGTCCCTGAAGCAATTGCAGCACATGCACTTGGTGCAGAAGTTCTCGGAATTTCATTAGTGACTAATGCTGCCGCGGGCGTTACAGGAGAAAAACTTAATCACGAAGAAGTCATTGCCGCTGGAAAAGCCGCTGCGGATCGAATGGGCGCCCTTCTCAAAGGGGTAATTCCGAAGTTATTCTAGGAACATGGATCTGACACAGGAAGTTCAAGCGTGGATTGCAGATGATCCAGATCCAAAAAGCGCAGCGCAATTACAGCAATGGCTCGACACACATAACGAGCTAGAACTTCGAACATCTTTCTCTGGTTTTTTACAGTTTGGAACTGCCGGACTTCGTGGGCCTATTCGCCCTGGCCCATCAGGCATGAATCGAGCCGTTGTTGGTCGGGCAGCTGCAGGAATTGCTGCTTACATGAAAGAGCGAAACCTGACTAGCGTAGTCATCGGTCGCGATGCACGTTATGGATCAGAGGATTTCACTTTTGAAACTGCAGAAATTATGAGTGGTGCAGGAATGAAAGTTTATGTATTACCGCGCCCACTTCCAACACCAGTCTTAGCATTTGCTACCAATGAATTGAAATGTGATGTTGGAATTATGGTTACCGCAAGCCATAACCCACCACAAGATAATGGCTATAAAGTTTATTTGGGCGGCACAGTTGATGGAATCCACTACAGGGGATCTCAAATTGTTTCACCCACTGATGAATCAATTGCAGAAAAGATTGATTCTATTGTTTCTCTTAAGAACCAGCCTCGCGGAAAAGAATGGACCGTTCTTGGTGAAGAAATTATTCATAAATATGTGAGCATCACCGCAGGCTTGGCAAAACGCCCTGGAAATCTCAAAATTGTTTACACCGCTATGCATGGTGTCGGTACCCAAACTCTGCAGCATGTTTTTCATAAGGCCGGATTCCCTCAACCGATTTTGGTTGATGCACAATGCAAACCGGATCCTGATTTTCCAACTGTCGCTTTTCCAAATCCAGAAGAGCCTGGTGCGATTGATTTAGCGCTAGAGACTGCCCGTACATTTGATGCAGACCTTGTAATTGCCAACGACCCCGATGCCGATAGATGTGCTGCGGCAATTAAGGATCCAGTTAAAGGTTGGCGCATGTTACGTGGCGATGAACTTGGTGTGGTGTTGGGTGAATCAATTGCACGCACTACATCACAGGGAATCCTTGCAAACTCCATAGTTTCCTCATCAATATTGAGCAAAATTGCCACGCATTACGGCTTAGATTTCAAAGAGACTTTAACTGGCTTTAAATGGCTTGCGAAAATTGAAGGTCTAACTTTTGGTTATGAAGAGGCGCTGGGATACGCCGTGGATTCAATTACGGTTAATGATAAAGATGGAATATCAGCGGCAATTAAGCTTGCGCAAATCGCAACGGATTTAGCCAATGAAAATAAAACGATTCTAGATTTACTGGATGAAGTTTGGGAGCGCCATGGTTTCCATGCCACCGAACAGATTTCAATTCGATTGAATGATCTTTCGCAGGTAAGTGTCATCATGGGCAACTTACGAAGTAATTCTCCCCAAGAGATTGCAGGTCGCCACGTAACTTCAATTGATGACTTGGCTTCACCGAAAGATGGTTTACCGCCAACTGATGGCTTGCGCATTTGGCTTGATGGCGGAATTCGAATCATCATTCGCCCATCCGGAACTGAAGCAAAGATGAAGTGTTATATTGAAGCAATTGCTAAAGATTCAGAGAGCGCACAGATAATTTTGGATCAATTACGAGCACCATTAAAGGAATTACTAACGTGAGTTTTTATGGTTTAGTCGATGGCTCAGATGCATCCTTGAAAAAATATCTAGGAAATTTGTCTGGTGTCGATCAAGTTGGCGCTGATGCGCGCGCAGCAATGCTTGCAACTCGAAGTATTAAAACCACATCAAAGCGCTGGGCAATTGATACCGCTATTTCAATGGTTGATCTAACGACTTTAGAAGGCGCAGATACTCCCGGAAAGGTTCAGGCTTTGTGCACCAAAGCTGTGCGCCCTGACCCAACTGATTCAACGGTTCCTAGCGTGGGGGCCGTCTGCGTTTACAACGATATGGTCGGAATTGCACGCACGCATTTAGATTCAATCGGTGGTCAGCACGTGGGTGTGGCCGCAGTTTCCACGGCTTTTCCATCGGGCCGTGCATCGATGCCAGTAAAAATTCAAGATACTCAAGATGCCATTGATGCCGGCGCATCTGAAATAGATATGGTGATTGATCGCGGGGCTTTTCTTTCAGGGCGCTACATTGAAGTTTTCAATGAAATTGTTGCTATTCGCGAAATCTGCGGAACCAAGGCGCATCTAAAAGTCATTTTTGAAACCGGCGAACTCGTAACGTATGACAATGTGCGTAAAGCATCTTTTCTAGCTATGGCTGCGGGTGCTGATTTTATTAAGACTTCTACCGGAAAAGTTGCACCTGCTGCCACTGCCCCCGTTGTCTTAGTAATGCTTGAAGCTGTTCGAGATTTCTATTCCATGACAAAGGTACGAATTGGCGTAAAGCCTGCAGGTGGAATCAGAAATACAAAAGATGCAATCAAGCAATTGGTCTTAGTAAATGAAACCGCTGGCCCAGAATGGCTGACACCGTCGCTTTTTCGTATAGGCGCAAGCGCACTTCTTAATGATTTATTAATGCAACGCATGAAAATGGATGATGGCTACTACGCTAGCCCTCAGTACGTAACGATCGACTAATGGAGGAAACAGTGAGTTTTGAATATGCGCCGGCTCCAGAATCACGTGCGGTCGTTTCTATCAAAGCTAAATATGGGCATTTCATTGGCGGAAAATTCGTAGCCGGCTCTAAGCACTTTCCTACAATTAACCCCGCAACTGAAGAGGTTCTTTCACACATTGCCCTTGCTGGAAAGGCAGAAGTTGATGCCGCCGTGAAATCTGCGCGTAAGGCCTACGTAACAACGTGGTCGAAAATGAGCGGCAAAGAGCGCGGTAAATATCTTTTTCGTATCGCACGCATCATGCAAGAGCGCGCTCGAGAATTCGCCGTTCTAGAAACACTTGATAACGGAAAACCAATCCGTGAATCTCGAGATGTAGATGTGCCGCTAGCTGCAGCCCACTTTTTCTATCATGGGGGCTGGGCAGACAAACTTGAATATGCAGGTCTGGGCACATCACCCAAAGCTCATGGCGTTGCCGGACAGATAATTCCATGGAACTTTCCATTATTAATGTTGGCTTGGAAAGTTGCTCCAGCCTTAGCGGCAGGAAATACCGTCGTGCTAAAGCCTGCTGAGACGACATCACTGACTGCGCTTTTATTTGCCGAAGTTTGCCAACAGGCCGAACTTCCTGCAGGTGTCGTTAATATCGTTACAGGCGATGGCTCGACCGGTGCATTGATTGTTAATCATCCGGGCATCGACAAGATTGCTTTCACTGGATCTACAGAAGTCGGAAAGATTATTGCCCGTGCTGTTGCGCCAACTCATAAGAGTGTGACACTGGAACTTGGTGGCAAAGCTGCCAATATTGTCTTTGAAGATGCAGCCATCGATGAAGCTATCGAAGGAATCGTCAATGGAATCTTTTTCAATCAAGGTCATGTCTGCTGTGCCGGCTCACGACTGTTATTGCAAGAAAATATCGCTGAAGAGGTTTTGGAAAAACTTAAATCTCGGATGGCAAAGATTCGTGTCGGTGATCCAATGGATAAAAATACAGATTTAGGTGCGATTAATAGTAAGGAACAACTGCACAAGATCACCGAACTATCAACTGTGGGAGATTCCGAAGGCGGAGAACGTTGGAGTGCCCCATGTGAATTACCAAGCAAAGGTTTCTGGTTTGCACCAACAATATTTACAGGCGTGACCCAATCCCATCGCATTGCACGCGAAGAGATTTTTGGTCCAGTGCTTTCGGTACTGACTTTCCGCACCCCTCAAGAGGCGATAGATAAGGCAAATAACACGCCATTTGGTCTATCTGCAGGCATCTGGAGTGAGAAGGGGTCAAAAGTTTTATGGGCTTCTCAACAACTTCGTGCAGGTGTTATCTGGGCAAATACATTTAATAAGTTTGATCCGACATCACCATTTGGCGGTTACAAAGAATCTGGTTGGGGCCGTGAGGGTGGACGACATGGTTTATCTGCATACTTGAAGGGAGCCACACATGAGTAATCGTATTGATGTGAAAAAGACTTATAAGTTATTTATCAATGGCGCTTTCCCACGCACGGAATCTGGTCGTACTTATGAGATTAAAAATGCCAAAGGCATCTTTATTGCCAATCCATGCTTAGCTTCACGCAAAGATTTAAAAGATGCGGTTGTCGCAGCACGCGCAGCACAACATGGTTGGAATAAAGCCACCGGCTACAACAAAGGTCAGATTCTTTATCGAATTGCTGAAATGCTTGAAGGCCGCCGTGCACAGTTTGTTGATGAAATTATGAGCGTTACTGGAGCAACTAAAGCTAAAGCTGAAAAGGAAGTCACCGACTCCGTAGATCGCCTGGTTTGGTATGCAGGTTGGAGCGATAAAATTTCTTCACTATCTGGCGCTCTCAATCCAGTCGCAGGTCCTTATTACAATTTCACAATCCCTGAAAGCATGGGAGTTATTGCTGCAATTGCACCCGAAACACCATCACTGCTTGGCTTAATTGATGCCATTGCACCAATTATTGTCGGTGGAAATACAGTCGTGGTTTTGGCCAGTACTAAGGCCCCATTGTCGGCGATGAGCTTTGCTGAAGTTATCGCAACTAGTGATGTCCCTGCCGGTGTTATTAATATTTTGACGGGCAAGAAAGATGAAATTGCCCCATGGATGGCATCACATATGGATATCGATGGTTTAGATATTTCAGGTTTAAGCCCAAAGGCTCACGGTGAGATAAAAAGCGCTGGAGCTGAAAACCTCAAGCGTATTTTTTCCTTTAAATCAGCTGACCCCGGTCGCATCCTTGCTTATCAAGAAAACAAGACCGTCTGGCATCCAATCGGTCTATAACCATTGTTTATCAATGGTTTTAAACCAAAGTTGCTCAACAGCTTCAACATCTAAATCCAGGGTGACTCTTACAGATGCGGCATCTGATAAATCATTAGGTTCTAACGCTTTTAAGAAAGCTGCTCTGCGATCACAAATTGTTTGACCACGCGCTGGGCCTTGCGAAGTGTCAACTACGACGTCGAAAATCTCTGTAGTAAATAGTTGCGGACGAATCGCGCTGGCGACAGCACCATAATCCCCCAAAGTAATTGGCGAAACATGCAATCGTTCAATAAAGGCTTCGATGAGAGTTGCAGCAAATTGCGCTGCCGGATCTGGAGATTTCCTCAACTGAGCGGCATCTTCACTAGTTGCACCTGGACGCATGAAAACATCTAGACCATACATCGTGATCGGGATGCCACTTTGGAAAACTATTGCTGCAGCTTCTGGATCATGCCAAACATTAAATTCTGCGGCAGCAGTTGCATTTCCTGCAGATGCCGATCCCCCCATTAAAACAATTCGATGAAGCTTCTTAGCGGTCTCGGGAAAAGCGCGTAAAAATAAGGCGATGTTTGTCAATGGCGCCATTGGTACCAACGTCACTGGTTCTGAAGATTCTTCAATCAAATCTCTTAATAACTCAACAGCACTTCGTGGATCAACTTTTCGTGACGATGGCGCAATTCCTAAATCGCCCATTCCATCGGCGCCATGAACATATTCAGCATATTGAGACTTTCCTAAAAGTGGTCGAACCGCGCCTCTAGCAACGGGAATATCAGCAGCGCCGGCCGCATCAAGTACCTTTAATGTGTTTTCGATGACTTGATCGACATTTGTATTTCCATCAACACAAGTGATACCCAATAAATTGATTTCGGGATGACGTGCGGCGAATAAAACGGCAAAGGCATCATCAACACCGGTATCAACGTCGAGAATCATTGAAGTTTTTTTCATAAGCGATAGCCTAGCGCTATGAGCAAAGCGGTAATAGCAGTAGTCGGAAGTGCCATGACCGACTTAACTGCCTACGCGCCGTTAATTCCATCTGCTGGGCAAACAGTTGAGGGCAATTTATTCACGACAGGATTTGGCGGAAAAGGTGCAAATCAAGCGGTAATTGCTGCACATTGTGGTGCCCAAGTTCATTTTATTGGCAAGCTTGGCGATGATCTTTTTGGTCAATCTATTGCCAAGAATTTTCAAGACGTAGGAATTAGTACGCAATCTACGGACACTAGTAGCACACCAAGTGGAGTCGCACATATCTGGGTAGATGGTCTCGGTGAAAATCGCATCATCATTATCCCTGGGGCAAATCATGAAATAGAAATTGGCAAAGCGGTCGAAGGCATCAATTCAATTAGTGATCTTTGTGTTGTAGTTGCTCAGTGCGAAATTAAACAGGAAGTCACACTTGCAGCTTTTGTTGCCGCCAAGAAACGTGGCTGCATAACAATATTGAATCCAGCTCCTTTTCAGCC
>CAIQRN010000065.1 GCA_903874255.1 uncultured Actinomycetes bacterium
ATCACAGTGAAGGAGCATCGTTGTGCCAACTCCAACTGCATTGCCCTTGACTGCAGCAATCAGCGGCTTCGGAAAATTTAGAAGTGCGGCAAGAAATTGAGCCACCTCTGAAGAGTCACTGGTGGGTGGGTTATCCATGAAGTCAGCGATGTCGTTGCCGGCAGTAAAGTGGTCGCCTTCGCTGGTTAATATCACCGCACGAACGCTGAAATCACCTGCCGCATCGTTTAAACCCTTGGTAAGGCCCGCGTACATGGCCCGCGTAAGGGCATTCATCTTTGCCGGTCGGTTGAAGGATAGGGTTAAAATATCCCCAGTCTGTGTGGTCAAGATTTCACTCATTTGGGCATCTTAGAGGTGTTATCTGGCTCTGCAAAGTAGGAGAATAGGGACACCGCGGAGAGGTGGATACGACATGGCACGTGACATAACTATTGCAACACGAGAACTTTCACCATTTGAACAGTTGGTTCTGCAACTCCTGTGTGAAGGAAAATCAAATGCTTCGATCGCTGGCGAAACTTCACATAGCGAGAAAGTTATTGAAAATACTGTAAGTCGCAGTGCTCAAGTTTTTGGAATTAAATCTGATGGCGATACAAATTTGCGCGTCTTATTAGCGCTTGCATTTAGAACTCATTATGGTGATAAAGCATTTGATGCATTAAATGTTCCATGCAGTCATCATGAAATTGGTCCTGATGGAAAGTCGTATTGCAACCGTCACATAGATTAATTTTTGTATTGTCAATCACATGTACTGAGGGCTAACCCTCTCGACAATTGCGTTACATCTATTCGAGAGATACCCCTCGCACTTTCTAACTTCCATGCATAGTTTCCAGAGTTAACTATGCAATGCATCAATACACACGATGCCTAAGAGGGAGAGTAAAACAATGAAACGTAGAACATTTGACAAGCTGGTTTCTTTTGTCGGCTTGGGATTAGCAGCACTTCTTTTAATTTTCGCAGGTCTACTTAACTTTGGAGCAGGCTTTGCAAATGACTCAGTACAAACTCAGTTAGCAAATCAAAATATTGCATTCCCAGTCGAAGCCGGACTTCCAGCTGAAACGAAAGACCAACTAATGAAGTGGGCTGGCAAGCAAGTCACAACGGGTGAAATGGCGCGGGACTACTCAGATCTATTCATCTGGGAACACATGAAATCATCTGCAACTGCAGTAATGGGTAAGCCAGCGACATATTCAGAAGTATCAGCTGCATATATGGCTGCACAACGCGATGGAGTAACTACTCCGGAGCAGGTGCAGAAACTTTCAGATCTTCGTGAAACGTTATTTCAAGGAAACACTCTTCGTGGAATGTTGCTTGAAGCATATGCATTTGGAACTTTAGGTGTAATCGCGGGTTACGCAGCAATCGCTGCATTAGTTGGCGGACTTCTTTTCCTCTTGCTAGCACTTGCCGGGTTTAGAAATATTCGTCGCACTCCTGAGGATGCGACGATTTAACCCTCAACTCTCCGTGAGGGGTTAGAAAAAGCCCCCTGGGTAACCAGGGGGCTTTTTCGTAAGCTTTTTTTTACTTAGCGTTCAATCTTTCCTGTGATGAAATCTTCAGTCTTAACATGTGCCTGCTCGTCTGTGTATTGAGTAGGTGGTGTCTTCATGAAGTAGCTTGATGGTGAAAGCAAAGCTCCACCAATCTTGCGATCAAGACCGATTTTTGCACAGCGAAGTGCATCAATGATTACGCCGGCAGAGTTTGGTGAATCCCAAACTTCCAACTTGTATTCAAGGTTAAGAGGAACATCGCCAAAAGCACGGCCTTCGAGGCGAACGTAGGCCCACTTGCGATCATCTAGCCATGGAATGTAATCAGAAGGTCCGATGTGAACATTCTTTTCACCCATGTCATGCTCTAATTGAGAAGTAACCGAGTTTGTTTTTGAAATCTTCTTAGATTCAAGACGATCACGCTCGAGCATGTTCTTGAAATCCATATTTCCACCAACGTTTAATTGGTATGTGCGATCAAGGTGAACTCCACGATCTTGGAACAACTTAGCCATGATTCGGTGAGTGATTGTTGCTCCCACTTGGCTCTTGATGTCATCACCAACAATTGGAAGTCCTGCATCCGCAAACTTCTTTTCCCACACTGGGTCGGATGCGATAAAGACTGGAAGCGCATTAACAAAAGCACATCCAGCATCGATTGCACACTGTGCGTAGTACTTGGCAGCAACTTCAGAGCCAACTGGCAAGTAGCAAATCAAGACATCAACTTGCTCTTCCTTTAATACCGCAACTACATCGACAGCTGGTGCATCGGATTCGGTGATTGTCTCGCGGTAGTACTTACCGAGACCATCATTTGTTACTCCGCGCAAAACTGGAACACCAGTCTTGGCTACATCGCTGAATTTAATTGTGTTGTTTTCGCTAGCCCAAATTGCATCGGCTAAATCGAGGCCAACTTTCTTGGCATCAACGTCAAAAGCTGCAACGAATTTAACGTTAGAGATGTGATATCCCCCAACAGTTGCATGCATAAGACCTGGAATCTCTTGATCCAAAGCAGCATCCTTGTAATAGGTCACTCCCTGAACTAAAGAGTTAGCGCAGTTTCCTACGCCAATAATTGCAACACGGATGTCGCCTTTACCGGTTGTTATGTTCACTCTATTTCCTCTCGGTTTTGATCATGTCTTCCAGCCAAGCGATTTCGCGATCAGCTGATTCCAGTGAATGACGTCGCCATTCCTCTAGGTACTTATCGATTCCAATTGGTGACTTCTCGAGTTCACCACGCAGAATCTCTGCTTTCTCCTTGAGACGACGATGGCGTCCCTCAAGAATTCTTACTCGGTTCTTTGAAGATGTTGGAGAAAAAAATGCAAAGCGGATCTCAAATCCCTCGTCCTCCCAGGTATCTGGACTGACGGTCTCAGTTAATGTCTCAAAGCGCTTTGAACCTTTATCTGTAATGTCATAGACGATTCGCGAGCGCCGAGATGGTGAGTCGACCACGGTTTCTTCGATTAGTCCCGCTTCCATCATTCGACGAAGCTGTGGGTACAGAACAGAAAATGAGAGTGCGCGAAATGGTCCAAAAATTGTGCCCATGCGCTTGCGCAGTTCATAACCATGAAGCGGGGTCTGTGAGAGCAGGCCAAGGAGTGCGAACTCAAGTGATTCACTACGCGAGCGCATCTAGTCCTCCCCTGCTACCTATCGGCTTATGTATCTATTCGATATATCGAAACGTAATCTATTGCGATAGGTAGTCGGGCGCAAATCGAACACACGCTAGAGGCTGGGATTTCCCGCTTTCTAAGGTGTGGCGTACGCCTCAGTAATGAATAGTCACGTTCTACGCTCGTTCCTAGCGCTGGGTGCCTCTTGTGCCTGGCCTTAGGAGATCTGAAAGGTCGTTAGCAATGTCGCTACTTTCGTGGAAACTTCATGGAAACGGTAAGTCCCTGACTCCAGGGGCCGTTGTTTCAACAGATGAACGCCTGACTTGGCCTCGCACCATTGGTGTTGGCCTACAACACATCGCCGCAATGTTTGGCGCAACCTTCCTCGTTCCCCTCATCACTGGATTTCCCCCAACAACAACACTCTTCTTCTCAGGAGTTGGAACGCTTCTATTCCTGATTTTGACTCAAAACAAAGTTCCTAGCTACTTAGGTTCATCCTTTGCATTCCTTGCGCCAATCGCTGCAGCCAAAGCAGGTGGCGGAATGTCTGCTGCTCTTGGTGGCGTGGTTGTAACTGGATTGATTTTGGCTGCGGTCGGATTAATCGTTCGCCAAGCAGGTATCAACTGGATCAACTGGATGCTTCCACCAGTAGTCACTGGAACGATCGTGATGGTCATCGGTCTTAACTTGGCAGGAGCTGCAAAAAATAACTTTGCCGCAGGTCCAGTCATCGGTCTGATTACGCTAGCTTCCATCGCTTTAATCGCTGCGATTTCTCGTGGCTTCCTCAATCGCATCAGCATTTTTGCTGGTTTGGTTGTTGGTTACGTTGTCGCACTTATTCAAGGTGATGTAAAAACTGAGGCGATTGGTGCAGCTAAGTGGATTGCAATGCCTTCATTTACTACACCAACATTTGACGGCAAAGCGATTGTTCTATTCTTGCCAGTTGTTCTTGTTTTGATCGCAGAAAACGTTGGACACGTTAAGGCTGTATCTGCAATGACCGGTAAGAACCTTGACGACCAAATGGGAACAGCGTTAATGGCTGATGGCCTAGCAACAACTCTTGCCGGTATCGGTGGCGGATCGGGAACAACAACATATGCCGAGAACATCGGTGTAATGGCTGCAACTCGAGTCTATTCAACTGCTGCATATTGGATTGCCGGAGTTGGCGCAGTTGGCTTGTCACTGTCTCCAAAATTTGGCGCAGTACTAAGTTCTACTCCAGTTGGAGCCCTTGGCGGAGTTGGCGTTGCACTCTTTGGAATGATTGGCGTCCTAGGCGCTCGCATCTGGATTGAAGGCAAAGTTGATTTCTCTAACTCAACTAATTTGATCATTGCAGCATCTGCTTTGATTATTGGTATCTCTGACATGTCTTGGACACGCGGAGATTACACATTCAACGGAATCATCAATGCAACTTTGGTGGCAATCGTTGGTTACCGTGTTTTGCATTCAATTGCATCATCACGGGGCAATAACTAATATCTGACCTATGGTGATTCCATCACGGCTAACTGAATACATCGTTGCCGCGATGGTGATTATCTTGGCGCCTGGCCCGAGCGTTTTATTTGTAATCGCTCGGGCCATCGCCTGGGGTCGCAAAACTGCCGTCTTTACAGTTGCCGGCAATGTAACTGGATCTTTTTTCTTATCTGTTTTCGTCGCTTTAGGTCTCGGTCCGATTTTACAAAGATCAGATTTTGCTTACACCGCAGTTCAATGGGGTGGCGGTCTGTATCTGATGTACTTAGGTGTAGATGCAATACGTCATCGCAAAATTCATGCAGCCGATATGACAAATCAGGGTGATAGCGCGCCAGGTGTTCTTCGTTCAATTCGAGATGGTTTCTGGGTCGGGGCGCTCAACCCCAAAGCTATAGTTTTCTACGCTGCAGTATTGCCGCAGTTCATAGATAGAGATCGTGGACATATCACGGCGCAATTGATTTTACTGGGGGCGATATTTTCAGCTCTTGCTTTTGTTTCCGATGGTTCATGGGGATTACTTGCTGGAACTGCCAGGGCGTGGCTTGCAAAAGACCCCATGCGGCTTGAAAAATTACGGGCAACGGGCGGCTCAATCATGATTGCGCTGGGTATCTCAGTTTTGCTCTTAGCGATTGTCAGTGGCTAACGACACAATATCGCCATGAGAAAACCTAACAAACCTGCTCGCGAAAATATCTCACCATCAGATTTAACTTTTGCTCTCTCAACCTGCAAGCGCTGTCTATGGGTTAAGTACTGGTACAAAGTTAGCGCGCCTATGGTCATGCCTTTAGTGGGAACACTTTCACGTTTGCAGGAAGAGTTTTTTCAAAATGCAGATATGCCAACTATCGATCCATCCCTTCGCCCAGGAAAAGTCACTAAATGGAGTGAGTTTGTTAAGAGTAAGCCGATTCAAATTAACGGGATGGATACTCGTTGGCGCATTTTAGGTAAGTACGATCTTCTCTCAACAAATGATGATGGAACGGCCGGTCTTATTGATTGCAAAGTATCTGAATCAGAGCGAGATAGTGGCGCCTTTTATTCACCCCAACTTGAGGCCTATGCATATGCCCTTGAAAATCCACCAGCAGGTAAGTCTGTTGAAGTTGCATCGATGGGTTTATTGGTATGGAAACCTACGCACACTCTTGGTGATAATCCAGAAAACTCTGGCTTTGGTATTTATCAAAAATATGTTGCAGTGCCGCGTAACCAAGCAGAGTTTCTACGTGTTATCTCAGAGTTAATTTCAGTACTCGAGGGCGAACTTCCAGAAGCTGGTCCTCAATGCGAAACCTGCAATTTCTTAACATCTAGAAATGCTTTAGATTTACTTTAATCCTCTTCGCCAGCGACATTAATATCTTCAGGCTTTGATTTCTTTGGAGCATATGTGTCAACGTATTCCTGTCCCGACATCGCCTGAATTGCATTCATGATCTGATCGGTGACATCGCGCAGATACAACATATCTGTTGAATCTCCATCAAAGTACATTGGCTTTCCAAATTGCATTCCGACTCTATGTAAATTCGGAATCACTTTTCCAGTTGGTTGAATTTTGTCGGTATTAGACATGGCAACTGGAATCACTGGAGCGCCAGACTCGATAGCAAGTCGGGCAATTCCTGTCCGCCCTTTGTATAAACGAGCATCTGGGGAACGAGTCCCTTCAGGATAAATTCCTAAACAATCACCCTGTGCTAAAACTTTGAGTCCAGTGATAAGTGCAGCTTCACTTCGCCGACCACCTGATCGATCAACCGGTACCTGGCCCAGCGCTTTGAAAGTTAGCTTCTTAACAAGGCCTTTTGGTCCTGGTGAGGTGAAGTACTCACTCTTTGCCAAAAAAGTTACTTTACGTGGAACAACAAGTGGCATGAAAATCGAATCACTAAATGACAGGTGATTGGAAGCGATGATTACTGGGCCTTTGGCAGGAACATTGCGCAGGCCTTTAACCTTTGGGCGAAATCCCGCCATGAGAAATGGCGTCAAAAAAGCCCGCAAGGTCCCGTATGGAAGGTTTTCAAGCATGGCCCTAATTTAGTGGCTATTGCCAAATATGACACTATCGGGGGGTGAGCAATCCACGCCCAGGGGCAGAAGAATTCGAGGAAAATGAACTTATCCGCATCGAATTTGAATCTATGGTTTCAGACCTATCCCTAGATGAGTCTGCGCCGACATCGTATCTAGATGAGTTAGATCGTTTTGCAGATGACAACCATTTCATTCCACCAAATCCACCAACTCAATCTCCTCGGGCAATGTGGCGTTCAATGAAGCGTGCATTTAGACGTTGGTTTAATCAGGGTTACAGGGATGATGATGGAGCGACTCTATGAGTAATTTTCATTGGGGAATTCTTGGCACAGGTGGAATCGCACATGCATTTGCTAAGGATTTAGCGGCGCTAAACAATCATACGGTGAGCGCAGTTGGTTCACGCACTTTGGAAAAAGCCGAAAAATTTGCCAAAGAGTTTGGTGATGCAACGGCATATGGCTCATACGAAGAGTTGGTAGGCGATGAAAATATCGATGCAATTTATGTTGCGACTCCGCACCCTATGCATCGCGACAATGTGATTCTTGCTTTAAATGCGGGCAAGCCAGTGTTATGTGAAAAACCTTTTTCAGTAAACGCCAAAGAGGCGCGTGAAATGTTTGATGCTGCCGCCAAAAATAAAGTCGCACTCATGGAAGCAATGTGGGCAAGATTTCTTCCACATTATTCTCAGATCAGAGAAATCATTGAAAGCGGCGTACTGGGTGCAATTACCACCATTCATGCAGATCATGGACAGCGATTAGCGGATCAAAATATCGCCCGCCTTGTTGAACCATCACTTGCTGGTGGCGCACTATTGGATCTTGGTATCTATCCAATTTCTTTTGCCCACATGGTGCTTGGAGTTCCACAGAAAATTACATCAACTTCAGTCATGACCGAGAAAGGCGCTGATGCCCAAACTTCAATTATTCTAGATTATAAAAATGGTGCCCAAGCGATTTTAAATACAACGATGATTGTTCAGACTCCATGTACTGCAGTTGTTGCAGGAGTTGATGGTTACATAGAAGTTGATCGAACTTTCTATAATCCAACCTCAATGCGTCTGGTCTTATTTAATGGCGAAATCACTGAGTACCCACGAAATTATCAAGGCCATGGATTGCGTGAGCAAGCTCTTGAATTTGAACGAGTTGTTCGCAGTGGTGAAGTTGAGTCGCCAATTCTTACTCGAAAAGATACCGAAGAAATAATGGAGATTATGGACACTGTCCGCAAACAAATTGGATTGAAATATCCTTTTGAAGATTAATTTCTAGCTAAATCTGCAACGCCTACTAGGCCAGCTTCATTACCGAGTTTTGCCGCAATTATTTCTGGGTATGGGTGTTTGCCAGCAAATGGCATATTTCGCTCAAGTGATTCGCGGGTAGGTTTGAGAAGAATTTCACCGGCATCTATCACTCCCCCGCCAATAACCACACACGCTGGATCGAGTAAGACTGAAAGAGATGCAATACCTGCGCCTAGCCACTGACCTGTCGTATTAAAAGCGGCAAGTGCTACAGGATCGCCATCTCGCGCAGCTTCAGTTATAGCGTGACCAGTTAATCCAGCAACTGTTCCATCGCCACGTGATAACAAATTACGGGCAACTTCTGGGCTCGCATTAATTGCTTCGCGTGCATGTCGCAGCAGAGCATTTCCCGATGCATACTGTTCGAAACATCCTCGTGCACCACAACCACACAAATGTCCTTCAGGTACTACTCGCAAATGTCCGAACTCTGCGGCGATTCCATATGCACCTCTGTACAAAGCACCGTTGACAACGATTCCGCCACCGATCCCAGTTCCAACGGTCAACATCATCATATGTTCTTGATTTTTCCCCGCACCAAATTTTGCTTCACCCCAGGCAGCTGCATTTGCATCGTTTTCGATAACTACAGGCAAACCAATGAGTTGAGTAAGTTGATTGTCTAAATCAACTCCATTCCAATCTGCGATATTTGGAGTTGCAAGCATTGTTTTACGATCGGAGGAAACAAATCCTGCGGCAGAAACTCCCACAGATGTAACAGAATGTTCAACCAATAACTCTTTTGCAACATCAGCGATAGTTTGAGTTAGTGCTTGTCCACCTTGTCGAGGCGTATCTTTTCTAGCAGTTGTGATTACTTGTCCATTGTCATCGACAACGCCGCCCAAAATTTTTGTGCCACCAACATCAATTCCAATTGTGTAGGCCATAAATTAACTTATGCTTCTAGAGATGCTTTTAGTTGTGTGAGCGCAAGATCAATAGTTGTCTTCTCAGCTTTTTGGCGCATCATCGCTGGGATTGGCATTGAGAGTGAAACTGTTAATTCATAAGTCACTTGCGTCGAATCTTCATCGATTGCGCTAATGAGATAAGCGCCATCCATACCGGTTAATAGATCGGCATCATCGAGAGAAAATGTTAATTTGGAGGGTGCTTGACTCCAGTCATAATCAAGAATTACACGGTCCTTCATCATTCCAGCGTCGATAGTCAATTTAGCTTTTGTAATTCGGCCCTGATCATCTGTTGCCACGCTCTCACTGGACTTAATTGCACTCGACCACGATGGATACAGGTCGATGGCAAAGAGTGCCTTGGTTACTTCGGCTAAAGGGGCTTCAATTGTGATAGTCGAACTGCTCAAATCGCTCATAGGGGCAAGGTTACCCTCTTCCACATTTATTGACTCACACGCTAGCGTTAGCGCCATGAATGAAGTCACAGCTCCTGCCCTTGTGCCCGCAGCTACCGCTGGCAACCTCACTAACCTCATTGCAGAAAGAGCATGGTTTGAACCAGAAAGAGTCACCATGTCGCGACCTTTGGGCGATGGTTGGCAAAGTGTCACAGCGCGAGAAGTCGATGAGGAAATTCGTGCAACTGCTAAAGGTTTAATTCACGCAGGTGTCTCGGTCGGAGATCGCGTCGCAATAATGGCTCGAACTCGATATGAGTGGACGATTCTGGATTTCGCAATTTGGTTCGCTGGAGCGATTGTTGTTCCGATTTATGACACCTCATCAGCAGAACAGATCGATTGGATTCTCAACGACTCTGGCGCAGTTGGAATTATTGTTGAAACCCCAGCGCTACGTGAATTAGTGGAAACAGTACGACCTAGTCATACTCAACACGTTTGGACAATGACCGATGATGTTTTGGCGGTTTTGCGTGAATCGGGTTCTCACATTAGTGATGAAGAGATCGATCGCCGGCGAAATACTCTGGGTCCAGATACTTTGGCAACACTTATCTATACATCCGGAACGACTGGAAAACCAAAAGGCGTTTCTCTAACACATGGAAACTTCTTAGCTGAGTGCGGAAACGTTGTTCAGGGAGCCAGTGATCTCTTTCTAAAGCCTGGCGGTTCAACACTTTTATTTTTACCTGTTGCACATGTTTTCGGGCGAATGGTTCAAATCGGTGCTATCAACGCGGGACTTCATTTAGCACATTGCGGTGATCCCGTTGGTCGTCTGCCATTTGATTTAGCATCATTTAAGCCAACATTTGTTCTGGCCGTCCCTCGAATTTTTGAAAAAATATATAACGGTGCTGAAGCCCGTGCCGAAGCTGCTGGAAAGGGCAAGATCTTTAGAAAAGCAGCCGAAGTTGCAATCGCTTACTCTGAGAATATGGATAAGAAATCCATTTCACCTCTGCTATCAATCAAGCATGCGCTCTTTGATAAATTGGTTTATTCCAAAATCCGTGCCGGGATGGGCGGACGAGTTGAAGCAGCTATTTCTGGCGGTGCACCTTTAGGTTCGCGTCTTGGTCATTTTTATCGCGGTGCTGGAATAACAATTCTTGAAGGCTATGGCTTAACTGAAACTACAGCTGGCGCGACTTTGAACTTAACGGGCGCGCATCGAGTTGGTTCAGTTGGGCGACCTATTCCAGGTACTTCAATCAAAATCGCCGATGATGGCGAAGTGCTAATCCGCGGTCCAATTGTGATGCGTGGTTATTGGCAAAATGATGCAGCCAACGCTGAAGTTTTTGATGACGAGCATTGGTTTAAATCTGGCGACCTTGGAAAATTAGATGATGAAGGCTTCCTATACATAGTTGGCCGAAAGAAGGAATTAATCGTTACTGCTGGAGGTAAAAACGTTGCCCCTGCAGTTCTTGAAGATCGTTTGCGTGCACATCCACTCGTTAGTCAGTGCATGGTTGTCGGAGATAATCAACCATTCATTGCTGCGCTTGTAACAATTGATCAAGATGCGCTCAAGGCTTGGGTAACCAATCACAAAAAAGATGGCGCATCGTTAGCTGATTTGGCACATGATCCTGATCTCATTGCCGTGATTCAAACCGCGGTAGATGATGCCAATAAGGCAGTCAGCCGCGCCGAATCAATTCGTAAGTTCACTATTTTGTCCACGGACTTCACTATCGCCGGCGGCCACTTGACTCAAAAACTATCCGTGAAAAGACATGTCGTTGCGAAGGAATTCGCAAAGGAGATTGACCAACTCTTTACTAAGTAACTATGTGATCACAACAGCGCGAGTAAGACTCGCACAAGAGTTACACGATGGCATAGCCCAAGATCTCGTGGCTTTGGGTTATGCCGTTGATGCAATTTTAGCTACCGAAGACGATGAGATTAAGCGGCATTCACTCAGGAGTCTGCGTCTAGACATTGTTTCTCTCATCGACAAGGTCAGAATCGAAATATTCGACCTGCGAAAAGAAAACGGTTTTGCCGAGCCGATTAATTCACAACCGGCATTCAAAGTTGAACTCTCAAAAACCTTTAATGAAATTATTGAAAATGCGATACAACATTCACAGGCTAGCAATTTAACTATCACTATTGCCGATGATGGTATTGGCGGAGCTAAATACTCTGAGTTGCACCATGGCTTACAAGGGTGCGGCGAAAGGATTTCTTCACTGCAGGGAGATTTTGCAGTGAAATCGGATTTCACAGGAACTACCATCGAAATAAAAGTTCCGCTGGAATCCCAATGACGCGAATCGTTATCATTGAAGATCATCCGACAGTTCGAGAAGGCGTAAAGCGCGCTTTATTGAATAATGGATTTAATGAAATTTATGAAGCTTCAAGTATTGCTCAAGGCCGAGCACGTATCTCTCAAATCAACCCAGAACTCATTATCGTTGATCTCAATTTGCCTGATGGTTCAGGTTTTGAACTTGTCTCGTGGGCACGCAACCTCTCAAAAGAAATAGCAATCGTTGTTCTCTCGCTATACGAGGATGGCAATCACATACTTGCTGCGATGAAAGCCGGTGCCAGTAGCTACGTTTGCAAAAACGCCCCACTTCCCCAGTTAATGGCAGCCGTAACACATTCAATTGCAAATCCATTGAGTTTTAGCGCGATTGGCTTAGCTGCTGCGGTTAAAGATTTAGAAACGCAAAAAGGATTAACTGCAAGAGAGTTCGATTTACTTGCTCTTCTGGAGAAAGGCTTATCAACCAAGAATATTGCCGCTCAATTATTCATAAGCCAAGCGACAGTTAAAACACATTTGGCATCAATTTATCGAAAACTCGAAGTGAGCAATAGAACTGCCGCAGTGCATGCTTTTCATCTGATTGCCTTACCCAAGTAATAATTTATTAAACTTTTCCGCCCAAATTTCCCAGCGCCATTCTTTTTCTATCCACTCACGACCTGCCTGGCCCATATTTTTACGTAATTGAGAATCTGCAAGTAATGCAACTGCTTTCTCAGCTATATCAATTGTGTCAGTTCCGTCCACCACATATCCCGTAACGCCTTCAATTACTGCATCAGGTGCTCCTCCGGAAGCTCCAGCAATAACCGGTAAGCCACATGCGCTTGCTTCAAGATAGACGATTCCTAGACCTTCAACTTCAAGACCGGCAAATCGAGATCTAGATGGCATTACAAAGACATCTCCTGAACATATGTACCGGGGTAAATCAGCGTATTGAATTCGTCCAATAAAACTAACGCTTTCTTGAACGTTATTTTCAATAACCAATTTCTGTAGGTGCTCTAAATAAGGTCCTTGACCAATCAGAAGAACATGGGCATCTGGTACAGATTTTAAAATCAAAGGCATTGCCTTAATAAGAAAATCTTGTCCCTTGCGATGCACCAATCTGCCAACACTGACTAATACTTTTTTATCCGTAAGACCTAATGCTGCTCGTAAGTCACTTCCATCAACGGGCCTAAAATGATCGATGTCGATTCCAGGTGCAATTTTGCACATTGCCTTTTGACTTGCAGGGCTGAGCGCTTTGGAAATTGCACGGCGAGTAAACTCCCCCAAATAAGTCAATGAATCTGTTGTTTTTCCAATTCGGCGCATGATTACATTAAATGGAAAAACTCTTGACCACCACACTTCATGACCATGCGTTAGCGCTACTAATCTTTTAGCACCCGCGCGACGTAGAGTTGCAGACATCCATGCAAGTGGAGCAGCAGCTCCAAAGGCTACGGTTTCTATGTTGTGCTCGCGAACTAGGCGCGCCACCGCACGATTAACGCGTGGCGTCGGAAGCAAAATTCTTGCTCGATCACGTATTACTTGGACTCCGAAATTTATCTTCCAATCGGCATCGTATTGATATGAATCATCTTGAAAAGATGTGTACACGATAATGCTCGACTTTGGTTGACGTTCGATTAAACCAATGATGAAGGTTTCAATACCTCCAGCGCGCGGGCCAAAATCATTGGTAACAAATAAAGTTAACTCAGTAACGGCGTGCTCCAACTAATGGCTTTGAACCCATAGACAGACCAGCGATTTTGACTCGTGATCCTCGACGTGGTGCATGAATCATTTTTCCGCCACCTAAATACATCGCTACATGTGAAACAGGGCGACCATAAAATAATAAATCTCCCGGTTGTAGCGACTTAAATGAAACTGGCTTACCCATGCGTGCTTGTGCTGCAGAGGAGTGAGGAAGCGAAACACCGGCTTTTTGATATGCCCGCATCGTTAGGCCAGAACAATCCCACGTTACTAATCCCGCTGCGCCAAAAACGTAACGATCGCCTAATTGCGATAATGCAAATTTCAATGCAGTTCCGCCACGTCCGGATAAGCCTGAAACTTTCTTTGCCAGTGCTTTAGAAGCAGCTTGATCTGCGTTCTCCTGGTCATCTGCAAGTTTTGCTAACCGTTCACGTTCGGCTTTTGTAAGTTTAGATAGGATTGCCTCAGCTTGAGCAAGTTTCGCTTTGGCAATTGCGGACTGCACCTTCAATTTTTTTTCTGCAGCGGCTACTAAGGCCAACTTATCTTTAATCGTCAATGTCGTTGCATTCAGACGTTGTTGAGATGCATGGTACTTACGTAGTTGCGCAGATTTTCGGCGACTTATCGAATCTAAAGAACCTGCCGCCGAGAGATACAGGGCAGGATCTGAAGAGAAGAGAAGTTCAAGACTCTGCCCCATCCCACCAGCTTTGTACTGCTCAACCGCAATCGTTCCAACGGATTTTTGAAGCGCCGAAAGGGTCTGACCTTGAACGGCAGCCTTTGCTTTAACGCCTTTAAGTGTTTTTGTAAGTGCGCTCAATTTGACCTTAGCCTCTTGGACACCTTCGGCAGCCGACGTTGCATCATCTTCAAGCGCGGCCACTTGTGCCTGAACTTGGGCAAGTGATGGTGCGGCGTGAGCCGGTGCAATTAGCGTGGCTGCGATAAGTAAGGCCGCCAGGAAACGAGACAGCAGGCGCCATAGCATGGGTAGAGGCTAACTATGTTTAACGCTTGAACTCAACTTAATTCGGTGATTTGAGCCTGAGAAAACTCCGTGAGTCTGCAATAGTGGGACAAATGAGCACCGTTGCATCGCTAGTTGTCGGCCGAGATGGATCAACTTCAAAAGGCAAAAGTTCCAATGGTGTCTCCTCCGATGCCGACCGGTCGGCTTTTTTAATTCGCCGACGAAAAGTCGACTGCATTCTTATTGGCGGAAATACTGCCCGCCACGAACCATACAAACAGACACCGGTTCCTCTGGTAATCATTTCACGATCAACAATTAATCCAGTTGCTGGAAATGATTTGTCACATCTGTGGAATCTGAGTCCGGCGGAGGCCCTGGAAAAGGCTAGAAAAACTTTTGGAGAGAGAGTTTTAATCGAAGCGGGTGTTTCAATTATTATTGAATTAATTGAACAAGGACTAATTGATCAACTTGATTTAAGCGTTACTCCAGTAATGGGTGGTGAAAATCAGATTGACTGGCGCGCATTACTCAACAAATTTGCGACCAATACTGTTACCCGAATTGATGGAACTGAATTTTATGTCGCGCATAATTAAAATGCTGAAATTAATGCAACTCCAGTAACTGCAAGCGCTATTCCAAGATATTGAACTCGCTGTAGGCGTTCGTGCAAAAACTTAAACGCAAGGACGGCGGTTGCAATTGGAAAAAGAGAGCCTAAGACCATTGCGATTGAAACTAAGCCGTTATTGCATGCAACACCTAAGAGTAAATTGGCCAAGAAATCAGCGACTCCCATGAAAATTAAAGTTGGTAATTCTTTTGCAGAAAAATTCCCAATACTTCTAAATCTGATTGCGATGCTAATTGTCACCAGAAAAGTTGCCGCACGCATCGAGACCATTGTCATCAAAGCGCTGGATTGTGAACCAATTGACATCAGTGTTAATGCCACACCGAAACCACATGCAGCGCCAACTGCAAGTAATAGTGGCTTAAGTGGTAATCCTTGGTTTAGTTCTGGTCCACTCGCAAGAAAAACTCCAAGCAGCGCACAAACAACACCTACTGATGTGATCCTTGATAGCGAGTCACCATTAAGCAGTGCATAAACCAAAGGAATAATCGCACCCATTGAACTTATGGGTGAGACAACTCCCATACGGCCCGTTGAAAGTCCTGCATATAAACATAACAAGCCTGCGTATCCAAGAAAGCCGGCAAAAATTCCAGGAATCAAATATCCAGTTTCACCAAAAGCTTTGGCATGCCATGCTCCTGAAAACAACATTAAAGTGAGACCAAAAATCAATCCGAGAACTTGCGAAAAGCCTAAGACTGCAATTGGTCGATGTTTCTTGCTTAATCGACCACCTTCAAAATCGGCAGTGCCCCACAACAGACTTGATAGCAAAGCTAATAGTGAGGCCATATCTCCAAGGTTACCGCCCCGCCTCCCAAGAAATGCACTTCCTAATGCTTATTCTTAAGCAGTGGATTCCAATGGTTTTGAAGATCTTATTAATCAACTCCGAACCTTCACTCCTCGCTCGGAAATCGTTTTAGAAGAAGTTCCGGCGCCACAGAAACTTGCCACTTATGCCTTTGCTTTTTCGGCAGATGTAAGTAATGGATTACTTGGTGATAACGAAGATGAAATCGCTTCAGGGCGATTTGTTTTACTGCATGAACCAGGCGGACAAGACACGTGGGAGGGTGAATTTCGCTGTGTGACTTTTGTCAGAGCTGATGTTGATCCCATGATGCAGGAGGATCCACTTCTTCCAGAAGTTGGCTGGAGTTGGTTTCTTGAAGCGTTGGATACCGATGAGTGTTCTATTGCAGCACCAAGCGGAACTGTTACACGAGTCTCAAGTGCATCGTTCGGAAAACTTTCACCTAGAAATGATGAGTCCGAAATTGAAATTCGTGCATCATGGACACCGGTTGTTTCACAACCCCTAGATTTGATGAATCACATTGCAGGTTGGTGCAGATTAATCGCCAATGTCGCCGGCCTTGAACCCATACCTGAAGGTATTTCAACAATCGCATCTGCCAGACGCCGCTAAAGGAACATTGAAAAAAATGGAAGAGCAAGCAACACCAATTCCTCTGCTTGCGCCTTCAGCAGGAGTTCCGGCACTGATAGATACCGACGCTGCTTTTGCATCTGCAATTGAGGCGCTAAGTAAGGGAACTGGGCCATTTGCCGTAGATGCTGAACGCGCTTCAGGATTTCGTTATAGCGCTCGTGCATATTTAATTCAGATAAAACGTACAGGTGGCGGTCTGCATTTAATTGATCCGATTCCTTTTGGCCCAGGACATTCATTGATGAACTCACTCAACGAACTCTTGCAGAGTGATGAAGTTATTTTGCATGCAAGTACACAGGATTTGCCATGTCTTCGTGAATTAGGAATTAATCCTAAAGCTTTATTTGATACAGAACTTGGTGGAAGAATTGCAGGACTTCCGCGAGTTGGCTTAGGTCCGCTTCTTGAATCACTTATGGGCGTCTCGCTAGCCAAAGAACATAGCGCAGCAGATTGGTCTACTCGCCCACTTCCAATCGAATGGCTGAATTACGCTGCACTCGATGTTGAATTACTTGTCGAACTTCGAAATATTATCGATACGATTTTAATTGATTCCAAGAAAAATCTCTGGGCATATGAAGAGTTTGCATCAATTCTCCTTGCGCCTGCACCTGCACCGCGAGTTGATCCTTGGCGGCGAACATCAGGTATGCATAAAATTAAACGTCGAGATCAATTGGCGATAATCCGTGAACTTTGGCAGAGCCGGGACGCAATTGCACAAAAGAGCGATATTGCTGGCGGTAAATTGCTTAATGATTCTGCAATTGTTGAGTTAGCGCTTAACCCACCTAAAACTAAGCGAGAATTTGAAAAAACTTTGCGTCCAATTGGTTTGCGAGCGCGTTGGGTTGAAAATGTAAATATCTGGCTAAGCGCCATTAACAAAGCTGTGGAATTAAGCGAAAACGATTGGCCGGCAATGCGAACTAATGCCGATACTTTGCCACCAATAAAATTGTGGCGCGATAAATTTCCGGAAAAATTTGCTCCACTTTCGCATGCCCGTGCAGCAATTGAAAAAATCGCAGCCGATAACTCCATCCCGGCCGAGAATTTGATAACCCCAGAGATAGTGCGCAGAATTTGTTGGTCTCCACCTCAAGGCGCCACTGCCGTTAAATCCTTAGAAGCTGTGCGCAACGCTCTGATCTCTCTTGGCGCACGCACGTGGCAAGTCGACCTCGTTGCCGAATCGATTACTCAGTCACTCCTAGAGACCGAGCCAGTTGAAGTACCGGAATCTGTGCCTGAAAGCACACCGGAAGAGGCCTGATTTACGCAACATTTAAGTTGCGTAAATACCCTTGACCCTCTAGATTTTCACCCATGGTGAGCACATTTATCATCGCACTACGCGAAGGCTTGGAAGCCTCTCTGATCGTGGGTATTTTGGTTGCTTACATACTTAAAAGTGATCGCCTTTCCCTCTTGCCATCTTTATGGAGCGGGGTTGCTGGAGCAGTAGCAGTCAGCCTGGGTCTGGGCTATTTCCTTTCACGTACGTCAGGTGGGCTCAGCGAGCGCGCGCAGGCGATATTTGCCGGAACAACTTCCCTGCTGGCGGTAGCTTTAGTTACTTGGATGGTTTTTTGGATGAAACGCTCGGCCCGTTTTCTAAAATCCGAGCTCCATCAAAAAGCCGATACCGCCCTGTCTGTGGGTCCCATCGCATTGGCCATGACCGCATTTTTAGCTGTAATTCGCGAGGGTTTAGAGACCGCTCTATTTCTCTACTCCAATTTTAAAACTGTTTCAGATACAAGATCTTCAACTTTGGGCTTACTTTTAGGCTTGGCTGTCGCGATTTCTTTGGGATATTTGATTTTCAAGAGTTCAATCAATTTGAATGTAGGAAAATTTTTCCGCTACACCGGCGTTGCATTAATTATTGTTGCCGCTGGAGTTTTGCTCTATGGAGTCCATGAGTTCCAAGAACTGGGCTGGCTTCCAGGTGATTCCGCACTGGCTTGGGACCTGGGCGCTCAAATCCCCCAGAGTTCTATCGCAGGAGCTGCACTGGGTGGAACCGTTGGCTTTGATACAACGACCTCGTGGCTTCAACTCATTGTCTGGGTAATTTACCTGTGCGCTGTCTTAATTCCTTATCTTTCCAAGCCACGCGTGAGGCAATTGACCCCCGCTTAACGCTGTCGTAATTCTCTACTGGCGGGTAACATGAGCGCCATCTAGCACCTAGAAGAGGATCACTATGTCCCGCTCCGTAGTTTTAGTCGATGCCGTCCGTACTCCCTTTGGAAAGTCAGGAGGGATGTATGCAGGCACTCGAGCCGATGATTTGATGGTTCGTGCAATTCGCGGACTTCTTGATCGAAATCCACAAGTAGATCACAGCACAATCGATGATGTTGCAATTGCTGCTGCTACACAAACAGGTGATCAAGGAATGAATATCGGCAGAAGTGCAGCATTACTTGCTGGACTCCCCGACACGGTTCCAGGTTATTCAATTGACCGATGGTGCGCAGGTGCAATGACTGCCGTTACAACAATCGCCGGCGCAATCGCATTTGGATCAAATGACATTGCAATCGCTGGTGGCGTTGAACATATGGGAAATCATCCAATCGGCGAAGGTTTAGATCCAAATCCAAGATATCTCGCCGAAAAAATTGTTGAACAAGATGCGCTAGCAATGGGTGCAACTGCTGAACGTTTACACGATCGCTTTCCAACAATTACGAAAGAGCGTGCCGATAAATATGCTTTGAACTCGCAGATAAAAACTGCACAAGCATATGAAGCAGGTTTATTGCAACGAGATTTGATTCCAACGGCTGCACGAAGCGCCGAACTAGGTTGGACTATTGCAACAGTTGATGAGCCTCCCCGTCCACAAACAACTATGGAAGGTCTTGCAGGATTAAAAACTCCATTTCGTCCAGCTGGTCGTGTCACTGCTGGAAATTCCTCCGGCCTCAATGATGGAGCAACTGCGGCGTTGCTTGCTAGCGAAGACAAAGCAAAGGAACTTGGTTTAACAATAAAGGCTCGTCTTGTGACTTACGCATTCGCAGGTGTAGCACCTGAAGTAATGGGCTATGGACCAGTCCCATCAACAATTAAAGCCCTTGCACAGGCAGGTTTAACGATTGAAGACATAGGTTTATTTGAAATAAATGAAGCGTTTGCAGTTCAAGTTCTTGCATTTCTTGAACACTTTGGAATTGCAGATGATGACTCTCGAGTAAATCCATTTGGTGGAGCAATCGCAGTCGGTCATCCCTTGGCATCTTCTGGTGTACGACTCATGCTTAACCTTGCACGATCTTTTGAAACACATCCAGAGGTTCGTTATGGATTAACGACCATGTGTATCGGCCTTGGAATGGGCGGATCTGTAATCTGGGAAAACCCACACTTTAATGGTCAGGTGAAATAAATGAGCGTTGATATCAAACTTCCAGAAGGTGCACCAGAAGAAGTTGTAACTCAAGCATTAGTTCGAGATGTCGATCTGCGTGCTTTCGGTGCAACAGGAACTCTTGCATTGATAACTCTTGATAATGGACACGATCACAATCGTCCCAACACTTTTGGCCCTCAATCTTTATTGGCCTTAGATGCTGCCATCACCGAAGCAACTTCACGTAACCCTGTAGCTATTGCAATCACAGGTAAACCATTTATTTTTGCTGCTGGAGCAGATTTATCAGCACTTTCTTTCATTACTAATCGTGAGCAATCACTTGCAATCGGCAAACTTGGTCATGATGTTTTCCGTCGCTTAGGTGAATCAAAGATTCCAACTTTTGCATTTATTAACGGTCTTGCATTAGGTGGTGGCCTAGAAGTTGGTTTGCACTGCCATTACCGAACTCTTGCCTCAACGGCTTTTACCGCTTTGCCAGAAGTCTTTCTTGGACTAGTGCCAGGTTGGGGCGGAGCAACAATCTTGCCAAAGTTAATTGGCCCGGAACGTGCGATTCAAGTAATCATGCTTAACGCACTCAACAACAACACAATGATGAAATCTAAAGATGCACTCAAACTCGGCGTTGTTGATGTTGTTTTTGAACCATCAGATTTCCTAGAACGCTCAATCGCTTTTGCTGCAGCCGTTCTAAATGGAAAAACTGTCCTAGAGCGCAAGGATTACAGCTCAGATCCTGCATGGGATAGCGCCCTTGCTACCGGAAAAGCAGCTGCGCTAAAAAAATATGGCGGCGCAGAAATTGCATCTCCATTGAAAGCCCTTGAATTAATCTCAAGCGCTAAAACAAATACTTTGGGGCAGGGCTTTGATGCCGAAGATATTGCGCTTGCTGATTTAACAATGAGCGACCCGCTTCGCGCTTCACTTTATGCTTTTAATGTTATTCAGAAAAAGCGAAAGAAAGTTGAAGGTGCACCTAAACCCGCACTTGCTCGCAAAGTAGGCAAGGTGGGAGTCGTAGGTGCAGGATTAATGGCATCACAACTCGCACTGTTGCTTCTAAGGAATCTTAAGTGCCCGATTGTTATGACAGATATCGATCAGGAGCGCGCAGATAAGGGTGTGGCCTGGGTCAAAAATGAGTTAGCTAAATTAGTTGAAAAGAAGCGCATGAGCGCTGAGACTGCTGGCCGGCTATCGCTTCTTATTTCTGGTTCAAGTGATCAGAGTGTTTTTGCGGGTTGTGATTTTATTATTGAAGCAATTTTTGAAGAGCTCTCTCTTAAGCAGGAGTTATTTAGAAAATTGGAGACCATCGTTTCACCTGAGTGCGTATTAGCAACAAATACTTCATCGCTTTCAGTGGAGCACATGGGCGAAGGATTGAAGAATCCAGAGCGCGTCGTTGGTTTTCACTTCTTTAATCCTGTTGCCGTGATGCCTCTGTTGGAAGTTGCGCGCACATCTAAGACTGATGATGCGACTACAGCAACTGCAATCTCAGTTGGCAAGGAACTGAAAAAGACCATGATCATCTGTAAGGATGCGCCGGGCTTTGTCGTTAATCGCTTGCTTACACGCTTCATGGGCGAAATTACTGATGCCGTCGATGAAGGAACTCCCGTTGATGTTGCCGATAATGCGATGCGCTCTATCGGATTCCCGATGTCACCTTTCCAACTCCTTGATTTAGTTGGACCAGGTGTTGCGCTTCATGTTTCAGAGGTTTTGCATGCAAATTTAGGTGAGCGCTACCGCATTTCACCCACGATGGCTGCAATGGTTAAATCTGGAATCCGCAATTTCTATATCAAGAGCGAAGATGGAACGGTTTCAGTCAATCCTGCAGCCCTTGAGTTAATTCATAAAGGTGACTCGCCATCAACTGCCGAACAAGTACGCAATCGCGCACTAACCGCACTTGCCGTTGAGGCAAGAATGATGCTGGATGAAGGTGTTGTATCAACGGCTGCAGAGATTGATCTATGTATGTTGATGGGCGCTGGTTGGCCTATGCACCTAGGTGGAATTTTGCCTTACTTAGATCGTGAAGGAATTAGCGATTCTGCTTGCGGTCATAGTTTTCATCCAAAGGGAGTTGCATCTCTTCCTTAAGAGAACTACTCCATTCGACAACGCTTCGCGCAATGTTCTGAGCAGTAATTCCAATATCGCTCAAAATTTCTGCGCGCTTTGAGTGTTCGATGAACTCTAAAGGAACTCCGATTGAATGCAATGGAATTAAAACACCTGCATCTCTTAAGAGCTCTGAAATTGAACTGCCGATTCCACCATGGCGAATACCATCTTCAAGTACAACAACGCTCTTATAACGTTGTGCCATGCGTACTAAAGATTGTGGCAGCGGCTTCACCCAACGAGGATCGATTACTGTCACACCGACTCCTTCACGATAAGCAGAGGATGCAGCTTCTACCGCGATTGCCGCCATTGCACCGACACTAATGAGCAGAACATCGGCACTTTCGCCGCGGTACAAGACATCAATTCCATCACGTCTTTCAAAAGCCGGAATATCACTTTGGACTGCGCCTTTAGGAAAACGCACCATTGAAGGTGCATCACTGATTTCAACTGCTTCGCGTAATAACTCTTTTAACCGTGCACCGTCACGAGGCGCGGCTACGTGCATAGTTGGAACGATTCCCGTTAACGCCAAATCCCAAATGCCGTGATGAGAAGGTCCATCATCACCAGTCACACCTGAACGATCTAGAACAAATGTAACTCCGGCCTTATGCAGGGCAACATCGAGCAACATTTGATCAAATGCTCGATTTAAAAATGTTGAATAAACCGCGACTACAGGATGCAGACCTGCAAAAGCCAGCCCGGCAGCGCTTGTAACTGCATGTTGTTCAGCAATACCAACATCGATTGTGCGCTCTGGGAACGCTGCCTGGAATTGATCAAGCCCAGTTGGGCCGAGCATTGCAGCGGTTATTGCAACTATATCTTCGCGAGCCTTTCCAATTTCGACCAACTCTTGGGCAAAAACTTTGGTCCAAGAGGTTCCACTTTTAGAAAGTGGTTCGCCAGTTTCGGGATCGATTACACCAACTGCATGGAATTTCTCTGCTTCATCTGCAACCGCGGGCTTATGTCCTCTACCTTTTTCAGTAATTGCATGTACCAAAATCGGCGCACCATATTCCTTTGCCTGATGCAAAGCTTTTTCCATCGCAACAATGTCATGACCATCAATTGGTCCCATATATTTAAGACCTAAATCTTCAAACATTCCCTGCGGGGCAACAATATCTTTTAAGCCTTTTTTCATCCCATGTAAAGTCTCATAAATCGGTACACCGACGACCGGTGTCTTATGCAAAATCTCTTTTCCCCAATCTAGAAATTTTTCATATCCACTTGTCACACGCAACGTTGATAGGTAAGTAGCAACACCACCGATAGTTGGTGAATAAGATCTAGTGTTGTCATTTACGACAATCACTAAATTACGCTTCTGCTCGGGCGCGATATTGTTTAATGCTTCCCATGACATTCCACCAGTGAGAGCGCCATCTCCGACGACTACGACTACATGACGATCGCTTTGACCCTGAATCGAAAACCCACGTGAGATTCCATCACCCCACGAAAGTGCAGTTGATGCATGAGAATTCTCGATAACATCATGCGCACTTTCGCTACGGTTGGGATATCCAGAAATACCACCACGTTGGCGCAACTGATCAAAGGAATCTGCGCGACCTGTAAGAATTTTGTGAACGTATGACTGGTGCCCGGTATCAAAAACAATGACATCTTTTGGTGATTCAAACGTTCGATGAATTGCCAGAGTAAGTTCGACGACGCCAAGGTTTGGACCAAGATGGCCACCGCTTTTAGAGACCTTTTCAATGAGCAGTGCCCGAATTTCGGCACTGAGCTCTACTAATTGATCGTCGGAGAGGTTGGCCAAATCTGCAGGGGAATTGATTTGGTTCAACATGGTGGCAAGTTTAGGCGCTTAAGCGTTTAAGAGCGAGCGAAGGACATACTGCATGATTCCGCCATGGCGATAGTAATCAGCCTCACCAGGCGTATCGATTCGCACATGTGCAACAAAACTCTTGTCTCCGGCAGTCACGGTGAGTTCTTTTGGAACTCCCCCAGTATTGAGTGCAGTGATTCCGCTAATTGAAAAGGTTTCCTCGCCCGTCAATCCAAGGCTCTGAGCATTTTCGCCATCCTTGAACTGCAATGGCAATACTCCCATTCCAATTAAGTTAGAACGGTGAATTCGCTCAAAACTTTGTGCGATAACTGCGCGAACACCCAGTAATGCAGTTCCCTTTGCGGCCCAGTCACGCGATGATCCTGATCCATATTCTTTACCAGCCAAAATTACTAATGGAGTATTCGCATTTTGGTAGGCAACTGATGCATCGTAAATAGTTGATTGTTCTCCACTGCTGGCAAAGTTACGAGTAAATCCGCCCTCAACGCCATCAAGGAGTAGATTCTTTAGTCGGATATTTGCAAAAGTTCCACGAATCATGACTTCATGATTTCCACGTCGAGAGCCGTAGGAATTAAAATCTTTACGATCGATACCGTGATCTGCAAGATATTTACCGGCTGGTGAATCTGCTTTGATGTTTCCAGCTGGTGATATGTGATCTGTTGTTACGGAATCACCCAAAATTGCTAAGACACGCGCGTTAGCAATATCAACTACTGGAGTTGGTTCCTTAGGCATTGCATCAAAATATGGCGGCTTGCGTACGTATGTTGATTTCGCATCCCATTCAAAAGTCTTTCCAGTAGGAGTTGAGAGTGACTTCCAACGATGGTCGCCATCGAATACCGTGGCGTAATCCTTGGTGAACATAGCTGATGAGATTGATGACTCTATAACCTCTTGAATCTCCTGCGGTGTTGGCCAAATATCTGCAAGATACACATCTGCACCGTTTTGATCTTTACCGAGCGAGTCTTTTTCAAAATCGTGATCCATTGTTCCAGCGATCGCATATGCAACGACAAGTGGAGGCGATGCCAAGTAGTTCATCTTTACATCTGGGCTAATTCGACCCTCAAAGTTACGATTTCCAGAGAGCACTGCAGTTACTGCCAAATCTGCCTCATTTACCGCCTTGCTAATCTCTATTGGAAGTGGTCCTGAGTTTCCAATGCAAGTGACACAGCCATAACCAACTAAGTTAAAACCAAGTGCTTCCATGTACTTAGTTAAATCTGCACGATCGTAATAATCAGTTACAACTTTAGAGCCTGGCGCTAATGTAGTTTTTACCCAAGGCTTTGATTTAAGTCCTTTTTCAACGGCCTTTTTAGCAAGCAAAGCCGCACCAATCATTACCGATGGATTTGATGTGTTGGTGCACGATGTAATTGATGCAATTACAACATCGCCATTCTTTACGCGAGTTGCTCCTGCTGTGACTTCACCTTTTTCCGTTTTATCAGAGAAATATGAAGGTGCAATCTTTTCAAATGATGACTTCGAATCACTCAGTGAGATGCGATCTTGAGGACGCTTCGGACCGGCAATTGATGGGACAACAGTTGAGAGATCTAGCTCTACATGCTCAGAAAAACGAGGTTCGACGGAAGGATCGTGCCAAATACCTTGTGTCTTTGCGTAAGCCTCGACAAGTGCAACTTGCTCATCGCTTCGCCCTGTAAGACGTAGATAACGCAGAGCTTCGTCATCAATTGGAAAAATCGCGCACGTTGATCCGTATTCAGGGCTCATGTTTCCAATAGTCGTGCGGTTAGCCATTGGAACAGATGTAACGCCAGGGCCGTAAAACTCGACGAATTTGCCGACGACGCCATGTTTGCGCAAGATTTCCGTAATCGTTAATGCCATATCTGTTGCAGTTGTGCCCAGCGGAAGCTGACCTGTTAGTTTAAAACCGACCACGCGTGGAATAAGCATCGACACTGGTTGACCTAGCAATGCCGCTTCAGCCTCAATACCGCCAACGCCCCAACCAAGAACTCCAAGGCCGTTGACCATGGTTGTGTGGGAATCAGTTCCAACAACCGTGTCGGGATAAGCGCGTAAAACACCATTTACTTCGCGAGTCATTACTACGCGAGCCAGATATTCGATATTTACTTGGTGAACAATTCCTGTTCCCGGTGGAACGACTTTGAACTCATCAAATGCAGTTTGACCCCAACGCAGAAAACGATAACGTTCTTGATTTCTTTCATATTCAATATCAGTATTTTTCTCAAAGGAGTCTTTAGTTCCAAAAACATCGGCGATGACAGAGTGGTCAATCACTAATTCAGCAGGAGCTAAAGGATTTACTTTTGAAGCATCTCCCCCGAGTTCAACAATTGCCTCACGCATTGTCGCTAGATCAACAACACATGGAACACCAGTGAAATCCTGCATGATGACGCGAGCTGGAGTGAATTGGATTTCTGTGTCTGGCTCAACTGATGGATCCCAATTGGCTAGTGAGTTGATATGGTCCGCCGTGATGTTGGCGCCATCTTCGGTGCGAAGCAAATTCTCAAGCAATACTTTAAGCGAGAATGGCAGATTTTTTGCGCCTTCAATGGCTGAGATATCAAAAATCTCGTAACTCTTGCCCGCAACCTCTAAATTTTTCTGTGCGTTGAAAGAGTTTTTGCTCATTATTTCCCCTTAAAAGCGATGGACAACTTGAGCCTCAAGATACCTCAGCGGGCTCAAAGAGTGCAACACATTCAATGTGATGTGTCATTGGAAATAGATCAAAAGCTCTCAATTTTACGAGTGAATAACCACATTCTAGAAAGTAAGCAGTATCACGGGCAAGTGCGGCGGGATCACATGCAACATATACAACTTTTCGTGGTGAAATTCTTGAGATTTCCTGAACAACAATTTTTCCGGCGCCATCTCTTGGCGGGTCGAGAATAACGATATCTGCGGCATCAATTCGAGGTAAATGTTTTGCAACATCACCAGTAACAGTTTTCACATTTGTGTGTACGGCAAAATTTCGAGCCGCATCGTTCGTAGCGGTTTTACTTCCTTCAATTAAATCTATTCTTCCTTCATCGCCTACCAAATCAATTAGTGCGCAAGTGAAAAGACCTACGCCTCCGTAGAGATCTAGCAAATAATCTCCACTGTGCACCTGTGCAAAATCTTGCACGATGGTACTTAGTAGTTCTGGTGCTCGAAGATGGCCCTGCCAAAAGGATTCATTACTGACTTCTAAGGTTTTGCCTAGAACTTCTTCGTGCAACACCGCCGGACCTTCAGATAAGCGTGGTTTTTCTTCACCGCGAGTTGGGCTCATAGAAATCGATCTTTCATGTTTGCTTGAAATCGCAAATTCAATTCGCATATCCCCCTTCCAAGTGCGATTCGCCAACTCTTGAAAATTCATATCTTGTGCGGCGACTATGCAGTTTGAAATTGGAATCACTGTATGAGTTCGAGCTCCGATAAAGCCCAACTTCCCATTTCGATCTGTTGTGCATGTAACTCTGGTACGCCAACCGATGTGAGGTTCAACTGCTTCAACTGTGACATTAATATCCATTTTTGCAATTCGGGCAAACTGTTCTGTAATCACATCGCTTTTTAGTTTCAACTGACGCTGCGAAGAGATGTGCTGAAAATCGCAGCCCCCGCAACCTAAACGGTGCGCGAATTCGCAAGGAGCGATTACGCGATCCTCTGAAGGTTGTAGAACCTCAATTACATCTGCACGATTAAAAGAACTCCCAACAGATGTAATTTCAATACGCACGCGTTCGCCGGGAATTGCATGACGTACAAAAATCACTGCGCCTTGATGCCGGGCGATGAAGTGGCCACCATGAGCGACTTTTTCAATATCGACCTCTAGGTTTTGCCCGACAACTAGCTTTATTTTCATTGATGAGCTCACGGAAGTAAGCCTATGGGTGTAAGTTAATACATATGCACGTAGTCATCATGGGTTGCGGTCGAGTCGGTTCGTCTTTGGCAACTGAACTTGAAGCCGCAGGACATACAGTCGCCGTAATCGACCAAGCCAGAGAAGCATTTAGGCGCTTAGGTCCCGACTTCAAAGGTCGCACAGTCACTGGTGTGGGTTTCGACCGAGATACATTGCGAGAAGCGGGTATTCAAGATGCCGATGCTTTTGCTGCAGTGAGCAATGGCGATAACTCCAATATTCTGGCTGCACGCGTTGCCCGTGAGACTTATGGCGTAAAAAATGTAGTTGCAAGAATTTACGACCCAGGCCGTGCAGAGATTTATCAGCGCCTTGGTATTCCAACTGTTGCAACCGTTCTTTGGGCAACTGATCAAATCTTGCGACGCTTGCTTCCTGAGGGTTCACGTTCGGAATGGCGCGATGCAAGTGGTGCAATCCAACTCTGCGAAATGCATCCTCACAGCGACTGGTACGGTCGTCCAATTTTGCTCATCGACCAATTAACACCTGCGCGCGTTGCCTTTATTACACGTCTAGGAGATGGCTTAATTCCAGATCAACATACTGTTTTACAGCAAGGCGATTTAATTCACGTGATGGTCGGCGATAACGACATAGCAAAAACCGAGACAATACTTGCAAACTCACCGGATGGAGATCGCTGATGAGAATCGCAATCGCTGGGGCTGGAAATGTTGGCCGCGCTATCGCTCGCGAACTTCTTGACAACGGTCACCAAGTTTTGCTCATTGATAAAGATCCAAAAGCGCTCAAACTTGAAAGTGTGCCGGATGCTGAATGGCTCATGGCTGACGCATGTGAAATCACTTCTCTGGATAATGCACATCTCAACAACTGCCAAGTCTTAGTTGCTGCAACCGGAGACGATAAAGCCAACTTAGTCACATCCTTATTAGGTAAGACTGAGTATGGAGTTCCACGTGTGGTCGCAAGAATTAATCACCCAAAAAATGAGTGGCTCTTTGATTCATCCTGGGGTGTTGACGTTGCCGTTTCAACGCCACGCATTATTTCTGCTCTCGTTGAAGAAGCAGTAAGTGTTGGCGATGTCGTGCGCTTATTCTCATTCAAAAAAGGTCAAGCAAATCTTGTGGAGTTAACACTGCCAGATGGATCGGCTTGTATCGGTAAAACTGTAGAAGAGATTGAATTACCTGAAAACGCGGCCTTAGCGGCAATCGTTAGAGATGGTCGCGTTATAACGGCAAAGGCTCACGATGTTTTTGCCGCCGGTGATGAGCTTCTTTTTGTCGCTTCGGCTGATGCAGAAGCACAGATTAAATCCTGCTTTATTGCCAACTAATCCTTCTTAACAGGTGGCACAGACTTAATTATTAGCCACGAACCATAAGCAGCAGCGAAAAATAGTGGATACCCCATGGCCAGGTTTACCGTTCCTAGGAGATTTACATTTCCACTTCGATAAATCGGATACTGAACTGCAATACGAGTAAAAAACATTCCAACCCAAATCCAACTCGCACGAATGTACATCTTCTTGCGAACTGGGTTATGACGCCATTCGAAATTTTCTCCGAGCAAAGGTCCTAGAACGATACCAAGAAGAGGCCAACCAGCAATATTTGCAATTAAGTAGGCAGTTCCATAACCAAGGTTCGTTAGTAATTTTGGAATATAGAAATCTGTGGCATTGCCTGTACGTCTGGCAAAGTAGGCACAAATCAATACTCCAAGCACTCCTGAAATAGCGTGTTGGATCGTGTCTTTTTTAATTAATCTAATGATTGCTAGAAGTAGGGAAAGGCAAATAGCTGACCAGATAGCTAATTGCAGTTCGTGTTTAATGTTGAAAACTAAGAGAAAGATAATTGAAGGTAGTCCAGAATCGATAAGGCCTTTCTTGCCACCTAATGCATTTATGACAGTCTCTTTATCCTGGTTGTGTTCGCTCATGCCCCACCTGTTGATCCAAAACCACCACTACCCCGACCAGAACCTGGCAACTCTTCAACCTCAACAAACTCTGCGTGTTCGACTTTCTGAATAACGAGTTGGGCGATTCGATCTCCCTTTTTAAAGGAGATTGATTGAGACGCATCGTGGTTAATTAATATGCATCCAATTTCACCTCGGTAACCTGCATCAATTGTCCCTGGGGTATTTACAAGTGTGACGCCATGTTTTAGCGCTAGACCCGAACGCGGATGTACAAGAGCCACGTATCCGACTGGCAGTGCAATTGATATTCCAGTTGGAATTAATGCACGTTCTCCGGGCGCTAAAGTGAA
>CAIQRN010000066.1 GCA_903874255.1 uncultured Actinomycetes bacterium
ATCCTTGCCCTAAATTCTTTCCCCAGGAAGTCGCACAAACATTGTTTCCTTGCTTTGCCAAAATTTCTTCAATACAGATATCTAAAATGATAGAGCTGTAGATATTTAGCCCATCCCGAAAAATTGCATAAGGGACGGTGCCATTTGTGTGCTCATAAATGATCAGGGTCCACATAATTTTTGAGTTTATTGGGTTATAGCGACAAATCACTTTCTAGTCTGAGAGGATTGTGGAATGAACCATATGCGCCGGCAGTTTCCAGTCTGGGGAACCATTGTGGACGTAGATTGTTCATCAGCAATTGTCAGTTCAGAAGAATTGCAAATTGCGCTTAATGAAATTGTTGAATTTTGTCGCGGAGTAGATGAAGACTTTTCTACATATATAGATTCATCATGGGTAACACGTTTGCGCCGTGGAAAAGTTGAGATTGAAAACTGCCCCGAAAAGGTACGTGAAGTCTGGGAATTGTGTCTACAAGCAAAATATTTAAGCGATGACGCCTTTGATCCATGGGCCGTTGAAGGTGGCTTTGATCCATCAGGATTAGTTAAAGGGTGGGCAGCTGATATTTGTGCAGATAAATTGATTGCCGCTGGAGCACAGCATGTGCAAGTAAATGCTGCCGGTGATTTAGCTTTGCGAGGTGGCTATTTTGATACGGCTGCCGGTGAAGTTAAGCCTTGGAAAATTGGCGTAGTTAATCCAGACAATAAGACCGAAGTCCTGCAGGTCTTTGAGATTACTGATGGTGCTATTGCAACGTCGGGCACGTATGAACGTGGTGCCCATATCACCGATCCTTATACGGGCATGATTGCCATTGGGGCAAAGTCTGCAACAGTTGTCGGTGCTAAAGGTTGGTTATGTGACGCGTTAGCAACAGGATTAATGGTTGCTGGTCAAGATGCCGCAAAGTGGTTTGGGCAACCCGAGCTAAACAACTACAAAGTGTGGGTTATTGACCGTCACGAAAATTCTGCATGGAGCCTTGGCTAATTTAATTCCCGATAGAAATTCTCGTGCTGGCCAATAGCATTCCAAGTAAGAATCCTTTTACTCGCATTAAAAGTGTATCCAAGCAACCATTCTTCTTTACCTATTTTAAATTTATATACAAATAGCGCAGAAAGGTCGCCCCGTTTCTCGCTACCAATTGTTGGGCTTGTTAAGACTAGTTCCATCGCCTCATGCAAGAACTTAATTTCTCGGTTGGATAGTTTTTTGTATCTTCGGGAAAATCGAGAACTTTGATTTTCTGTGTATGCCAATTAAAGCTCGCGACGCTTGAAAGGAAGCTTGTCTTTTTCTGGAGTATCAAGTGATGCTAGTGAATCAATTATGAAGTTGACGGGTAGATCTGGGTTATCAATACAGGCGCGGCCCACCTTTGCCCAGAACTCAATTTGACCAGCAATTGTTCGATGTTCTAATGCCGCTTCTTTCTTGGCACGCTTATATAAATCTGGCTCTATTCGCACTGGCATACTCATGAGAGTAATTTACTACAAAAGTAGTAAAACCGATTACTTCCGAAATTGTGCGTAAATGGCGGGACTTGCCAACGTGCCTATGATCGGGAATGTAGTAGTCGGCCGCCTTAGCTCAGTTGGCAGAGCGTCGCTCTCGTAAAGCGAAGGTCTCGGGTTCGATTCCCGAAGGCGGCTCAAGAAATTGCGTTGAGTATTTCAACTTCATTGTCACTAAGTTCAACAACCTGCATAAGTTCGTTGAGTTGTTCAACTGTGCGTGCAGAGGCAATTGGAACGCTGACCGTTGGTTGAGTCCGCAGCCAAGCAAGAGCAATGGCCGATAAGGAAACATTATGCGTCTTTGCAATTTCATCCATTGCATTAAGAACTTCGAAATTCTTCTCTGTTGCATATTCGCGTGCACCAGCTGCACGCTTTGAATCTACTTCAGTAATTCCTGGGCGGTATTTACCAGAGAGGAATCCGCGGGCTATTCCATAAAAGGGAATATTTGAAATACCTAGTTCGGCAACTGTCTGCGCCATTTCAGCCTCATATCCCGCACGATCAACTAAATTATATAAATCTTGCACTGCTACATAAGAAGGTAAATTATTATCTTCACTATATTTGATTGACTCACGTAAACGTGCTGGTGTGAAATTTGATGCGGCGATATATCGAACTTTACCTTGCGCAATTAACTGAGCGTATGCGCCAAGGGTTTCTTCTAATTCAACGCTTTTGTCATCTTCATGGCTGTAATACAAATCAATGCAATCGGTTTGTAAGCGATTTAGAGATTCTTCACAAGCAGCAAAAATATTCTTTGCTGATAAACCAGGACGCGAATCCATTTTCGAGACTTTCGTTGCAATCACCATTGATGAACGATTTCCACGAGATTTCATCCAAGAACCAATGATGGTTTCTGACTCGCCACCGATATGGCCTTCTACCCACTGGTTATACATATCGGCCGTATCAATGAAGTTCCCGCCATGGGCAGAATATGCATCCATGACCGCATGAGATTCACTCTCATTAGCGTTGCTGCCGAAGATATTGCTTCCAAGGCAGAGCGGATGAACAACGAGGTCGGTTTCTGGAATGGTAATCATGCACGCACAGTAAGGCACAATTGTGCCGTGGTCGAAACGACAGGTGGATTTACAAGTGCGGGTTTGGCGCTAGAAGCCAAGACCTTAGAGCTGCCATCGCTATCGCACAAAGAAGCGATTGAAATAGGCGAGATCGCTCTGGATTTGGGTTTTGATCGCAATGTTGCAATTGCCGTTGAAGTTCGTTTGAAAGATTGGACAGTTTTTCATGCATCGCTGCCAGGAACATCAGCTGATAATGATTCATGGATTGCACGCAAAGCCCGAGTAGTTTTGGCCACCGGCAACTCAACAATGTTTGAAAGAGTTTTAGCCGAAGAGCAGGGAATTGATTGGTATGCAACACATGGTTTACCTGAAGAAACTCATGCGATACATGGTGGCGGGTTGCCGCTCAATGTTGCCGGCTTCGGTTGCATGGGTATTTTGCTTATAAGTGGGTTACCGCAAGTACAAGATCATTTATTAGGAGTAGAAGTTTTAACAGAGTTCCTTGCGCGCAAAGGAGAACTGCCATGAGTATCTGGGTTTGTGGAGAAGTTCTAATTGATATTTTGCCAACCGGCCCAGTTGTGGGCGGCGGTCCGGCCAACACAGCTAAGGCTTTAGCACGATTAGGTTACGACGTAGATTTCATTGATGGTATTTCTACCGATTCTTACGGTGTGAGTGCAAGAAAAGAACTGTCCCGCGATGGCGTGGGTTTAGATTTTGCATTGCACAGTGATAAGCCAACGTGTACCGCAACAGTTTCTTTGGATTCAAATGGAAGTGCCAGTTATGAATTTCTCATTGATGGCACAGCGACCTTTGATTTCAACGCTTCTTGGTTACCCGATCCTGAACGGTTAAAGCCCTCAGTTCTGCATATCGGAACTTTGGTAACAATTATTGAACCCGGGGCTAGCGTTTTATTTGATTGGGCAGTCTCTGTGAGTGAATTTGCGCCCATTGTTTTTGATCCAAATATTCGGCCATCAGTGATGGGTAACCGCGATATTTACGCTGCCGCAGTTGAAAAATGGGTGGGTATTTCATCGGTCGTGAAAGTTAGTGACGATGATCTTAAGTGGCTATATCCTGATGAATCTTTGGATGAAGTTGCACATCGCTGGATAGCAGTTGGTGTTAGTTGTGTAGTAATTACCCGCGGGGCGCATGGATTAATAGGTTTTACTGAACATGGCATGGAAGAAGTCGATGGGGCAAAAGTTGAAGTCATAGATACCGTCGGTGCCGGCGACACCGTTGGCGCTATCGTCGTTGAAGGAATCATTCAACATTCTGTACAGGGATTAGAAGGTCACGTTCTTAATGAAGTCTTACATAGAGCAGCAACGGCTGCTGGCATCACTGTATCTCGCGCAGGTGCTCAACCTCCACACAAGCACGAACTAATAGAAGCGATGGAAAAATAATGCAGTTCATTGACGATGCTGAGTTTCAAATTGCGATTGATGACGATAACGGGGCACGAATAACTTCACTAAAATGGCGTGATAATGAATTTACCGTTCCATTTCGCGGACAAGTACATACTTCAGGTTGGTATGCGATGGCCCCGTGGGCTGGGCGAATTAATGAAGGTTTAATTAAAGATTCTGCTGGTCAGGAATTTCAACTTCCAGCAACAATCGATCCACCACATGCACTGCATGGATTTGGCTTGATTTCATCGTGGCAAGAAATTGGTCCTGGCCGTTCGCTATTACATTTACCGGCACCGTATAACGGAGCAACGGTTGAGCAATCAATTGAAGTTCTTGATGATGCAATTCGTTGGTCACTTGAATATGAACCTAATGGCTGCGAATTACCTGCTTGGATGGGCTTTCATCCATGGTTTGCACGCGATCTAGATCGCGGCGGAAGTGCTGAAGTTGAATTTGCTGCAACTGAAATGTTAATTCGCGGTAGCGACGGAATTCCAACTGGAAAACGAAGTGCACCAACTGCACCCCCATGGGATGACGCCTTTACCGGCATAAAAGGCACCCCGGCTGTGGTTTGGGAAGATGTTGCCCGCATATCAATTGAATGTGATGCGCCATGGTGGGTTGTTTTTACAGAGGATTCAGAAGGCGTCTGTTTAGAGCCACAAACTGCACCACCCGATGCGCAAAATTTGGAAATAACGGGGGAGAACTACATCGAGGCTCTCTTTGTTTTTGAATCCCTCGAATAAGATTACATAATGATTAATCGCGCACATTTAGCTGAACTTCGAAAAAGAGAAGATGCACGTTTCTTGGAACTGCATCCAACTTCGGGCGAATTATTTAAGCAAGGTCAGGAACACATGCCGGGCGGTGTTCCTATGTCATGGATGGCGAAATGGCCTGGTGCGTATCCGGTATTTGTTAAAGATGCCAAAGGTGCCAGATTCACGGATGTTGATGGAAATACTTATATTGATTTTTGTTTAGGTGATACAGGATCTATGACCGGGCACTCACCCGATGCAACTGTTGCCGCAATCCGTGAGCAAGTTGGTAAAGGCATTACCGCTATGTTGCCAACTGCCGATGCCGCAATAGTTTCTACGGAATTAGCTCAACGATTTGGCCTACCGCTGTGGCAGTTCACAGTTTCGGCAACAGATGCTAATCGTCACGTTATTAGGTACTGCAGATTAATTACTGGTCGCTCAAAGATTGTCGTTATTGATCGCTGTTATCACGGTTCTGTCGATGAAACTTTTGCAACTCTTGACGCAGAAGGTAATACCGTGGCCCGTGAAGGAAATATTGGTGCCCCTGTTGCATTGGATCAAACAACGCGCGTTGTGGAGTTCAACGATATTGCCGGAATGGAAAAGGCTCTAGCTCACGGTGATGTTGCCGCTATTTTGATGGAACCCGCAATGACTAACGTCGGGATTGTTTTGCCACAAGCAGGTTATCTTGAGGCAGTTCAAGAGTTAGCAAAGAAATATGGAACGCTTTTAATTATTGACGAGACTCACACAATTTCTGTTGGCCCTGGTGGCATGACTGCTGATCGCGGTTTAAAACCTGATTTTCTAACCATTGGTAAGGCAATTGCGGGCGGAATTCCAACTGGTACTTTTGGAATGACTCATCATATTGCAGCTGAAATTAAACGTCTTGTGGAGCTAGAAATTATTGATACCGGCGGAATCGGTGGGACTTTAGCTGGCAATGCATTATCGCTTGCATCTATGCGCGCCACTTTGTCACAAGTTCTTACTCAAGAAAACTTTTATCAGATGATTGATTTAGGAACTCGCTGGTCTGACGGGGTTGACGCTGCAATCAAAGAGTTCGATTTACCATGGACATGCAACCGCTTAGGTGCACGTGGAGAATATATGTTTGCTAAAACCGCTCCAATCACTGGTGCTGATGCAAATAACGCGGGTGATTTTGAGTTGGAGCAGTACATTCACTTGCGCATGCTCAATGATGGTTTTCTAATCACGCCGTTTCACAATATGGCACTTATGTGCCCAGCAACAACCGCGGCCGATGTCGATGCACATACGCATGCCTTTCGCACTATGTGCGCCGAACTAGTCCAGTGATAACCTGCTCGGCATGACTTACGACGTTAATAAAATCCGCGCCCACTTTCCCGCACTCAATACTGGGCTTGCATATTTTGATGGTCCGGGTGGCAGCCAAGTTCCTGATGTTGTTGGTGCAGCCATTGCCGCTTCAATCACTAAGCCGATATCAAATCGAAACGTCAATACTGAGTCAGAAAAGAATGCCGAAGAGATTGTCTTAGGATTTCGCAGAGCCGTTGGCGATCTCATTGATGTGGATCCACTTGGCGTTGTTTATGGTCGCTCATGGACTCAACTTTCATATGATTTCTCAAGAACTCTTGCTAAGAGTTGGGGACCTGGCGATGAAATCGTTGTAAGTCGCTTAGATCATGATTCAAATATTCGTCCATGGATTCAAGCCGCTGAAGCAGTTGGTGCAGCAGTTCGTTGGGCAGAATTTGATACTGCAACATCAGAGTTAACGGTTGACGCCGTTAAGGCCGTTTTATCCGCAAGAACCAAGTTAGTAGCCGTAACAGGTGCCGGTAACACGATTGGAACCAGACCAGATTTAAAGGCTATAGGCAAGGCAGTACATGAAGTTGGAGCATTGTTTTATGTTGACGGTGTGCACTTAACTCCACATGCAGCGATTAGTGCCAAAGAAATCGGTGCCGATTTTTTCGGATTTTCATTCTATAAATTAATGGGACCTCACTGTGCCGCTCTAGCAGCATCACCAGCTCTGTTAGAAACACTTAATAATGACAAGTTATTACCTGCAACCAATGTAGTTCCCGAGCGATTTGAATTTGGAACTCTGCCGTATGAATTAATGGCAGGCTGCATCGCCGCAGTTGATTTCATTTCAGAAATGGCACCAGGAAATGGTGTAACACGCCGCGAAAAAATTGTTAACTCGATGAACGCACTTGAAAAATATGAAGATGAGTTATTGGAATATTTAGAAAGCCAAGTCAAAGCGTTGCCAGGTGTCACTTTGTATGGTTACGCAAAGCACCGCACCCCTACTATTTATTTTTCATTTGCAAATCACAACAGCGTAGATATTTACAAAGCGATGGCGATCAAAAAAGTCACTCTCCCGGCATCAAATTTCTATGCCTTAGAAGTTTCTCGAAAGCTAGGTTTAGGAGATACCGGAGCTTTGCGAGCAGGATTAGCGCCATATTCGACTAAAGAAGATGTAGATCGACTAATCACAGGCTTAAAAGAACTCATTTCCTAAGTTTTCACATGGAACTCACATAAAGGCCAAGGGAGCATCACAATGCCAGGCTCTATTTTTTACCTGTAAGCACGGAGTCGAGACAGTCGAGAGGGAGTTCCATGAATACATTCAAGCGAGGCATTGCAGCAGTAACTGCTGCAGGTCTTCTAACACTTGCTGGAGTCACAGGTGCAAGTGCAGTCGATGGCACAACACCAGTAGTTAAGAAGGTTGCACTAACAGCCGAGCAGCGCGCAGTTTTCGATGCAGCGAAAGTTGCATTTCATTCAGCACAAGCCGCTCGCCAAAGCGCAATTGCTTCATCAGTTACAGCCATTGCATCTGCGCGAGCAGTTCGTGATGCGGCGTTAGCTGCTGCAACTACACCAGCGGCTAAGAAGGCAGTTCGCGATGCCTTCAAAAGCTCTGTTGCAAGCATCAAAGCAAGCATTCCTGCAAAACCGGTTAAACCTGTTCGACCTTAATTGCGGGGAGAAAAAAAGGAGCCAGTTCCCCTGGCTCCTTTTTCTTTTCCTAGTTAAATCCTAAAGATTGATAAAGATTCAACCCTTTTTCATTATCGGCATCAACGTACAACATCGCATGCTTGAGACCTTTAGCAACAAAATAATTTATTGCTTCCACCGAAAGTGCTCGGGCAATTCCACGGCCATGATGATTTGGATGAGTGCCAACAACATAGAGTTCGCCGACAGGATCTTGATTCACTAAGTCTTGATGGATTTTTGTCCAAACAAATCCTTCTATAAGACCATTCTCAGTTGCTAGAAAAAATCCATTGGGATCAAACCAAGGTTCGGCTATTCGGTTGTCCAAGTCAGCCATGACCCAGTTACCTTGATCAGGATGGTTCGCGAAGATTAAATTATTAAGGTCAAGCCACTGCGCTTTATGATTTGCTGAATCAAAGGTTTCAACCGTGTAGTCATGAACCGCTTGTGGAAGTGAATCTTGATTTAAATCGCGATGGAGCTTAAGAATATGGCGCATGATTTAAGCATCAACAGTGAAGCGGTATCCAACATTTCTAACAGTGCCGATAATCGCTTCAAACTCGGGACCCAATTTAGAACGTAGACGTCGAATGTGAACATCGACTGTGCGAGTTCCACCAAAATAATCGTAACCCCAGATTTCCTGTAGCAATTGTGCACGCGTGAAAACACGGCCCGGGTGCTGTGCTAAATATTTAAGTAATTCAAATTCCTTAAAAGTTAAGTCAAGAACTTCACCTTTTAAGCGGGCTGTATACGTGGATTCATCAATTGCTACGTCACCACTTCGAATTTCTCCACTATGTGGATCATTTTCAAGAGCAGCTGCGGCTTGCTTACCAAGGGCTATACGAATGCGCGCATCAATTTCGGCAGGACCTGCTGTATCAAGAATGACATCACTGATTCCCCAGTCGGCATTAAATGCAGACAATCCACCTTCAGTAGTGATTGCAATAATCGGGCAACCAATTCCAGTGGTTGTAATTAATTTTGTTAAAGATTTTGCTGAAGGTAGTTCACGGCGTGCATCGATTAACAAGACATCAACATCTGGGGCATCAACTAACACGGATGCTTCTGCTGGCAAAATGCGAACATTGTGCTGAAGCAAACCAAGTGCAGGTAAAACTTCCGCACTTGCTCCAAGTGTGTTCGTAAGTAGCAGAACCTTTGCCATTGGTACAGACTACCCCTGTGAAATCAATGCTTCCAATCGCCGTTGTTTTGGCTATATCTAGCGCATATGGATTGTGGTACCAACGTACGAGGGGTGTAATAAAGGCTAAAAATAAGGCTGAAGTCATCACTGCCGAAAAGATTGGCTCCCCGCTCGGATCTCGAGCAACATTGGTGCAGTTCTCCTCTGCATTCTGCACCCCATGCCGAGCAACTCGTGCGCTACTTGAAAATGTTGTCGCAGATATGAGCGATGTGATCCATGTAGATATTGATGCAGAAGATCAATTAGAACTAGTGCGGGAGCTGAATATATTAAGTACGCCAACTACATTAATTCTTGATTCAAAGGGGCATGAAGTCGGTCGAGCAGTTGGCGCCCCTAAACGAGAACAAGTGATCAACGCCCTTACTGCCATCAGATAGTTGGTGCGAATAATTCGCAACTCGCTTAATTGTTTTTAAATCTTTATTCTTTTGCAATGTCAACAACACAAATAGTTCAAAACGAAAATACAGTGATAGACGCTCGCGGACCACGTTTTGGTGCAGTGATTACAACAGCAGTTCTAGCAACCGCCCTAGCAACATCGAATCTTTGGGTCATTGTTGCGCAGGCAATTGTGTTTGCAATTGGCGCAATCCGTGGCCCACAGCTCACTCCTTATGCAGCAATCTTTCGCAAAGTTGTTAAGCCACGACTTAAGAGCTCAGTTATTACAGAAGATGTTCGTCCACCACAGTTCGCACAAAGTGTTGGACTCCTTTTCGCGTTAGTGGCGATTTTGGGATCACTCACTGGAATCTCAGGACTATTTGTCATTGCGGTCTCATTTGCCCTCGCTGCAGCATTTCTAAATGCTGCCTTTAATTTTTGCCTCGGTTGTGAGGTCTACCTGCTGATTCTTCGCCTAAGATAAGCACATGGCAGATCAACATGAACTCCGCGACAAAGGTTTACGTTTAACACCTCAACGTGAACTTGTTCTTGCCGCTGTCCGCGAATTAGGTCACTCAACTCCGGAAGAGGTTGCCGAAAAAGTTCGCTTAACTCATCCAGGCATTAATCTTTCAACCGTATACAGAAACCTTGAAACACTTGAGAACGTTGGTCTTGTTCAACACACTCACCTTGGACATGGTGGAGCCACTTATCACGCAGCTGAAGAACTGACCCACCTGCACTTAGTCTGCGGAAAATGCGAAGCTGTTGGTGATGCGCCATTGGAAATCGCAGCAACATTTGTTAACGCACTCTCAGATGAATATGGTTTTAAAACAGATGTTTCTCACTTTGCAATTTATGGAACCTGCTCGAACTGTCAATGAGCGCCGTACTGGTTGAAGAAGGTCCGGATAAAGGTGCTATTTGGCATTTTGGCGAACCAGTTAAAGAACAACGTGCTCTCGAAGCTGGAACAGCATGGGCCGATTTATCGCATCTATCTGTTGTTGCAGTAAGTGGTGATGATCGACTTAAGTGGCTACACGATTTAACAACTCAGTTTCTAAATGATTTAGGTGTTGGCATTTGGAAGTCGGCAATGATTTTGGATCCACAAGGTCATGTTGAATATCAATTTAATTTGGTTGATGATGGAACAACAACTTGGCTAATTATGGATTCCGGATATTCCGATTCTTTGGTAACGTATTTAACGAAGATGAAGTTCATGCTTAAAGTTGATGTGCGTGATGCAACAAGTGAATACGCCGTTTTTCGTGCGCCCGGAGCAACAACAGATATCGGTGGTCCATTTGCATTGGTTCCTCGCGCCGAAGCAAAACAAATGGCCGAAGTTTTTAATGCTGTTGCAACACAAGTTGGAACATGGGCGCTAGATGCAGAGCGAGTCGCAGCTGGTCGGGCACGAATTGGTTTTGAAACTGATCATAAAACTATTCCAAATGAAATTGGTGTGCTCAATGGCGCCGTGCATATGAATAAAGGTTGTTACCGTGGCCAAGAAACAGTGGCCAAGATTTACAACTTGGGTAATCCACCACGGCGTTTAGTTATGTTGCACTTAGATGGAAGCGACGTTGGTTTTCCGGCAACAGGTACTGCAGTTGAAAATGACGGTATTAAAGTCGGCTTCATCGGAACCGTTGCGCGTCATCACGAATTAGGAACTATTGCCTTGGCTATCGTTAAGCGAAATACACCTATTGAAGCCACGCTAAGCGTTGATGGAATTCCTGCTTCACAACAAGGGATTGTTTAACCGCTAAGATTTAGCGTGTGGAGCTTTTTACTTCAATAATCCTTGGCTTAGCCGCCATTGCATTAGGTATTGCGCTCATCTTTTACGCATTCCGCGGACGTCAATCACAGGCCCGTCGTTCGCCTAGATATAGAGGACGTCCATAAATGGTTTTTACAATCCCAGAAGGTTTGCACCCTGATCTCAATCCACTTGCATGGCTTGTTGGAACGTGGCGTGGCAAGGGTCGTGGTGAGTATCCATCGATTCAACCTTTTGAATTTGCACATGAAGTAGTTTTTAATCATGATGGCCGTAACTTTTTAAATTATTTTTCACGTTCATGGATTTTGGATGCTGATGGAGAAATAGTGCGCCCTGGTGCATCAGAGGTTGGTTTCTGGCGTGTTAAGCCAAATAATGTTTTAGAGGTTTTAATTTCACATAGCACGGGAATTACCGAAGGTTGGGTTGGCCATTTTGATGGACCAAAAATCCAATTAGTGATGGATCAACCATATTCATCGCCAAGTGCAAAGATTGTTACCGAAGGTGTTCGGTTGTATGGATTAGTAGAGGGTGAATTATTTTTCGCTTATGACATGGCCACGCCAGAACATGAGTTACAAGCGCATATTTGGTCAACAATGCCGCGCTCAACCGAATGATGCTCGGAGAAGTTTTAGCCGAAGTAACACGTGGCGGAAAAGTTGAATCTGTTCATGCGGGCCATGTCATCGCACTTAACGCAGATGGGTCAATAAGTTTTCAAAAGGGCGATCCAACTTTGCCCATGTATTCACGCTCTTCACTTAAATCTATCCAAGCATCCGCAATGGTTCGGGCAGGTTTAGATTTAGAACCGCGGTTATTATCGCTGGTTTGTGCTTCTCACGCAGGTACACAGATGCACCAAACTGGAACGTTATCAATTTTGGCTAAAGCAGGGTTAGATGAACATTCTTTGCAATGTGTAATGGATCGCCCAATTGATGAAGAGCTTCGACGAACTTCCCAACCAACGCGCCTAGCAATGAATTGCAGTGGTAAGCATGCAGGAATGATTGTTACCTGTCACATTAATGGTTGGCCTATTGATTCATATTTAGCGCCAGATCATCCACTTCAGAAAGCTATTGCTAATGAAGTTGAATTAATGAGCGGTGAAAAAATTGTAAATACAACTGTTGATGGTTGTGGCGCACCACTGTTTATGTTTTCACTTCTAGGTTTAGCCCGTGCTATTCGGAATCTAACAATCTCTGCGGATCCTGTTCATCAAAGTGTTATTAAATCTTGTCGCGAATTTCCTGAAATGGTTTCAGGGCAAGGCCGACTTGCAACAAGGATGATGCAGCACGTTGATGGGTTATTTATGAAAGACGGCGCCGAAGGAATCAATGTCGCATCACTGCGCGATGGACGCACATTTGCGGTGAAAATTAGTGATGGCAGCGCTCGAGCAATTCCGGCAATAACGTCGGCTTTATTGGGCCATTTCAACATTGAGTCAGGCGAGCAAGGCGAAAATATATTGGGTGGCGCAAACCCAGTCGGCACCATTCGCGCAACCTTCTAATTGCCCGTACCCTTAAATCATGAATGGCCGCATCGCAACCCTGATGGTGCATACCTCCCCATTGGACCAGCCAGGTATTGGCGATGCAGGTGGCATGAATATTTATGTTGTTGAATCCGCACAACGTATGGCTGCGATGGGTGTTGAAGTTGATATTTTCACGCGCAGAACGAATGCCGATCAGGCGGAAATTGTTGAAATATCTCCGGGAGTTCGAGTGCGCAATTTTGATTGCGGACATGGAGCTTTAACAAAAGAGCAACTGCCAATTCATATTATGGGCTTATCAAAAGAATTTCTTCGTATTGCAAAAGATGAGAATTATGATGTTATTCATTCTCATTATTGGATTTCAGGCAAAGTTGCAATGAATGCCGCTAAAGAACTTGATATTCCACTAGTGCATACGATGCATACAATGGCGCGAGTAAAGAATTTGAATTTAGCAGAAGGCGAAATTCCAGAACCAATGATTCGAGTGCAGGGTGAAACTCAAGTTGTAGCTTCAGCTCAAGCACTTATTGCAAACACTGATGCCGAAGGTGCAAGCCTGGTTTCGCTCTATGACGCATGCCCAGACATCGTGCATGTTGTTACTCCTGGCGTTGATTTGTACACCTTCACTCCCGGCGAAGGTCGAAATACCGCTCGAAACTATGTTGGAATTAAGCAGGATGCGTTAGTAGTCAGTTTCGTTGGCCGAATTCAGCCGCACAAAGGTCCAGAGGTTTTAATTCGCTCAACTGCAGAACTGGTTAAACATTCACCGCACCTTCGTCCTAAATTAGTTGTAAATATTATCGGCGGGGCTTCCGGTGCTAATACTGAAGAAGTTGAGCGATTAAAAGAATTAACAACTTGGCTTGGTATTGACGATGTAGTTAGCTTTACTCCACCAGTTCCGCGTACAGATTTGCCACAGTGGTATCGCGCCGCAGATTTAGTATGCGTGCCAAGTTATTCTGAAAGCTTCGGCCTTGTTGCACTTGAAGCTCAGGCGTGCGGCACCCCGGTAGTTGCAACTGCCGTTGGTGGATTACGAACGGCAGTTGCCGATGGAATTTCTGGTGTTTTAGTTGATGGCCACGATCCAAAAGCTTGGTCTTCCGTTATTGCCCGTCTATTAATGGAACCTCAACGCCGCATCCTGCTTTCAATGGGAGCTGTTGAACATGCGTCACATTTTGGTTGGGACGCAACGGCCCGAGGAACCTTAGATATTTATGATCAAGTCATTACCGAACATAATGCTGCACGAAAAATCTCAGGAAATTAAATGGCTGCAATTGATCCACGTATTGCTGTTGAAGAGTTCTTAGATTCGCATGATTTAGAGTTTGAACGCAAAGATGACAATACTTTCTTGGTAACTTTGCCAGGTGAGAAAAAACTTCAGACCCATTGCGCACTAGTTATCGGTGATCATTCTTTAAGTATTAACGCCTTCGTAATCCGTAAGCCAGATGATAATGAGCCGGCAGTTCATGCCTGGTGTCTTGCCAAGAACGCTTCACTTTATGGGTTGGCTTTTGCCATCAACGAAGTACGGGATATTTTCTTAGTTGGCCGGCTGCCGTTAACCGCTGTCACTGACCGTGAAATAGATCGGCTTGTTGGTTCTGTCTTACAGATATCTGATTCATCATTTAATCCACTTTTAGAACTTGGCTTCGCGAATGCAATTCGCCGCGAGTGGGCTTGGCGAGTTTCGCGGGGAGAGTCACTCGCAAATTTAGAGGCTTTCAAACATTTGGTTTAGGATGTAGGCATGAGCAACTTTGAGTTAATACTTTTACGCCACGGCGAATCTGAATGGAATGCCAAGAATCTTTTTACCGGCTGGGTCGACGTTCGTTTATCGGCTAAAGGTGAAGATGAGGCTCGACGTGGTGGAAAACTTCTAGCCGAGCGAGGACTGTTGCCAGATTTGCTTCACACTTCTTTGTTACGCCGCGCAATTCATACATCGCAGTTAGCTCTAGATACTTGCGATCGTCATTGGATCCCAGTGAAGCGTTCGTGGAGATTAAATGAGCGTCATTACGGTGCGCTACAAGGAAAAGATAAGGCGCAGACCCTTGCTCAATATGGTGAAGAACAGTTCCAACTGTGGCGCCGTTCTTTTGATGTACCGCCACCTCCCATCGAGGATAACGACGAGTTTTCTCAGTCAAGTGACCCGCGATATGCCGACATCACCACTCCAAAAACTGAATGTCTCAAAGATGTAGTGGAGCGCATGTTGCCTTATTGGCATGAATCAATCGTTCCTGATTTGAAGGCGGGTAATCGCGTTTTAGTTACTGCGCATGGCAATTCTTTGCGCGCCTTGGTTAAGCACCTAGATGGAATCAGTGATGGCGATATCGCCGGTCTAAACATTCCGACAGGAATTCCGCTTTATTACAAACTCAACTCTGATTTGATGCCAGTAACTAAAGGTGGCGAATACTTAGATCCAGAGGCAGCACAAGAGGCGATTGCAGCGGTAGCGAATCAGGGTAAAAAGTAAATTTATTAAGCAGTGATACCAGCGTATGTATCACGCTGATCACGAATGATTGCTAACAAATTTACTTGACCAGCATGGGCAAAGAAGAGAGAAATCTCTACGTGGGCTCCGGCTATAGCACCAAGAGTTTTAACTACAGCCTTTGAATTTGCACTCGAACCTTCAAAAATAATTGGAGCATTTTGCGCCAAGACATTTTTTCCAGTGATGGTGGCAAGCTGACCATTTATTGTTATTCCCAACAAGGCGTCTTCTGTCGGCAACTCATTGATGATAGTTCCAACCAACACTCCTGCGCCTTCGGCAGTTGTAACCACAAGCGTGTTTACTAATTTAATTTTATTGCCATCTGTATTAATCGCGGCTTCAACACCATCAGTCACTTGATTGACTTGTCGTGTCGATGCATTGTTACCAGCCCCGCAAGCAGTTAATGACAGAGCTGTACTAATAATTAATAATGCAGTGAGTGAGCGACGCATAGGCGCAATTGTCTCATATCGAATAAGCAGTGAATCACGCTAGTTATACGGGGTTTTCTCATGCAGATTATGCTGGTAGAATTGCTCCTCTATCGAAGGGCATCACATGACATTTAAGGTCGGCGAAACCGTTGTTTATCCTCATCACGGGGCTGCATTAATTGAAGCCATTGAAACGCGCGTGATCAAGGGTGAAGAAAAGACCTACCTAGTGTTAAAAGTTGCTCAAGGAGATCTGACTGTTCGAGTTCCTGCGGAAAATATTGATCTTGTAGGCGTTCGTGATGTGGTTGATTCAGCTGGCCTAGACCGCGTATTTAACGTGCTCCGCCAGCCTTATACAGAAGAACCAACAAACTGGTCTCGCCGATATAAAGCCAACCTTGAAAAATTAGCATCAGGTGATGTTATTAAGGTTGCAGAAGTTGTCCGCGACTTGTATCGCCGCGATTTAGATCGTGGCCTTTCAGCCGGTGAAAAGCGCATGCTCGCCAAGGCGAAGCAGATCCTTATCTCAGAGCTTGCTCTTGCAGAGCGCACTGATGAAGAAAAGGCTGCAGTAATCCTTGACGAGGTTCTTGCTTCTTAACAATGTCTATTAGCGCCATCATCGCTGCTGCGGGCAGTGGTGAGAGATTTGGTGCTGGCTATCCAAAAGCACTTATCCAATTAGTGGATAAAACTTTACTTGAGCATGCCGTCTCATCGCTGGCGCCAGTAGTTGATCAAATAATTGTTACAGCCCCGGCTGGATTTGAAAAACAAATAAGTGAACTCCTTGGTGATGACATCATTGTTGTGACGGGAGGATCAACTCGTTCAGCAAGTGTTCGAAATGGATTAGCCGTAGCAACAGGTGATTTTGTATTGGTACACGATGCAGCCAGAGCTTTAGCAAGCACTGAATTAGTTCAACGCGTGATTGCTGAACTTCAATCGGGTCGATGTGCAGTGGTTCCGGGAATTCCAGTTGTAGACACTATTAAGGAAACAAACGCTGAAGGTTTTGTTGTTGGCACACCAGATCGCGCGTCACTTGTTAGCATCCAAACTCCTCAAGGATTCATCGCTTCTGAATTGCGTGCAGCCCATGCCTCGAGCAAAGATGCAACTGATGATGCTGCATTAATTGAAGCCAATGGTGGAAAAGTTAAAGTGATTATTGGTGAAGAAAGAGCACTCAAAATTACAACTCCAGCAGATTTAGTCACCGCGCTTAGTTTTATAGGGTTAAGCAAAAATATCCGCGCAGGTATCGGAGTCGACGCACATACATTTGCCGAAGGTCGCCAACTATGGCTTGCAGGTTTGCACTGGCCAGAACAAGTTGGAGTTGAAGGACACTCCGATGGCGATGTCGCTGCACATGCAATTTGTGATGCGCTGTTTTCAGCAACACAACTTGGCGATCTTGGAAGTAACTTCGGCACTGATCGACCTGAATATGCAGGTGCATCCGGAACACAACTTATGCAAGAAACACTTTCAATGATTTCCAAGGCTGGATATGTAATTTCGAATGTTGCCGTCCAAATCATTGGTAATCGTCCAAAAATTGGTACTCGACGTGCCGAGGCAATTGAAGCTATTTCAGCTGCCTTAGGAGGTGCCGATGTTTCAGTTACAGCAACAACAACTGATGGTTTAGGCCTTACCGGTGAGGGTAAGGGCATCGCGGCCATTGCAACTGCCTTGGTTTCTAAGCAGTAGAATTAGAAAATGTCCGCGTTGAATTTATATGACACTGCAACCCGTGAAGTAGGCGTTTTTAAGCCACTTCAACCGGGTCAAGTTTCTATTTATGTTTGCGGCGCAACAGTTCAAGCCGCCCCGCATATTGGCCACGTAAGAAGTGCGGTCAACTTTGATATTTTGCGTCGCTGGTTAATTTGGAGCGGATACGACGTCACTTTTATTCGCAATGTGACTGATATCGATGACAAAATTTTACAAAAAGCGGTCATTGAAAAAATGCAGTGGTGGGCACTTGCAATGAAGTACGAACGTATTTTCAATTCGGCATACGCCGCATTAAATGTCATGCCTCCAACATATGAACCACGTGCTACTGGTCATATCACCCAGATGATTGAGCTTATGCAAACATTGATCGACAATGGCGCTGCTTATGCTCCAGGTAACGGTGATGTCTATTTAGAGGTCCGTAAATTAAAGCGCTATTTAACTTTATCGGGCCAAAAACTTGATGATTTGCAACCTGCAGCAGATGTCGATGCTGGAGCTTCAATGAAAAAAGATCCTCGCGATTTTGCCTTATGGAAAGCTGCCAAAGTTGGCGAACCTTCTTGGCCAACTCCATGGGGCGCTGGTCGTCCGGGATGGCATCTTGAATGTTCTGCAATGGCACATACATATTTAGGCGAAGCTTTTGATATCCATGCTGGTGGTCTGGATTTAATTTTCCCCCATCATGAAAATGAAATTGCACAATCAGAAGCTGCGGGTCACAAATTTGCAAATCGCTGGCTACACAATGCTTGGGTAACTCAATCTGGTGAAAAGATGAGTAAATCCCTAGGCAACACTTTGCAAGTCGATGTTATTTTGCAACGCGTTCGTGGAATTGAACTTCGTTGGTATTTGGGAAGTGCGCATTACCGTTCCATGTTGGAATATTCTGAAGCAGCTCTCGATGAATCTGCAGTTGCATTTCGTAGAATCGAAAATTTCATTAATCGTGCAACCGAACTTTTAGGTGAACAACCCACACCAGTTGTCAACGATGCATTTTGCGCAGCAATGAATGATGATTTAGCAGTTCCCGCAGCATTGGCAGGAATATCTGAGAACCTTCGCCTTGGAAATCAGGGGATTACAGATAGCGATTTAACTATCGTCGCTAAGGCCGCGAGTGAAATTCGTGGTGCATTACAAATTCTTGGCTGCGATCCTTTGGATCAAAATTTTGCGCAGAGCGCTCCAGCAAATGTTAATGAAGCTTTAGATGGTGTCATTCATCTTGCCCTCAAAGAGCGCACAGCTGCCCGTGAACGCAAGGATTTTGCTGCATCAGATGCAATACGTGATGGCTTGTTGGAATTAGGAATTACAATTGAAGATACTGCACAAGGGCCACGTTGGTCGATGACGGAAAAGAGCTAACCATGGCCGGTAATTCATCCCGCAAAGGCGCGATTCGCGCATCAAAAAAAGGTCCATCTTCTGGAACCGGCGGAAAGAATAAGAAGCGTCTTGAAGGAAAAGGCCCAACTCCAAAGGCTGAAGATCGTCCGTATCACGCCGCTGCTAAGCGTAAGAAAGCTGCAGAGAAAAAGGCGACACGGTCAACTAGTCCACGTGCAACCACTATTTCGCGCGCAACACCATCTCGCGCACCACGCGGTGAACGCCCACGCGGTGAGATTGTTGCCGGACGTAACGCAGTATTAGAAGCATTGCGCGAAAGCGTTCCAGCAACTGAATTATTAGTTGCGCGAAGTATTGATGTTGACGATCGAGTCGCGGAATCTTTAAAACTTGCACTTCACTTAGGACTTCCAATCCGTGAAGCGCATCGTGCCGAAGTTGAGGGCATTTCACCAAATAGCCAAGGAATTATTCTTGCAATTAAGCCATTTCAATATTCATCTTTTGAAGAAATTATGCAGCGCGCCAAATACCCAGCGTTAATCGTTGCACTCGATGGTGTTACAGATCCTCGAAATCTAGGCGCAATCGTTCGAAGTGCGGCAGCTTTTGGTGCAGCTGGAGTTCTGATGACTGAACGTCGCGCAGCTGCAATGACTGCATCTGCATGGAAAGCATCGGCCGGTGCCGCAGCACGTATGCCAATCGCACAAGTAACTAACTTGGCACGAACAATTGATGCCGCTAAAAAAGAGGGATTATTTGTCGTTGGTCTTGATGGTGAATCAGATGACACGATTTCGGCGATGAAAGTTGCAACCGAACCAATCATGGTTGTTGTTGGAAGCGAAGGAAAAGGTTTGGCACGTTTAACTCGTGAAAAATGTGATCTCGTGATTTCAATTCCTATTAGCGCAACGACTGAATCATTGAACGCAAGTGTTGCGACATCAATCGCACTCTTTCATATAGATCAGGCACGTCGTAAGGGGTAGTTCGTGATTTACACTCGTTTTATCGCACTCGGTGATTCATATACCGAGGGCATGTGTGATGAAAAGAAATATGGCCAATATCGCGGCTGGGCAGATCGCGTTGCCGATGTTATGTCCACGGTTCACCCAGATTTCACGTATGCAAACCTGGCGATTCGCGGCAAATTAGTTGGACAAGTTATTGATGAGCAGATTGCACCAGCTCTGGATCAGGTGACCGGTCCGCAAACACTTATTTCATTTCATGCCGGTGCTAATGATGTTATTCGACCAAAATACAACGCTGAATTTGTTTTAGGCCAGTATGCCGATGCAGTTCGCCGCTTGGCATCATCTGGAGCAACTATTTTGCTTTTTACAGTTCTAGAGAAAACCGGAAACACTGGGCGATCTGCAAAAATGTGGGAAGAACGCTTTAGTGCTTTTAACAAAAATGTTCGTGCAGTTGCTGCCGAAGTTGGTGCAATCGTTGCAGATGCAAATGAAGAACCAGCTTTTAGCGACAATCGATTCTTAGCTTTTGACCGTTTGCATTTAAATGCAATGGGACATGAAAGAGTTGCCCAAGCAGTTCTTGAAATTCTGGAGTTACCTTTCGATAAAAATTGGCGCGTACCGTTGCCACCAGCAAAAGCCGAGCCAAAAATTTTGCGTGCAATTGTCACGACAATCTGGTTCATCACCTTTGCTTTGCCTTGGTTGTGGCGGCGTGCACGGGGTAAGTCATCGGGAGATGGCCGATCCTGTAAATATCCAATTGCCATTCATTGGCCGCTGAATTTAGATTGAAGTAACGGTCCATTCCCAGGTGTGAACACCGGGTGCAATGAGGTACTTCGGCAGAGTATCTGGGCCGCATGAAGAGGTTCCAACACCGCGATGGGCACCATCGATATGAACCACAACGGTTCCTGAGGCCTTCACCTCAACATCGTGTGTTGCATCAGCTAAATCAACTGCTCGATTAGGGGTCACTGAAACTTGTAACGGTGCGCCCATTTGTACGCGAAGGCCATGTCCTGTTGCATCAGTAACTTCAAACCAGCGAACACCGTTGTGTCCACCATTTTCTTGTGGTCGAACGTATGGAACATATTGCCCGGCAACCGTTGAAACGAAACGATGAATACGTGCAATTTTGCGATCCGGATAAGTTTCATGTGGACCAGAACCAAACCATGTTAAATCAGTTAACGCGCCATCGAGCTCAAAATTAATGCCGACGCGAGCCACATCTACTAATTGTTTCGGCAGAGTCACCGACTCAATAACTTTGAAACCATTAGCAACTGGAGTTATATCCTGTGAATGCTTAATCACAATGCCAGCGCTTGTGGTCCAGGAATTTGCAATCTTTATTCGGCTTGGATTTTGGGAAACAACGCAATCAGTGCGCTCGAGATCACGCAAGCCCCAACGATTCCATTTAGTTGCAAAGTGACCGATGCGATCATTATCTGTAGGTGCGCGCCATAAAGATAACTTCGGTGCAACAACTCCATGTGGAAGAACGATCTGTCCGTATTCATCGAGCGCATCGACAAATTCGTGGGATGGTTCAGCAGATGCAATAGTTGGAGTTTCGGAAGGAAGCGCGAATTGATTCCAACCTACTTCAGACATTGTTGGCGACCAAACGGTGCTTGCAGTGCGTACTAATACAAAAGTAATAAAACGCTCGCCAGGACCGTCACCGCTTTCTAAGTAGTCCGAGGAAATTTTAAAAGCAGCGCTTTTACGTGCAGATACATTTGGAAGTCTTACATTTCCACCATCACCAATTACTCCATCTTCAGTGATTGACCAATGAAGTTCGTACTCGCTTAAATCTTTAAAGAAATGCTTATTAAAGATTTTAAAATTACCAGTGGATGCTTTAACGGCGCTAACAACTGCTGGTGCAGCAATAGCTTTAAATTCAGCCATTGCGGGCTTTGGCGTGCGATCAGGGAAGACCATTCCATCGCAGCAAAAGTTTCCATCATGCTTTTTCTCACCGTAATCGCCACCGTAGGCATTTCGTTTTGAGCCATCGGGCATTGTTTGAACAGGACCGTGATCCCAGAACTCCCAGATAAAGCCGCCCTGTAATCCACGAGTGGATTCAATGACCTCCCAGTACTCGGCCAAAGTTCCATTGCTATTTCCCATTGCATGCGAGTACTCGCACATGATGAGTGGACGATCTGCTTTCTTAGAAGTTGCATATTCTTTTATCGCTGAAATCGATGGATACATTGGGCAAATAACATCGGTGAGCGAACGACTACCCATCCAATTTCCGCGAATACCACCTTCATAATGCAACGGACGTGAGGGGTCGAAAGATCGCGCAAATGCTGCAGCAGCTTCATGATTTGAACCAGCGCCAGATTCATTTCCGAGCGACCACATCACTGCAGCCGGGTGATGAATATCGCGTTGAACCATGCGGCCAACTCGATCTACAAATGCGGTTAGGTAACGTGCATCGTCACAAATCGAGGCAATAAATGCGTGTGATTCAATGTTTGCTTCACCAATTACGTAAAATCCTAATTCATCACATAGATCCAAAAATGCGGCATCGTTTGGATAATGCGATGTACGCACCGCATTGAAGTTCCAACGCTTAAGTTCTAGCAAATCTTCTCTCATATTTTCTCGAGTTAATGCACGCCCGGTGTAGCGATTAAAATCGTGGCGGTTAATGCCATAAAAAATCACCGGTTGACCGTTAATCAGAAAATCTTGACCAATAATCTCAACAGATCTAAAGCCAATTTTCTGCTGGGAAATTTGAACGATATTGCCTTCAGGATCCAGCAACTCAATATTGAGTGTATAAAGATGAGGTGTTTCAGCCGACCAAGCCTTAATTTTAGGAATCTCGGTATTTAAATGAATCTTGCCCGCAGGCCAGGGCTCATTTTCTGTAATGGCTTTCAGCGCTTCTGCTGGCAAATTTCCATCCCAGAATTTGCCATGGAAATATTCGTCGCTGCGACGCTTTAAATCTTCATCACGTTCGGTCCATAATGGAGCAGAGAAGGTTTTTAAAGTTGAAGAAAGATTGGCAGTACTAACATTCGGTAACTCTTCGATAGATGTGCGCAATGTGTAGTCATGCGTTGAGAGATTATCAATTGAACCAATATGGGCTCGAATATCCAGAGTTCCAGTTGTGCCATCTTTTGCTAAACCGGCAGTTGTATAAAATCTTTCGATAAAAACTTTGTTGGTTACATAAAGTTTAACGGAGCGAGTTATGCCGCCGTGCCACCATTGATCTTGGTCCTCAATAAAAGTTGCATCTGACCATTTTGTAACATCAATTCGTAAAACATTGTTACCGTGGTGAACAAATTTAGTGATATCAAATTCCGCAGCTAACCGTGAGTCTTTAGTAAGACCAACTTCAACACCATTTACATAAACTAGAGCAACGGACTCATATCCACCGAGTTGCAAAACTAGTCGCTTTCCTATCCAACTCTCTGGTAATTCAAAATCACG